>CASGHD010000196.1 GCA_949319575.1 uncultured Anaerolineales bacterium | reverse complement strand
CGCCCCAAACCATCCACGAATACTCGAATTCGCGCCGGGCATTCGCGTGCTTGTGTTGAGTCTATCGAGGCATTCGTGTATTCGTGAATATTCGTGGACGGTTTACCCATACAACAGATTAACCTTGCGCTGTAATACTAGTTTGTGGAATTTTTTCTTGTTCTTGATCTTTTGTAACTACTCAGCGTATTTCGCATTTTTCATACAGAAAACACCATATGTGGCGAAGAATTTTGGTTTTTGATTTTCTGTCCATATAATGAAAACCAGCAATGCGCAGGCTTCTGCCCGACCCTCGAACCAGTCGTGTGGTGAGCCATCGATCTGAACCAATTCTCAAAAACAAGCCCATCGTTCACGCAGTGGGTGGCTCACGATCTTTTTCAATGTGCGCGACTTCCACAAGCCTTCCTCCAGCATGAGCTTCCGCGCACTTTCGTCGGATAGTTTCAATTTTTCTTTCTCTGCCAATTTCTCATGCGCCAACGTGGGACCAAACCCTTTGTATTTGCTTTTTAACAAATCCAGCGCTTTTTTCTTCACCTCCTCGGCTAGTCGATTGTTGCTTTTTCGCCCGCGTTGTCTTGAGACTATACCTGCCGCGCCTTGTTCCCTATAGCCTTTCAAAAGTCGTTTCACCTGCCGCGTACTCAGCGCTAGAATGACGCCTGCCTCTTTTTGGCTCATTCGCTTTTCTGACCCTTTTGCATCACTTCCAATCGATTGATTTCTTTGCTGCTCATATTCAGTAGTGTCTCCATTTTCCTGTCCTCCGAAGGGGACATTTTAACTTTGGCGAAATGGGACATTTCTACTTTGGGCTAACAGCGGGTCGGTGGGGGGATGGTTACGGTTTTGGAAAGGGAATAGAGGACTGGAGATTGGGCGTTCGTTTTGCGAGGCGATGGACGATTGACGATGGACGATGGTTGGTCCATTCATGGATGGAGAGAGTCGAATCCGTTGCAGGGATGTCAACCAATTGGTGAACATAGCCAAGACGCCAGTCATGAAGTAATCCCACAGGGGGACGACCATATCAGTGATCAGTGTGGAAGCGCTCACGTGGGCAGTTCTACCAGCCCGCTAACCTGTTTCCCTATCCACCAACCTGCCAATTTCCCCGTCTACTTGCCTCCCTCCCTATGGCTTTTCCAACCCGTGTGCGTTCAAGAATTTTTCATTACCCAAAATTTCTTTTGTTATGCCATCTGCCGCGATGAGACCTTCATCCATCACGATCGTACGCGGAAGCAATTCCTCGACCAACCGCATATCATGTGTTGAGACCAGCATTGTGATCGGCAAATCACGAAGCAAATTAATTAGCGCGCGTCGCGCGCGGGGGTCGAGTCCCGCCGAGGGTTCGTCCAGCACCAGAATTTTGGGTCGCATCGACAGCACGGTGGCGATGGCGATCCGTTTTTTTTCTCCCACGCTCAAATGGTGAGAGAGGCGGTCGCGGTAGGCGCTCATCCGCACCGATTCGAGCGCGGCATCCACGCGTTGAATCACCTCACCTTCGGGCAGTCCCATGTGAAGCGGACCGAATGCCACATCCTCGAACACTGTCGGCGAGAAAAGCTGGTCGTCGGGGTTTTGAAAAACGAGACCCACGAGCGCGCGAATGACCGGCAGGTTGTCGCGCGAGAGGCGCAAGTTGTCGATCTCCACCTCGCCCTGCCCTTCCAAAATCCCGTTCAACTGCAACATCAATGTGGATTTGCCCGCGCCGTTCGGACCCACCAGCGCGGCTTTATCGCCTTCGCATAATGTGAATGACACGCCGCGCAACGCTTTGTGCCCGTCGGGATATGAAAATTGCAAGTCCGCCACGCGGATGATCTCTGTCATGGAAGTCTCCCAACGATCTGCGCGATGAGGATGCCGATGAATACAATACTTCCGATCTGCCAATCGCTGGCGCGATATTCATGCGAGTGCATCGTCATCAACTCGCCTTTATAGCCGCGCGAAAGCATCGCATTGTAGACGCGGTCACTACGTTCGTAACTGCGCAGGAATAATTGACCTGCCATATTCCCGGTGACGCGCGCCCGCCACAACACGCTTCCCCCGCTATTGCTACCTGCTACCACAGCGGAACGCGCTTCCCTCGCCCGGAGCAGCCGCATCACCTCGTCCGCCAGCACGAACAGATACCGGTACAGGAATGAGATGATCACCGTGAGGATCGTCGGCACGCGCAGGTGGTTCAAGGCATGGATGATCTTCGGAAACTCCGTCACTGCCACGAGCAGGATCGCCATCTGCACCGACAGCCACGAACGAACAACGATGCTTACGAAGCGCAACAAACCCGCGTCGGTGATGACCATATCCCACATCAGAAAATGAAACGACGTAACTGCTTTGCCGGGGATTGAAAATAAAACGGTGATCGCGGCGAGGGCAAATGGCAGGGCAATGAACGAACGGCGGAAAGAGAATCCAACTCCCAACCCCGAGGCAATATTGGCGATCAAGATCATCAGCCATGCCAGCGCGAACGCCATCCACGCGCCATCGGGTAACAGCGCGTTAGACACAATGAACGCAATCGTCACCACGACCTTGATACGCGGGTCGAGGCTGTGGAGGGCGCTATGCCCATGATGGAAACGGTCAAAGGCGTCGGAATGCATTTCGGTACTTCGATTGGCGGTTTACGATTATTGATAGGGAGCGGCGAAATCTGCGTGTGAATTTCCTTAGCAACAGAGATGCCGAGACAGCAGAGAGAATCTCAAAATCTCTGGGCGCTCTGTGGCTAAGAGAGTGTTTCTCAAGTCTGTGTCATCTTCATTTTGTACACGGATTGCGCGGAAAACACGGGGAAGAGCCTCTTTTTTTGATGGTTTTTCCGCGCAACTCCGTGGCGTCCGTGTCCAAAAAAGCTTTTAAGAAACAGTCTCTAAGAAATTTTCGCTTTACGTCTTCTTCTGCAACGACCTGCCTGCAAGGATCGAAAGCCCCAGCACAACCAGCGCGCCGATCGTTCCAGCCGCTATCTTCGAGAATGATGCGTCGGCAAAAAACGGGACTGAATATCCCGCCAATGGACCGGAGCCTGACTGAGCTGTGTGAATGAAACCTAGATCTTCAGCCACGCGGTTTAGTCCATCGGGGAACGCAGAGGCGAGAGGAGAAAGCAATACCACCACGAGCGAAATGACAACCCCCGCCACCACCCAGCCGCGCGACCCCTGCGCCGCTGTTGATTTTTCATTGAGCAAGTCGGGGCGCGTTTGCAGTATGAACGCAAGCGCCGCAACAGTAATCGCCGCCTCGCCAATACCGATCAATGCGTGGACGCCAAGCATGGCAGGGATCACAACCTGTAGTTGCGATGTTCCGCTCACCCAAAGTTGTAACGCCGTGAATAGCGCGCCAGCCATGACAGAAATCCATGCGGCAACGCCGGCAACAGCGAGTTTCGCGCCTCGGCTCGAATTGGAAACACCGCGATACAAACCATACCCAATCGCCGCGGTGACCAGACCCATGTTCAAAATATTCGCGCCCATCACGAGCAAGCCGCCATCCTGAAACAACAACGCCTGCACGGCAATCACGGCGGTCATCACCAGCATCCCTGCCCACGGACCGAGCGTAATCGCCGCGAGCGCGCCGCCTAGCAAATGACCCGATGTGCCGCCCGCCACAGGGAAGTTAAGCATTTGCGCGGCAAAGATGAACGCCGCCATGATGCCCATCAAGGGGACCTGTTTTTCGCCGAGGGCTTTATTCGAACGCGAGACAGCCATTGCCAGTACGACTGCCGTGATTGCCCAACAGATCAGCGAAACGATTAGAGACAAGAATCCGTCAGGAATATGTAATAGGGCAGGTGAGTAGTGCATATTAATCAGCTCCTCTTTTATGGTTGTTGACACTCCGGGCACACCCCGAAGAAAGTCACATGACTATCGATACGTTTATACCCGCTGGTTGATTCCATTTTGCGATACAGGCTTTCGAGCAAACTATGTTCCACTTCGATCTCATCGCCGCACCCCCGGCAAACGATATGATGATGGTCGCCCGTTGCCAATTGATAGCGTAATCGTCCGTTCCCTGCCTGCGCAGGGCGCGCCAGCCCATTCCGCACAAGAAACTCCAACGTGCGATAGACCGTAGGCTCGGTGAGGCGGGGGAAATCCTTTTTCGCTTTTTGGTACACATCGCGCGGGGAGAGATGTTCCCCTGAATGGCGAAGGACATGCAGGATTGCCATCCGCTGGGGAGTTATTCGATAACCGCGTGAACGAAGTTGGGGGGCATATTCCGAAGCGCAGGACATAGAATTCCTTGTTGCAAGTTTTTACAATAACGTTGCAATATAGTATACCCCGCCTGAAGAATTCTTACCAAAATTATCAACAATTCAATGAGTAACTGGGCGTAACGCGACATGTTGCAGAATAAGAATTTAACCGAACAATCCTTTTACTCCGTTTTGAACCACTCCCGAAAGAGCTTCGGGACAGGCGAGACACCGAGTCCCGGAGTTTTTAACTATTTTTTCTCGGTGTCTCCGAGGCTCAGCGGTTAGTTTTATTGCTCGATTAGACTTTATTGGTAATAAGCGAAGAACATTTTTTGGACGCAGAAAAGCGTAACTGCTCAGGCATGTCGTTGCGAGGAGGGCTCTTGCTCGCCTGCCCCGATGTTTTTTCGGGGTCCCGACGCCTGTCCTGAGCCTGTCGAAGGGAAGCAATCTCTCGGTATTGGGAGACTGCTTCGGCAAAACCAAGAGCGCCTCGCAGCGACATGTTCCGAGGCTGAGCAGTTACAGAAAAACGCTGATTTTCGCTGATTCGAAAAAGAAAAAATCTGTGTTTCACCTGCCCTGCGGGCGGCGCAAGGGTCTGGGTGAACCAGCGTCCCGATTTAATTTCCGATACAGTCTATTAATTGGAAAAGTGCAACAGTGGTCACTACGATATTCTTATCAGCTTTTTCAACGCCACTGCCGGTTCTTCAAGGGAACCTTCGATGCATTCTGCATAACGTGAGGGAGAAAAGTTCTGCGAGATCATGGCTCCCAGAAGAACTGGGTCAAGGTGTAGATATAAGGCTTGCCGTTTACATAATCGATGCCAATCACCCAGGTATGCCAATCGAGGAAGCCGAATTCATCCGAGCCGGGGAAATACAGCGCGTAAAAATTGCCATCATACGCCCAATTGGGTTGATAAGTCGCCCCGCCATGATGGAGTTCATTACAATACAACGCATAGTTTTTCTGGAGGAACTTCTGCAATTCGGGCACAACCACCTCATGGAACGCGCCGGTCAGGTTCTCGCCGCTGGTGGGATGCGCTCCCCAATCCGCTTGATATGTTGATACAAAAAGGAATTTTGCCTGCTCTTGAGAATACGTCAATACGTTTCCAGCGCGGAAGAAGCGAACGTCCATGCCAGTGAGCGGGTCGACAAGCGGACTCAATAACAACCCATCTTCGTTGAGCATGGAAGACTTGAACGCATCGATGACTGCAATCACTTGCGGGTCGGAGCAAAACGCAGGGTTGGCAGGCGAGGATGTTGATGCGGATGTGGGCGTGTTAGCAACCGGCAGGAGAGTCGGCGATTCGGTGGAGATGAACGTCTGCGTAGCCATGATGGGAGGCAGGGGGGGCGGTGTTGCCGGCGGAAGCGGCGTAAAAGAAGGAACAGCCGACGCAATCGGCGTGGCTGGGATCGGCAGGCAGGCGCTCAACAGCAGGAAACATCCAAACACGACGGCTTTGAATTTCATTTTGGTCTCCTCATTCCACCCCTAATCATACCCCCATAGGTATTCGTACCGCAACGTGAACTTTGCCGTACTTATCTATTTTCCCCAAAGGCAACCACCACGATGTGCTGGTTTAATAATTGCGGTACCGGCAACTTCCCTGGGATGATCTGCCCAAGCGAGTATCCGCCGGCGATCGGCAGGTCTGACCCGAAGATTTCACGCAAGGCGGCAACCTCGGCTCCGGGGTGAGACTTCAACAGCATCTCCCAGGCGAGGTCCACTATCACAAAAGCAAAGACCGGTTTTGCGCCATCCAGCGCTTTTAAGGCTTGTTGAGCGGCGGCGTGTGCGGCGTTCTCACATGAGACGCGACTTCCCACCAGCAGGTAAGCATCTGTGCCATCGCGGACGGGCGCGTTCATGCGGAAACTTCCATCCGCTTCCACACGGATGGGGGAGCGGATCGTCATTTGGTCGCCTTGTTCCACGCCCAATGGATACAACCGCGCAAGGTGACTTAGCGGCGGGAACGCCCAGTCGCGCGCTGGGTAGCCGAACAGGCGCGCGTAGGTTTCGGAGGCGGGCTTGCCATCCAATGTGCGCAACCAGAAGCCGCGCGAACGCGTCACGCGGAATTGCGCGCCGACCGGGTTCCACCCGTGCGCCGCGCCAATTCCCACGCGGAAGTCGCCGCGTAGGAACGCGGCAGTGAGCGCGCCGCCTCCAGTTTGTGGACCAGCCAGTTGGTAGGAATGACCCGTGTGCATATCCCCGGCAGATAGCGCCCCCGCCAGTGGAAATGTCACATTGGGAATTGCATTGCACAACTGGTCGGCATCGCCGTTGAAACCATCAGCGAAAAAGAGCAAGGCGCGGTTATCCTTGTGATCGATCACTGATTTCATCAGTTTCGCGCCAGACTCGCGAGCCGATTGGGCAAAGCCGGGGATCCAGTGTGTTTCAGCTTGCACATCGCCCGCCATGAGCGCGATGACAACCGAGTTCGGATGCGCGCCTTCATTTGTTATGCCCACAGGACTGCTCATACCGATGATGGGCGTATCGCCAAGCAAGCCGGAGATGCCGCTCACCACATCGCGCGCCTGATATTGATGCGACGCAAAAACCATGCCAAACGTGGGCGTCACGGGACCGAGGCGGTTCAGCGCCTGGTGGGTTGCCTGCAAACTGGCTTCGCGCCCATTCAGCGCGTGCGCCTGCCCAACCGCAAAGTGTAACGTCATATCTGTGAGATTCCTTCCGCGATCGGAATGGTGAAGTGAAACGTGGTGCCGCTTCGGTATTCGCTTTCGAACCAGATGCGCCCGCCCTGCATTTCAACCAAACTTTTGGTGATGTTCAGCCCCAGCCCGGTGCCCGGCGCTTCGCGCGCTTTCATATCATCCGAGCGGAAGAATCTCTGGAATATCTTTGCCTGATCTTCGGCGCTGATGCCGATGCCATTATCGCGTACCCACAGGTGCGCCACGCGCTTCGCCCCGGTTTCGTCCCATTGGTTGGCGGTCTCTTCGGCGCCGACCACGATTGTTCCGCCGTCGGTGGTGTATTTGTTGGCGTTGCTGATCAGGTTCGTCATTACCTGCCCCACGCGGATGCGGTCTGCCCAGACTTGTGGCAATTGCGGCGGGATGTTCACTTGCACTTCCTGGTGTTTTTCCTCCACTTGGCGGCGGGTGGAGCGCAATACATCTTCCACCACAGCCGCAAGATCTACGGGCTTGAAATCAAGCTTCATGCGCCCGGCTTCGATCTTGGCGTTATCGTTCAGGTCTGACACCAGCACCGACATGCGTTCAACATTCGAGCGGATGGTGCCGAGGAAGTTGGTTTGCATTTCGTTGATCTGCCCCACCGTGCCCGAGGCGAGAAGTTCGGAATACCCCTTGATCGAGGTCATCGGGTTTTTGAGTTCGTGCGCCACGAGCGAAACAAATTCGCTCTTGGCAGTGTTCGCTTGTTGCACTTCGCCGTACAGTTGCGCGTTGTAAATGGCAATGGCGGCGTTATCGCTCAGGCGGTTGAGGAAATCCAGGTTGCCTTGCGAGTCACTGACGCTTTCGAGCAGAATCAAGCCGATCACACCGGCTTCGCGGCGTATGGGGACGATGATCTGGGTATGCGCGCCGGGGAAGATGCCGCGATGCCCGGTTCCCAGCAGGGACACCTGATTCGGCTGACTTTTGTCGATCGCCTCCTTGACGGCGGTCAGTTCGAGGATGGCGCGAGCGATGGTGGTGTCGCTCAACTGGTCTTCGTACCCTTCCTGCGCGATGATGCGCAGGTCGTTCCCTTCCAACATGCCGATCAACCCCGCTTCGGCGTTCGAGCGGCGCATGCCCCAGTCGAGGGTAATGTTCATGGCGCGATCCACATCGAGGCTGGCATTGAGTTCGCGCACGATGCGACCCATGATGGAAAGCTCCTCCACGCGGGCAGAGAGTTCCTGGTCTGTAAGAGCAAGCAGACGGGCGTTTTCGATGGCCACCGCCGCCTGGCCGGCAAATGCCGTGAGCAGGTTCTGGTCGTCTGCCACGAATGGAAGCCCGTCATTGCGGTTGATGACTTCGATCACGCCGAGCACGCGGTCTTTGATGAGCATGGGTACCGCGAGCAGGGAACGCGAGAGGTAGCCGGTCTGTTTGTCGGCGGCATCGAATCTCATTGAGGAGCGTTGCCCGTCGTTCTCGATGACTGGCACGCGCGTTTGCACAGCGCGTCCGACGATCCCCGCCCCGGCGGGAATGCGCTGACCGAGCAGGTTGCCGGCCGCAGGTCCGACCGTGACGCGGAAGACGAGGTCGCCGGTCTGGTCATCCATGAGGAAGAGCGAGCCTGATTCGCAATTCAAAATGCTGACGGCGTTCTCGAGGATGTTTTGAAGCAACGGTTCTTGTTCGAGCGTGGAGGTGAGTTGCCGCGTAATTTCGTTCAAGGTGGAAAGTTGGCGGGCGCGTTCCTGTGTTTCTTCGAGCAAGCGCGCTTTCACAATGGCGCCCACGGTCTGGTCGGCGATGGCTTGCAGGAGTTCGAGTTGGGCGCGGGTGTAGGTGACGGTGGCGTCGCGGCTCGCCACGCTCAACGCGCCGATGGTCTCGGCGCCGGCGTTCAATGGCACACCCATCCATGCGTAGATGCCGGGCGAGGAGGCGGTGATGTTGCGCGCCTGGCATTCGCGCGAGTAATCCTGTGTGAGGATGGTGGCGCCGCGGCGGATGATCTCTTGTCCCAGGCCGAAACTGGGCGGTAAGGGTCTGTTTTCGCGGTGGGGCGCGCGTTCGCGGTCATCCACGCAGAAGCCGTAATAAAAATAATTGGCGGCTTTATTGTAGAGCGTGATGTGGAAATGGGTGGAGGGGAGGATCTGCGTCGCCTGCGCAAAGATCAATTCGAGCACATCGTCGAAGGTGAGGGTGATGTTCACGCCCTGCGACACGCGAGTGAGGGCGTTCATTTCCTGCACGCGCCGTTCGAGGTCGAGAACGGTTTGCACGCGCGAAATGGCCAGTGAAGCCTGGTCGGCAAGGTTTTCGAGAAAGTCGAGATCGCGAGGCATGTATGCGTTGCCGGAGAGCGCGCTGCCGAGCGCCAGCCAGCCGACTGGTTTATCCTCGCCGGGCAATGCGACGAAAAGCCGCGCGCCCAATATGGCAAGGCGGGAATCTTCGCTTTTCAAATCAGCGGGTTCGTGTATAGAATCCAGATAGAGTGGAATTTTTTCAGCTTGAAGGTGATGCGCTAAAGGACTGCCGGAGGCGAAGCGGATGTCGCTGGTGGGACGGCTGTCGACGCCGGGCAGGGCGGCATATTGATCGTTCAATGAATCGTAAATGTAGATGTGCAGGCGGTCGGGAATAAGACTGCTGGCGATTTGTTCTCGCAGAACGCGCCCAATGGAATACAGGTCCACCGCGCTGGTGAGTTCGTGGCTGAACGTCCGCAATCGTTCTTCGTAGGCGCGTTGTCCGCGGAAGAAGGCGCTATCTACCAGGGTTTGCAGGCGGGTACGCGCCGGGTCGAGGAAGACGGCTACAAAAAAGACCAGCGCCCCGATCAGAAACGGATCATCCGATGGCATTCGGTCGGTGAAGATCAAGCCAATGCCGCTAACCAGCAAGCCGTACATGGCGATGACCAGCCCGGTCAGAATGGAGTAGACAATCCCCTGGCGGATCCAGTAATCGGTGCGGACGAGCCGGTAGCGCAGGATGACGAATCCGTTCACGAGCGGGAAGGCAACCATGAAGAGGAACAGATAGGGGTTGAACGGGGTATCGTTGAAGGAAGATAATAACAACCACGAAACAACGGGGACGAACGCGATCAGGGAGCCGGTCAGGATGGTGCGCGCCTGACTCTTGACTACCGGCGAGATCGTCCAGAAGCCGCGGTAGGTGAGGTTGCCGAAGTAAAACAGCCCGGCGATGCCGGCGAACAAATAAATCCTTTGCCATGCGGCCACATATGCGATGGCGTTTTCGGTATCGAACAATGTGGTGAATGCCCACAGCGAAAGGACAACGGCAACGATGTACCCGATGCTCCGCAAGTAGGCGCGACCGATCACCAAACGCGATTCCTGCGGGAAGACCAGGCTCAGGTCGATCAGCGCCCCGCCGGCGAGGGCGACAGAGAGAGTCCAAAGGTGAGAAAATTCGTGCGTGGTATAGAGGTTGAACAGGGCGCCGATGGAAATTCCGAGGGAGGATGAAAAAATGGAAAAGGCGCGCCCGGCTGGCTCATTGCGGCGGAAGCCGAAGATCCACAGACCAACGAAGAGAAATACGCCGCTGATCAGCGCCGGTATAATGAAGTAGGCGAAGCGGTCCGCGGAGGGAAATGCCTGGATGGTGATTTCGGCGGTCTTTGTTTCCCCTGCGGAAGTTTGTAGCAGGAGGGCGACCGAGTCTCCCGTCTGGAAAGAGGCGAGCGCGTTGCGGATGTCTGCGGAGGATTTGACCGGCTTTCCATCCACGGCGATCAGTTGGTCGCCAAAGACAAAGCCCTGTTCGTAGAGGGACCAGGGCTGTTGTGTGGAGGTGTTCTTTCCCGTCCCGTTGAGAACGAGGGTGCTTTCGAAGAAGCCGCCGAGGAAGGGCTGGTTCATCCAGCGTACCGCGAAAAACACGGAGACGATGAACGCCGCAACAGCCACAAACTGGTAGAGCAGGACAACGGCTTGCAGAATACGATTGAATACCTGGTTGGGGCTTTGAGTTTGGTTCATGAACGGGTCGCTTTCAAAATTTTACTCCACCTCCGCAGGCAATCACTATGGTACTTTCATAACAAAGAGGAAAGGTGGGGCTCCCTTAAGATGTAGGTGTTGCGCTGCGGCGGCGGTCTAATAGCCTGTCACGCGCGTAAGAGACTGTTTCTTAAAGGCTTTTTTGGACACGGACGCCACGGATTTCACGGAGTTGCGCGGAAAAACCATCAAAAAAAGAGGCTCGTCTCCGTCTTTTCCGCGCAATCTGTGTACAAAAAGAAGATGACGCAGACTTAAGAATCACTCTCTAAGCCGCAAAGGTGAAAGAAAACGTCCCGCAGGTTGGAAGTCTGCGGGACGTTGGGTGTCGGCTAAATATCCAGGTTGCGCACTGCCTTGGCGTGCGTTTGGATAAACTTGCGACGGGGGTCTACCGCGTCGCCCATCAGCATATCGAAGGTGCGGTCGGCTTCGGCGGCATCATCCACTGTTACGAGAAGCAGGGTGCGGTTCTCGGGGTTCATGGTGGTTTCCCACAGTTGATCCGGGTTCATTTCGCCGAGACCTTTGTAGCGTTGCAGGTTTGCCTTATCGCCGATCTCTTTCAGCGCCTTGTCTTTTTCCTTGTCACTGTACACATATTTGACATTGTTCTTGTGCGCGATGCGATATAACGGAGGTTGGGCAATGTATAGATGCCCGTCATCGATCAGTTGCGGCATGTAGCGGAAGAAAAAGGTCAGCAACAACGTGCGGATGTGCGAGCCGTCCACGTCGGCGTCGGTCATGATGATGACGCGCCCGTAGCGCAATCCTTCGAGATCGAAGTTGTCTCCAATGCCGGTGCCCAACGCTGAGATGAGCGCCTTGATCTCATTGCTCGAAAGAATTTTGTCGAGGCGCGCGCGCTCGGTGTTCATGATCTTGCCGCGCAGGGGGAGGATGGCTTGGAAGTGCCGATCACGCCCCTGTTTGGCTGATCCGCCTGCGGAATCGCCTTCCACGATGTAGAGTTCGGTCTTCGACGAATCGCGTTCCGAGCAGTCTGCCAGTTTGCCCGGCAGGGTTAGCGACTCGAGCGCGGATTTGCGGATGACGAGATCGCGCGCCTTGCGCGCCGCATCGCGCGCCCGGGCAGAGGTGAGACATTTTGCAACGATGGCTTTTGCGGCTTGCGGGTTTTCCTCGAGGAACGTGCCGAACGCGTCACCGACTACTTGTGTGACATACGTTTGCACTTCGGGGTTCATCAACTTGACCTTGGTCTGCGACTCGAACTGCGGACCCGGGTGCTTGACCGAAACGATGGCGGTGAGTCCTTCGCGCGTGTCGTCACCGGAGAAGTTTGGGTCGGCATCCTTGAGCAAACCGTTCTTGCGGGCATAATCGTTGATGACGCGCGTCAACGAGGAGCGCAAACCGGTCAGGTGCGTCCCGCCGTCGATGGTGTTGATCGTGTTGGCAAACGAATAGACTGATTCGGTGTACGCGTCTGTATATTGGATGGCGGCTTCAACGCCAATGTTTTCGATCTCTTTTTCCACATACACCACGGAGTGAAGGTTCTCGCGGTTGCGGTTGAGGTAGCGCACGAACGAGGTGATGCCGCCCTCGAAGTAGAAGGTCATCTCGCGGTCGTTGCGCTCGTCTACGAATTTGATGGTCACGCCGCGCGTCACGAACGCCATTTCGCGGAAGCGTTGCACGAGCGTGTCGAAGCGGTAATCGATATCCTCGGTGAAGATTTGTTTATCGAATTTATAGGTTTGCTTGGTGCCGCTTTCTTCCTTCGAGGCTTTGCCGATCTGCTTGATGGAGCCTTGCGGCGCGCCGCGTTTATATTGTTGTTGCCAGACCTTGCCATCGCGCTTGATCTCGGTGGTCATCCACTCGGAAAGCGCATTGACCGCGCTCACGCCCACGCCGTGCAAACCGCCGGAGACTTTGTACCCGCCGCCGCCAAATTTGCCGCCCGCGCCGATGACGGTCATCACCACATCGACCGTTTCCATGGGCTTGCCTTTCGCATCCCTTTTGGTTGGGTGTTGACCGACCGGGATGCCACGCCCGTTATCTTCCACGGTCACACTGCTATCGGCATGGATGGTGATGTTGATCGCGGTGCAGAAGCCCGCCAGCGCTTCGTCGATGGCGTTATCCACCACTTCGTAGACGAGGTGGTGCAAGGCTTTGATGTCGGTGCCGCCTACATACATGCCGGGGCGCTTGCGCACATGCTCGATTCCCTCGAGCGCCTGGATCGATCCTACATCGTAGCCGGTGTCTTGTTTCTTTGCCACAAATACCTCCGAAGGGTTTCCGTTCCCTTGGGGAACGGCGTCAGGTTACTATAAAAGTAGTCATGCCTGTTGCGTCGGCATGTTTTGTTTTTGCTGAATCTGTTCCAAAACCACCTGCAACCACGCGTTGATATTGCGATAATACGCAAAACTGGCAGAGAGAAGCATGGTGCTGATGAACGCGTGACCGAAGATACCAACCAGTTTCATCCACGTGTTGCTGGGGGGAACCCTCCACAAAAAGTTCAGCCCGCTGGCAACAACGAACACAGTCAGCACGAATAAGGCGCTGGTCGGGAAGGTGAAGCGCGAAACCCGCAGGCTGGAGTAGATCGAATGGAACGCATTTTGCCGGCTGGCAAAAATCCCATGCGGGGTGAAGAACAACGGCACGATCAGCCAGTATGAAAAGAGCGCAAGGACGAGCATGAGGGCTGTGCTCAACACCGGGCTGAACAACCCCGCCGCCCCGACGATCATCGAAACCGGTAGGAAGACGATGAAAAAACCGATGTTCAACACCATCGACAGCAAGACGGTTTGGACAATCGCCCGCCCCATGCTAATACTCGTTTCTTCCCGACCGAGCGTGGTGATGGATACCAGCCGGAAATATAAACTTCCGCCGAGCCAGCCGGCGAGGATGATGAGACACGTCCAGCCGAGCAGGCTGAGGATCGATCCCAATTGGATGACCGTCTGTGTTCCCAATGGGGTTTGCACGGTTAGATTCTCCGGGAGGATGAATGAATCCAAACTGGAGATCCCGATCGGCAAGGTGCGCAACCAACTAAACCAGTTGATGTGGTTCACCGCTTCGACAAAATCGCTCAGCGCCTTGGTTTCGGCTTCGGGCAGGGGACGGTCCTTGAATACTGCCAGCATGTTCGCCAACAGCGACGAATACACCTGCCCCGCGCTCAAACGCGGACCCAGCCAGAGGAACACATCCAAGGCGATCGGCAGGAAGATCAACCACACGTGCGACGAGACCACATCAAAGCCGAGTCGTAACGATTGAAATACACCGGGAACAGGGGGAAGTTTTTCCGCGTTTTCCACGTTCATAAGCAATTGATTCTACCATACCGATTCATGCGCTGGCACGCTTCCACGGCACGGGTTAAAATGAAGAATATGAACGAACGCTCGTACCTGCCCGATTCGAACCGTATCGGCGTGCTGACATCCACCGTGTTACTCGCGCTGGCGCTGGCGCGCGTCATCCAATCGCCGGAATTCGACCTCGAACTGCAACTACCGGGTTTCTTCCTTTCCATCCCGCTGAATATTCCTATTATCATGAGCCTGCTCACCGCCGGGCTCACCGCCACCGGCATGGACTGGCTCCTGCGCGGGCATCCCTCCCTCAGCGGCAGGTCTACCTATCAATGGTGGATCCTGCCCACACTAACCACGCTCGCCATCAGCGTCCCGCTATCCCTGCTCCCCGATGGAACGCCCTGGTGGATCGGCTTTGCCGTGAGCGGAATTTTCCTCATCTTCGCCTTTATTGCCGAATACATTGTTGTAGATCCCGGCGCGCCATACTACGCCACCGCCCTGGCAGGTTTAACCGCCATTTCATACGCGCTATTTTTTATCCTCGCGGTCGCGTTGCGATATGGCGACTTGCGACTCTTTTTTACCCTGCCGGCGTTGTTCCTCTTTGCCGGGTTTGCCAGCCTCAGAATCTTTCACCTCCGTTTAGATGGTCGTTGGGAATACGCGTGGTCGTTAGGGATTGCCTTCGTGTGCGTGCAACTCGCCGCGGGGTTTCATTATTGGCCCATCTCGCCGATCCAATTCGGGTTGATGATGATCGGCCCCATGTATGGGCTGACCAATCTGGCGATCAACCTGCGCGAAGAACTCCCTTCACGCCGCGCCGCGCTCGAGCCAGCCCTTGCCACCATGATATGCTGGGGATTAGCCGTCTTCATTCGGTGACTCATTCGCGCTTTGACCATCCACCCGCCTCTCACCGGACCTGTAACTGCCTCGCCCAGCGGAAGCGCGACTTCAGGGTCGAAGGCAGGCAGACCGTCTTAGAGCAGTAAAAGCGAAAGTCCCAATACGCCTCTTGCGAAAGTCTTTTTTTGCCACACACCTGCCCTGGCGGGCGGCGCCAGGGGAGAGCGCCAAGAAAAAGAGCATTTCCACCTGCCCCGAACGCAGGTGCGGGGTCAAAAGTCTCTGTGGGCTCTGTGGCTGAGAAGGAGATACTTATGCAAGAGGTCAAATAGAGAAACTCGAAACATGATTACGTGTTTTTTGATGTAGACTATGCCCGGAGGAAGTGAAATGCAAATTGCGCTCGATGTTGTTGCTGTGCTACTCGGATATCTTCTCGGTTCGATCCCCGTGGGGTTGATCCTCGTCAAATTAAAAACCGGCAAAGACTTGCGCGAGGTTGAAAGCGGGCGCACCGGCGGGACGAACGCGTTCCGCGCGGCAGGGTTCGGAATCGGGTTTGCCACCGCGATCCTCGACATTGTCAAAGCCACCGTCGCGGTGTGGGCGAGTCGTTTAATCACGCCCGATGCGAGCCTGGCGCATGTGCTGGCAGGGTTGGCGGCAATCCTCGGTCATAACTATTCGATCTTTCTCGCGGAGCGCGATGCGAATGGGCGTTTCCGATTACGCGGCGGGGCGGGGGCGATGCCGGCGCTGGGCGGCGCGGTAGGCTTGTGGGGTTGGACGTTCCCCATCGTCTTCGTGATCGGCGCGTTCGTGTTGTTCACACTGGGCATGGCATCGGTGGCAACGTTAACCGTGGGCTTGGGAATCATCGTGGTTTTTGCCGTGCGCGCCTCGATGGGCTTGATGCCGTGGATCAACGTGCTGTACGGTTTGATCGCCGAGATCATACTGATCTGGGCGCTGCGACCGAACATCCAAAAGATATTTGCCGGCAATGAGCGCGTGATCAGCATCAGCCTCGCCGGTTGGTTGCGCGCGCGCAAGGAAAAAGCCGCCGGAGCATCGCGGGATTCAAAATAACTTGTCGATGAGCATGCGCGGGGGCGATCTAGGATGAGGCATGACTTTCTCAAAGTTCAAGTTCATACTCTTTTGTATACGGATTGAACGGTTTTTTTCTTTTTTTTTACGGAGAGTTCAGCGCTGTCTGCGCATTCCGCGTACGGACATTGGGTTTTCACAACCTCGAGAAGACCATAGGATGAGGTGGGAAGCCTCTTCCATTCGGCGATGGAGACTTTTATGATTCAACCACTCAAAGGGATTCGCATCCTGGACCTTACGCGCCTGTTGCCGGGACCATTCCTCACGCAACTACTCGCCGACCTCGGCGCGGAGGTGGTCAAAGTGGAAACGCCTACCGCGGGCGATTATGCGCGGCTGGCTCCCGCTGAAATGGGGTTGGGCGGCTTGTTCGAAACCATCAACCAGGGAAAGAAAAGCGTCGCGGTCAACTATCGCAACCCGCGCGGGCGCGAGGCGTTCTTGAAACTCGTGGATACTGCGGATGTTGTGATCGAAGGGTTTCGCCCCGGCGTGGTTGAACGATACAAGATCGGGTATGAATCGCTCAAGGCGATAAAACCCGATTTGATCTATTGTTCCCTCTCGGGCTATGGGCAGGCAGGTCCGTTGAGTCGACGCGCGGGGCATGACCTGAACTATGCGGCGATCAGCGGCGCGTTGGCATTGAACGCGAAGGAGGGTGATGCGCCGATTCCCTTCGGTGTGACCATTGCCGACTTGAGCGGCGCGATGCTGGCTGGGCTTGCCATTTTGAGCGCGGTGATCGGGAAACAAACTACAGGCAATGGCGCGTATCTCGATATGGCGTTATTCGATGGGATGCTGGCGTTGATGATTCCGCAGGCGGGGGCGGCGTATTTCAGCGGCGTCTCGTTTGCCGGCGGGACGCTCCCCCTGCAGGGCGGGCTGGCTTGCTACAACATCTATGAAACCGCGGATGGAAAATTTTTAACCCTCGCCGCGCTCGAACCTCCATTCTGGATCGATTTCTGCCGGGTGACCGGCAGGGATGATCTGGTGAAACGCCAATTCGATCGGGCGATCAAAACTGACGTGGAATCGATCTTCAAGACGAAGCCTTTAGCCGAATGGCTGGAGGCATTTTCGAATACGGATGGATGCGTGGAGCCGGTCTTGTCGTTCGAGGAGATGTTGACTCATCCGCAGGTGAGGGCGCGCGGGTTTGTCCGCGAAGAGAACGGACGGGCGGTGGGGTTGAATTCTCCGTTTGTGTTTGCGCATGGCGAAAAACGCCCAGCTCCCACACTGGGGGAGCACACGCGCGAAGTCTTTGGAGAGATTCTTTCTGTGGAAGAACTTGATGAGTTGTTGGCAAGCGGGGTGATTGGAAAGTAGCGAGGAGACTCGGCAGTGCGGCAACATTCACGTTGCCACTATGAACATTTCACCGAAAAGCGCGCGAAGAAACTTCATAACGTAGCGACCTTGGAGCGCTTCGCGATAAAAAATTGTTCGTGGGGTAGGAAAACGTTTCCGTGAAACGCAGGTCTTTCCATGATTCCAAAAATTGCGCAATCTGAAGGCAAGATTTGCCTTGCCACTTGGAAACTGTTTCTTAACTTCTTCTTTTCGACACGGACGCCGCGGATTTCACTGATGTTCGCGGAAAAGAGCTTTAAAAAGTTGTTTTTTTCCGTGTGCTCCGTGAGATCCGTGTACAAAAGAACCAGGCTTCAGACTTAAGAAACACTCTCTTAGCCAATTTTTGCTTGTAAGTAATCGCAAAGTGAACTTTGCGCTACTTCACCTAACTCATGGATTGGAGCAAGGCTTGCAGGTTTCTACGGTGCAGTTGTTCGGCAAGCCCGCCGAGGTAGACGCGACTCTTGCCGCATGACTCGATGCTGATCTGTTCGATGAGTTCGTCGGCGTTCTTGCGCTTCGACGCGGATTTAACCGATCGTTTGATGGTTGTCAGGTAATTGAGGTTTTCTTTGACTGCCGCGTCGATCTCGCCGCGCAGGATGACATCGCCGTGACCTTGCACGATGTTCTCCAACCCCATGCGCCCGATGTGTTTGATGGACGTCATGATCTCGTCCACGTTGCCGTCGACGATGTAGGGGAGGGGCATAAAGGCGTCCCCTGCGAAGAGGATGCGGTCTTCCTCCACCAGCACAGAGATGCCATCACCGCTGTGCCCGGGGGTGGTGGAGAGGATCAGGTTTTTCTTGCCGACGCGCAGGGTGAGTTCGCCGTTTTTGAAGGTCATGTGCGGCAGGGATATCTTGACCTGTCGCATGGCGGGATTTTGTCGTTTCGCGGCTTCGAGCGAGGGGATGCCGCGTTCTTCAAGCATGGCGCGGCAGTGTTCGTGCGCAACGATGGTGGCGCCGGGGAAGAAGCAATTGCCCCAGGCGTGGTCGGCGTGAAAGTGGGTGTTGATGACATAGCGGACGGGGACGTTCAATTCGCGCTCGATGAATTCGCGGATGCTCAGGGTTTCGTCGGGCAGGGCGAGGGTGTCGATCACTACCGCCCATTGCGGACCCGCGATCACGCCCGCCGTCACTTGCGCGTACACTTCACTTTGGAACCAATATACATTTTCAGATACACGTTCTCGGTGCATTCAACGTCCTCGGGGAAATTTTTTCTTATTGATAGCATAAATGGATGGTAAAATCAAGTTGTATAGACTGATTTTGTAGCCTGTTTTGTAGCCTGGAGATGATTAATATGTTATGTAGAAACTCAAGGTTGAGGCGGAATTATGTTTGCAGTGAAAGCATTGACAGAAATCACCCTTCGCGCACTTTTGGTTGCAGCGCTTTTGTTTAATACGTTAGCGATCAACCCGATGTCTGTTCAGGCGGAATCTGTTTCGATTATCGCGCGGCGATTTGGAGATGCTTCTAGATTTAAACCCCCAACCTTTGAGCGACCAACTCAACGACGGTTTTACCTGCCCTGTGTTCGGCGCAAGTGTCTGCGTCCTATTTTTAAAACTGTCCAGTGGGTAGTTTTGCAATCGGTATTTTGCTTCCTCTCTCCATGTGGCTCTACCGTTTTTAACGGGAAACCCTTATCAAACACAAAGGCTTGCGTTGAGCTTGTCGAAATGACACGATGGTCACAAAGGAAAAGCCCAAGGAATGTAGGCTTTTTTTCCCCTTTGTGTATTTTTTGTCCTTCGTGGTGAGGCTCTTTCCCGTTAATTACGGAAGACCCCTCCATGTAACAAAACTGTGACATTCATCTCTTGACTATGATAAACGCCGCCGTATAAAATAAATTTCTGGCAATATGGTGGATCAGTAAAAGCAGGAATGAATTCCTTTCAGAGGAGATGGTCATGTTCAACTTACTAAGAATAACGACTATTGGGCGCGTTTCCTTGATTGTTGCGTTGATGACGGGGTTGATGAGGGTGAACCCTGCTCAGGCGGCGAATAATGGAACCTTCCATGTCGATGAGAGCGACACTTTTTCAAAAGTTGGCGTTCAAACTCCCCATTACCCGGTGGGCATGGGAGGCGGGGAAAGCAAACTGGTTCCGTATAGCATTTCTGAATTGCCTAACCTTTCAGGCAGAATTACCAGCCGAACATATCAGTTTTTTACTCAATATGATGTGCCGATCAGTGAATCATTTGGTCCGTTCCGAGTCGATACCCCGTTAAATTTAGCGGGGACGACCGACTGGAATGAACTGGTGTATTTGCCAAAAGCAGTCGCGGAGACGGTGCATGACATCCGTGATTACGTGGTGGTGTTGAAGACCACGTTCAAGGGCGAATTGAACACCGGGCAGAAGTTAAGCGCGGAGGCTTCCTTGGCGCTCCTCCTGCCGCCGGATACTTTCAGCAAGGTAAGCCCGGCCGATGCGGCTCTCGTATCGCCCACGGGTCTTTCATTACAGTGGAACTCCAGCCTCGGGGCTGTGGATTACGAATATTGCTTCGATACGATCGATAACAACTCCTGCGATACCAATTGGACCGGAACGTATTGGCTGGGAACGTATGATACCAACGCCGCTTTGCAGGATTTGCCGTCCGATACTACATTCTATTGGCAGGTGAGGGCGAATAACACAACAGGAACGACTTATGCAAACAACGGGGATTGGTGGGAGTTTACGACGGGGAGTTCGGGTAATGGGATGTTGGATTCGACTTTCGATGGCGATGGGTTGGTTACCACGCCTTCGGGCGAGGCAAATGCGGTTGCCATTCAACCGGATAGGAAAATCGTGGTGGCTGGGAAAAATTATTATGGCGACTTTCTCCTTGCCCGATATAACTCCGACGGCTCGTTGGATGCAAGTTTCGATGCGGATGGTATTGTCACAACAGATTTCGGAGAAACTGAAATCGCCTTTGGTGTAGCCCTGCAGAGCGATGGCAAGATTGTCGCCGCAGGCTCAACAACAGAGTTCGATCCATCCACTAATACGAAGATTGCGATTGCGCGTTATAACGCTGACGGCTCTCTTGATCTGGGTTTTGGCGCGAACGGCAAGGTTATCACCGATGTCGGCGCAGGCGACGACTGGGTGGCAAATGTTGGAATTCAGGCTGATGGGAAAATAGTAATTGTCGGCTCGAAAAACGTATCACCTGTCGACGACGATATCCTCTTGGCGCGCTACAACACTGACGGTTCTCTCGATACTACCTTTGGCTCTGGCGGGGTTGTCATCATGCCGGTGCCGGGCGGCAACGACATTGATTATCTCTTTTCGATCGCGTTTCAGTCGGATGGGAAAATTGTGGTCGGCGGGGGAACTTCCAATGCCACAGACGTAGCTATGGTGGCGCTCCGCTATAACAGTGACGGCACATTGGATTCAAGTTTTAACGGCGATGGTATTGCCGTTGTTGAGAATGTTGGCGGGGGGTATGTCGCCATCCAACCCGATGGGAAAATTTTGCTTGTCAGCCGCGACAATGGGGTCACGGTTGCCAGATATGATGAGTTTGGAGCGCTAGATACATCCTTTGGAGTCAATGGCATCGTTGAATCGGCGGTGGGGGGAACAGACTTTTCCGTTCAAAGTATGGCTCTTCAAGTAAATAATAAAATTGTTATAACAGGTTACTACCCAGCGGGTCTGTCGAACGATAACGATTTTGCTGTAGCGCGATTGAACAGCAATGGCTCCCCGGATAGTAGTTTCGATGGCGATGGACTAATCACCACAGACTTTGGGTCCAATCAGAATGACTTCGGGCTTTCTGTCGCCATTCAAGCGGATGGGAAAATTGTGGTTGCGGGTCGTCGAGACGCTGATAATTCGCCGTTTAATGTAGCCTTGGCGCGTTACATGGGGGACACAAATTCTTCAATCCCAACACCCACGCCAACCGATACGGCTACACCCACTCTAGGCATCACACCAACGATTCCTACCTCAACGCCAATAACCACAACAACCCCAACCCGCACTCCCACCGTGCCAACCTCCACGCCCGTTCCCCCCATCATGATCGGCGAGACGAGCATTCTCACCAACGCGTATTCCGGCATCGGCAACCAACTCGTAGCGCAACAAGTGACTCTTTCGCAAAGCGCGACTATCCAAAGCCTGAGTTATTACGTGTCGACGGCAGGCGGGCAGTTGCGACTCGGAATCTACAACAACAACGGTTCGAACCCCGGGACGCTTGTTGCGGAAACTGCCGCGTTTACCCCGTCGGTGGGCTGGAACACCCAACCTGTCATCACT
>CASGHD010000195.1 GCA_949319575.1 uncultured Anaerolineales bacterium | reverse complement strand
TCGCTGCGAGGCGCTCTTGGTTTTGCCGAAGCAGTCTCCCCATGCCGGGAGATTGCTTCCCTTCGACAGGCTCAGGACAGGCGTCGGGACCCCGAAAAAACATCGGGGCAGGCGAGCAAGAGCCCTCCTCGCAACGACATGCCTGAGCAGTTACGATTAACTTACATTTTTTCCACAACCCAAAAATGGGAAATTCCGAGAATCTTCATCGGCGTCTTTTCCAGGAATTGCAATACCCCGCGCAAAAATTTCCCCAGAATGCCAAACCGCGCAATGATGTTATCGTACGCGCCGAAGATGATCGTTTGCTCGATGAATTTTACAGGCAAGCCATCGAAGAGTCTCCATAGATCGCTTTTTGAGTACGCGCGCACATGCGGCGCGAGCGTATCCCGCCAATTGCGCGGCAAATAATTGACGAACAACTGGTTGCCGAAATAATATTTCCCCTTCCAATAAATTCCATGCGTTTCAACGGGGTAGCCGCGATTCGGGCAGAACAATACAAGCCTCCCGCCTGGTTGCAAAACACGAATCATTTCGCGGATGGCGGCGCGGTCGTCCTGCACGTGTTCGATCACCTCGTGGCTGAGGATCAAGTCGCACGTTGAAGAGAGAAGCGGAAGAAATTCCCCCGCCGCGTTGAGGATGTGAGGCGAGTTCGCCTTTGCTTCGCGCGCGCGCTCGAAATCGTATTCCAACCCGATGACCGTTCCGCCGAAAGGGGAGAGGTGCTCCACGTACATTCCCACTCCGCATCCGTTTTCAAGGATCATCCCTTTGAGGCGCTCGCCCGCGGCGTTGACGATCATGCCGAGACGACGCTGTTGGCCTGCCCGCCAAACATAAGAAGGCTCGCCGCGCAAAGCGGCTTTGTTGAGATCACGTTGAGACATGGCGTGAATTATATCTTGCATCTTTTTATTGCCCGTGCTAAAATGCCCCTGTACGACGAACTAAACGGCACGCATCGGAAAGTGGGCTGACCCCCACTTTTTTGCTTGAAATAAGGTGAATTTGGAGTACCACGCATGTCAAAGAACGAAATTGCCCTGGCATTCAACGAAGTGTTGGAAGAAAAGCAGCTATCCAAGGAGATCATCCTTGGGGCGATCGAGTCTGCCATGTCCTCTGCCTACCGCAAGGCTGTGAACGCGTCCGCTGCCCAACACGTGGAGGCAAAGCTCGATCTCGAAACCGGCGCCGTGCTGGTGTTTGCCGAAAAAGAAGTCGTTGAAGATGTAATGGAACCAAAGACCGAAGTGTTGCTCGATGAAGCGCGAAAGGTAAACCCCGAAGCGCAACTCGGCGACATGGTGATCGTGGAAACCACGCCCAAAGACTTTGGCCGCGTAGCCGCGCAAACTGCCCGCCAGGTGATTCAACAGCGCATTCGCGAGGCGGAACGCTCCAACCAAATGCAGTACTTTGAACGGCAACTCGGCGAGATCGTCAGCGGCGTGGTGCAAGCCACCAACGCCCAGGCAACCACCGTCGGGCTGGATATGAAAGCCGAGGGGATGTTACCCGCCAACCAACGCATCCCCGGCGAACGATTCAAAGTGCACGAGCGCGTCCGCGCGGTGGTACTCGAAGTAAAAGACGGCTCGCGCGGACCGCAGATCATCCTCTCGCGCGGGCATCGTAACTTCCTGCGCCGCCTGTTGGAGAATGAAGTGCCTGAAATTTATCACGGCATCGTCGAGATCCGCGCGATCTCGCGCGAACCCGGCGCGCGCGCAAAAGTTGCAGTCATGGCAACCCAGGCTGGCGTCGACCCGGTCGGCGCGTGCGTAGGCATCAAAGGCGTGCGCATTCAAGCCATCGTCAAAGAATTACACGACGAGAAGATCGATATTATTCAATGGGACCAGGATCCCGTTATTTATATTTCCAAAGCCATCAGCCCGGCGCGCGTCACCGGTGTCTATGTCTCTGACGCGGATGGGAACAAGACCGCAACCGTGGTTGTGCAGGAAGACCAGCTCAGCCTCGCCATCGGGCGCGATGGGCAGAACGCCCGCCTAGCCGCAAAATTGACCGGCTGGCGTATCGATATCAAATCGATCACGGAAGCCGCCGGCGACTCCGTCCAAAAACTTCAAACCGACGCGGAACTTTCCGCGCTCATGCCCAACGCGGTCGAGTCCATTCCCAGCATCGAAGAAATCCTTGCCAAAAAAGCGGAGAATCGCCCGCTCACCCCGGAAGAATACACCGCCCTCGCGCAATTTGTCGATCGTGTGGAACGCCGCACCATTCAGATCAAAGAAGAAGCCGCCCGCGCCGAAGAGGTGGCAGGAGCCGCTCACCCCGATATCCCCACCGCGGCATTCGGTATGCCGCTCGAACAGGCGGGCATCAAAGATCATACCTTCAACATTCTCGTCGAGGCTGGGTACGATACGGTCGGCAGCCTCATGGTGGCGTTGAAAGCGGATTCCAACCGCGTGCTCGGGCTCGCCGGCATCGGACCGAAAGCGATGCAAAATATCGAAGAAGCGTTCGCGGCGATTCAATTCCCCGAAACGCTTCCCGCCGAAGTGGCGGCTGATGCGCCTGTGGAGGCGGCATCCAAGCCTGAGGCGGCAGAAGGAACCGCCACACCGGTGGAGGTTTCCCCAGCCGAGAAGCAAGCACCCACTAAGAAAGAGGCGAGAAAGGTCGTCGAAGAAGAGGAAGACGAACACGCCAAAGACGGCGTCTCATTGGACGAACTCTTCGCAATGAAGCCGGAGATATTCCAAACCCCAGGCGGAGACGATGAGTCTGCGGATAAGAAGAAAGGCAAGAAAGTCAAGAAGAAGAGCGTCGAGTTGGTCTTGGACGAAGAACGCGGCGAAGTTGTGGGTCGCAAGAAACACAAGCGCGGCGACGACGCATTTGGTGAAGAAGAGTAAATTCAGGTGAATGTTGGTGACGCAGTTCACTGCATCGCCATTACAACGTCAAGGAGCATGTCTAAGAAACCTGTTCAACACGTGAAGCATGTGCCCCAGCGGACGTGTGTCGGCTGTCGTGAAGTTCTGCCCAAGCGGACGATGATCCGCATTGTGCGCGCGGCGGAAGGGGTGCAAGCCGACCCGACCGGTAAAAAAGCCGGGCGAGGCGCCTATTTGCATGACCGCCGCGAATGTTGGGAACGCGGCTTGAAAGGCGCGCTGGCGCATGCGTTGAAGGCAACGATCACAGACAATGAACGCTCAGCGTTGGAAGATTTTATGAACACCCTGCCTGCCGATAGCGCGGCTGGGGAACGGTGACCTGCCAGATGTGAAACGTTAACTCACTGGGTTGTCGCCGATGAAGGTGTAATCAGCAAGGCGTCAAATTGCCCGCGGCGTTTGGCGTTTTGAGAACTGGAGGCAGTCCCATGAGTACCAATGGAATTAAGAAGATCGAATTGCCGGTCAACATTATCGTGCGAGACCTGGCGCAAAAGATCGAAAAAAGCCCCATCGACCTGATCAAAAAATTGATGACGAACGGCGTGATGGCGACCATTAATCAGTCGGTGGATTTCGACACCGCCGCAATCGTGGTTGCCGAATACGGTTATGAAGCGGCGCCTGAAGTTGTCGAAGAAGTCAAAGCGGAGACCGGCGAAGTGCCTCTCTGGCGACAGATGATCGCCGGCGAGGATGCTTCGCAGTTGAAGGCGCGCCCCCCTGTGGTGACGATCCTGGGTCACGTAGATCATGGCAAGACGAGTTTGCTCGACGCGATCCGTCAGACTGAAGTAGCGGCGGGCGAAGCGGGCGGAATCACACAACATATCGGCGCGTATCAAGTGGAAAAGAAGGGGAGATTGATCACGTTCCTCGATACCCCCGGTCACGCGGCGTTCACGCAGATGCGGGCGCGAGGGGCGCAAGGCGCGGATATTGTGGTGCTGGTCGTCGCGGCAGACGATGGCGTGATGCCCCAAACCCGTGAAGCCATTGCCCATGCCAAAGCCGCGCGCGTTCCGATCATGGTGGCGCTCAACAAGATCGATAAAGCCAATGCCAACCCAGACCGTGTTAAACAGCAACTTGCCGAGCAGGAACTCGTTCCGGACGATTGGGGCGGCAACACGATGGTGATTCCCGTCTCTGCGAAACAGAAGCAGGGCATTGACGATCTGCTCGAAGGTATTTTGCTCGTCGCCGATAACTCAGACATTAAAGCGAATCCATCGGGTAAGGTGATCGGCACGGTCATCGAAGCCGAGGTGGATAAGACGAAGGGCGTGATCGCCACCCTGCTCGTTCAAAATGGAACGCTTGAAATGGGCGATGTTGTTGTGGCTGGCATCGCGCATGGAAAATTGCGCGCGGTGACCGATTACAAAGGCAAGCCCGTGAAAAAAGCGGGACCCTCGACGCCTGTCGCTGTGATGGGCTTGAGCGATGTGCCGTCGGCGGGCGATTTGTTTGCAGTGGTAAACTCGGACAAAGAAGCGCGTGTGATCGTGGCTGAACGAGTCGAAGCGGCAAAGACTCAGGCGCAATCCAAGAAGAAAGTTTCGTTGGAGGATTTGTTCGCCAACGTGCAGGCGGGCGAAGCGAAGGGATTGAACCTTATTGTCAAAGCGGACGTGCAAGGGTCGCTCGACCCGGTCATCTCTGAGTTGAACAAACTTGGCGAGGGTGAGATCGGCATCAAGATCATCTACGCCGAGACCGGCAATATCGGCGAAAACGATGTCATGCTGGCTTCGTCTTCGAAGGCGATCATGATCGGCTTCAACGTGCAGGCTGAAGTTTCAGCGCGGCGGCTTGCCGACAAAGAAGGCGTGGATATCCGCCTGTACGAGATCATCTACCGCATGACCGAAGATATCGAAAAAGCGCTCCAAGGCATGCTCGAGCCTGAAGTGAAGGAAAAAGTTATCGGTCGCGCGCAGGTCTTGCAAGTCTTCACCGCGTCGAAGTTCGGACGCGTGGCTGGTTGCCGCGTCACCGACGGCGAACTGCGCCGCAACGCAAAGGTGAAACTTTATCGCGGCACAGACCTCGTCTACGAAGGCGACATGGGTTCGCTTCGTCATGAAAAGGACGATGTCAAAGAGGTCAAGCAAGGCTACGAATGCGGCGTGGGCTTCAAAGGCTTCAGCGACATCCAGCCTGGCGACCAACTCATTTGCTACATTTTGGAGAAATCATAGAACCTTGCGAAGGTTTTAAACCTTCGCAAGGATATACCAACCATGCCTTCAGGAATTCGCCTTCAGCGCATCGCGGACCGCATCCGTCAGGAACTTTCGGCTCTCTTGATTCGCGAGATCAGCGACCCGCGCCTGCAACATATCTTCGTCACCGATGTAAAAGTGGATAGGGAACTCGCCTACGCAGATGTGTACGTCTCCGCCATCGAAGGGACTTCGCGTTCCAAAGACGTTCTTGCCGGACTTGAGTCTGCTTCCGGCTTCCTGCGACGGATTCTCGCCTCACGCGTCGAACTGCGCGCCTTTCCGCGCCTGCGGTTTCACTGGGATGTGACGCCGGAGAACGCCGATCGAATCGAGAAGGCGTTGGCTGATTTGAGAAACAAAAAATAAACGCGCGGCTTACCGATTTGATGGTTGTATTTTCATCAAAGAGCCGGATAATGAATGGAAGGGACTTTTTCGAGAATGACAGAAACGCACATAGGGGAAATCAAACAGCGGTTGGAGCAGGCGCAGAAGATCGTCATCGCATCACACGTCCGCCCGGATGGCGATGCCATTGGCTCTCTGCTTGGTTTGGGGCTGGCGCTCAAAGACGCCGGCAAACAAGCGCAGATGGTGCTCGTAGACGGCGTATCCTCCTCGTTCAAATACCTCGAAGGGAGCGAGTTGATCGTCAAGGAACCGCAAGGTGAACACGATACGTTCATCACCGTCGATTGCGCCGATTTCAAGCGGACGGGGAAGGCTTTTGAAAACTTCGGCGCGCCGGATATCAATATCGATCACCACAAAACCAATGAACGCTTCGGCGCATTGAACCTGATCGAAGAGAACGAGGCGGCAACCGCCGCCATTCTCACTCATTACCTGCCCTTATGGGGATACAAGATCACCAAACCGATCGCCGCGGCTTTATTAACTGGCATTGTTACCGACACGCTCGGCTTTCGCACGCCAAACACGAACCCCTCCGCGATGCGGTTGTGCGCCACATTGATGGAGACAGGCGTGGACATGTCTGACCTGTATATGCGTTCGTTGGTGCATAAAACCTTCCCTGCGGCGCGATATTGGGGAGCGGGGCTGTCTAACCTTGAGCAAAAGCATGGAATCGTCTGGGCAACCCTCACCGTCGAGGACCGCAAGCGAGCCGGGTACGGTGGGAGCGACGATGCCGATTTGATTAATATAATCTCAGCAATTACCGGAAATGGAAACAAAGTGGGTATGATATTCGTCGAACAGAACGACAATCATGTCAAGATCTCATGGCGCGCGCTCGACCCGGCGGTGGATGTTTCCAAGATTGCAAAACACTTCAATGGGGGCGGTCATGCCGCCGCTGCCGGGGCAGACATCCACGGCGCGTTAAACGAGATACGATCCGTAGTACTAAAGACAACCCGTGAAATGATCGACCTTGATTAAAATAGTTATGCGCTACTGTCATCGATAAATGTATGGAGGAAAAATGAATAAACAAACAGATAACCAGACAATGAAGAATGCCATCTCCGGCGTTTTGGTTGTAGACAAGCCCGTTGGTATGACGTCGCACGATGTTGTGCAGGCGATCCGCAATGGGACTAGTTTGCGCCGTGCCGGGCATACTGGCACGCTCGATCCGCGCGCTTCGGGCGTGTTGGTGATTCTGGTGGGTCCTGCCGTTCGGTTAAGCGAGTATGTTTCCGCTTCCGATAAACGCTATCAGGCGATCATCCGTATGGGCGGTAAGACTGACACCTTCGACGCGGAAGGGAGGGTGACGCCGTCAACCCAACCCGTGAACGTAACCGAACCGCAATTTGAAGAGGTGTTGAAGACGTTCGTCGGCGAGATCGAACAAACTCCGCCGCCATACTCAGCCGTCAAAGTGCAGGGACGCAAAGCGTACGAAATGGCGCGTCAGGGCGAGCCAGTGGACCTTGCTCCGCGCAAGATCACAGTACATCACCTTGAAGTGTTGGAATGGGCGCCGCCTGAAGCAGTGATTGATGTGCATTGTTCATCAGGCACGTATGTGAGATCGCTCGCAAATGACCTCGGTGAAAAACTTGGATGCGGCGCGTACCTCGTTGGACTTCGCCGTACAAAAAGCGGACGCTTTTCTTTGCGCGATGCGACCCCGCTTCGCAAATTGCAAGAGGCGTTTACCGCTGGTAACTGGTATCAATATCTCATCCCCGCCGCAGAAGCATTGGGCGATTGGCCCGCCATCGAACTCAGCCCCGATGAAGTGGAAGGCGTGCGTCATGGTCACCGCGTGAAAGCGGCGGAAGATGCCGTTCTTGGAAACAAAGTGCGCGGCGTCAGCACGCAAGGCGAATTGGTCGCGTTGATGGAATGTATCACAGGCGAAGACGGCGCGCTCGCATGGCAGCCGAAGAAAGTGTTCTTCACGAACGACGCCTGATTCTCCACGATTACATCGTTCACTGTTATCATTCCAGCGCCATCAACGGCGCTGGAATTGTTTATGGACATGAAACACTATCGCTCTCTCAATGAACTAACTCTGCAACATTCATGGCTCACGGTCGGAGTATTTGACGGCGCGCATCGCGGGCATCAACAAATCATTCATCGTCTTGTTGAAGGCGCGCATGAAAAGAATCTGCCTGCCGTTGTGTTGACGTTCGATCCGCATCCCTCCAAAGTGTTCGGGCGCGGCGAGATCAAATTGTTGACTCTGCCCGACGAGCGCGCGGAAATTCTCGGCGGCATGGGCGTGGATGTGGTTATCACGCATCCGTTCAACAGGGAGGTGGCGAACATCACCGCCCGCGATTTCATGCAGCGGCTCAAATCCCGATTGGGACTGGTTCGCCTCATCCTCGGCTACGACTCCGCTTTGGGCAAAGACCGCGAGGGAACCGTTCCCCGCTTGACCGAAATCGGCGCGGAGTTGGGATACGCCGTCGAAACCGTATCAGCCCTGAGCGACGAGAGCGGCGTGATCTCGTCTACGGAAATCCGCAAGTTGGTTACGGTTGGAAAAATCGAAGAAGCCGCGAAGTTAATGAGTCGTCCGTATCGTTTGCAGGGAGTGGTGATTCGCGGCGATCAGCGCGGCAGGACGATCGGATTCCCCACAGCCAATTTGGATTATTCAGACGATAAACTCATCTCGTCGAATGGGATTTACGCTTGTTGGGCAAAACTCGGAAATGAAAGATTCAAAGCCGCCGTCAACATTGGCTTCAACCCAACGTTTACGCCCGACAAAAAAACAATGAGCGTGGAGGCGTACTTGCTCGATTTTGATCGTGATATTTACGATGAAAATCTGCAACTTGAATTCGTAGCGCGCCTGCGCGATGAGTTGAAATTCGAGTCGGTTGAAATGCTGGTGGAACAGATCCTCGAAGATGTGAAGCAGACGCGCATACTATTGAGAACGGCGTAAGTTGTTCCCTTTTGTTAGACGCTGTACTTTCAAAGATTCACTAACTTTTCGCCTGCCCACTGGGCTTTCTTCCTCACTGTTTCTTGTGTCTTCGTTATCCGCATGAGGTATCTTGTTGAATAATCCTTACGTTTTCAAAATTCTTCCTAAAGTGCGCGTCATTAGAATCCCGATCCCCACCCCTGCCAGCAGACCGATCAGGATGCCTGCGATGAGTTTGGTCAATTCATTCACGATTTGTGCAGTCGCAATCTGTGCGATGGTTCTGCCAAGCAAACCTGCGAGAGTCATGGCAAGCAGGATGCCAAATATCTCAATGACAACATTTCGGACAAAAATACCGCGCGTGAGTTTCCCTTCAAGATAGGATTTCCTGTATTTCTTAATAATAAGCCAAACGGCCGTCATGAGGCTGACGAGGAGAAAAGCAATAGCAAGAACAGGCGCAGATAAAGGAAATTTCCAAAACGCGATGACAATCAGCATCAGAAACGAACAGGATATAAATTGAAGGTAATTTTTGGCAATGAGTTCCATATTAGATTTGCCTTGAATACAAATATTCGAAATGTTTTTTGAGCGCATCAATTTCACTGATTTCCAACTCCAAACCCAGAAAGTTTATTATTATGTGATATTGCTTGAGATCAGGTGCTTTCCATTCATCAACCTCCGGCATATAGTTTTCATATAGCGAAATTTTCGCATGACCATCACCGGGAAATCTATATCTATACAACAAACCGTCCTCAAAGCTACTATCGTTCAAAAACAATTTAATAGCAAACATATCCTCAAGTATTTGCTTGCTTTGCATCAGATCGAATTGGTTTGTTGCAAATGCAACCACGGATTTTTCTTTTATTTTCATAATCATAATCTCCTCCCCATATTAATTTCCAGGGAAGTCAATGGCTGGTCTCCGATTGTTTAGGAAATCTTCTGCAGACTGATACATCATGAAACCTGTCTCACGCCCTGTACCTGTACGGCTTGAACTTGTTCCTGCTCGTGGCGCTTCTTGCGTTCGTCTCGTATAGCAACATCTATCATACTTTTTTATGAGTCAGAGTTATGCACGCGATTGTTGAGTGAAATACTTTCGGAACGCTTCTTGATCATTGGTCAGAGAGTCGGTTAACCATAGAAAAAAATCAAGGGTTGTTTCATCAGACCAGTTGTCATAGTCTTTATACTTCACTGGTGGATACTTGATGATTACGCGTGTCCTGTCGTTATGTTTGAGGGTGAAGATATATTCTTCAGTTGTTTTCTTAACTTCCGTTGCAAATCTCTTATCTGCAAGAAAATATTCCTCATTGCCATAAAATAAAACAGGGCCGTCTTTTGAAGCAAACACTCCTGTGAAAACGCTATCAACCTCAACATAGAAACCTTTTTCGGTTTTCACATCTGGAGGAAGGTTGATCCGCTCCTGTACTTTAACCGGGCCTACACCTGGTTGATATTCGAGAACGACAGCATAGAGATCGTGATTTCTTATGAATATGTTAGCCATGTCATTCGCCTCTCAAAACCTTTAGTTCTGCTTCCAAGAGATATTCGACCTCTTTTTGATTAATCCATTCGTCAAAACCAGACAAAAAATCGTTGATATCCTTATTTGGGCGAGTAGTAGCTTCTGCAATTTTGCGATAGTCGCCCTTGTATGTATCCATTAAATAATCCCAGGTCGGTCCCAATGGATCTCCATATCTTGTTATGTTCATTTCATAGATGTAATCGCGCAAGGGACCAGGGGTCATATCCTTGTATTCGATGCCTAAATTACGCCTAATTTCAGATAACGCTTTAGCGTCCGCCTCTGTAACTACTCCGTCGTTCCTTTGCAAGATTTCTTGTAATTGTTCTTTCAGTCCAGTTACTTTGTTTTCATATTCCAGTCGGAGTGGGTTATTCTTATAATCATCATCTATCTTACTTGCTACATCATCAGATAACTTTGCCGCTTCATTCGGTAAATCTGCGAGTTTCGAGATTTCGTCTGGCGTTAGTTCGTTCTTTGATAATAAATTGATCCCTGCATCGCTGTACTTTCCGACAAGCTCAACTGCATCGTCACCGTATTTGCCCAATACATCCACAGCCTCTGGTCCATATCGCATCACTGCTTCCAATGCCTGCGGGTTGTCAATGAGCGTTTTCAGCAAACGGTCATTTTTCAAAAGGGCTTCGCTGGTCTTTACAATGCGAGCCATGTCATCGGGACTCTTCAATCCGTTCTTGATCAATTGTGCCATCACATCTCGCGCTGGACCCGACGGAATAGCCGCATTCAACCCTTTCAACACCGCGATGGCTACGTCCCCGCCAATTATCCCTTCCTGCGGCCAAGGGATATCAAAAATCAGCCCCACTATACTAAGACCAACATCCACTTTGTCGACGGGCTCCTTCTTAAAGAAATGGATCGCTTGCCGTATTACTCCCCATCCATCGCCCACGATTGGAATAAGCGAAAGCCCTGTTTCCTTCGCCCAAACAGGGATCTCTTCTTTCCACCAGCGAACTACTGGTTGGACAACTGGCATGTAAACATATTGATTCCATGCTTTTTGAGTTGATTCAACAATTTTCTCATGAACAAAAGTTTTCGCAGTATCCCACGCCTTCTGCCACCATGGTTTTTCTTTTTCCGCCTTTAATTGCACCTCTTTCTCTCCCTGACGCATGGCGGCGTAATAGGCGGCTAATCCCGCTTGCAAGTCTTCGGTTTTTTTCTTGGTTTCCGCCCGTTCACGGATCGCGGTTTGGGAGGCTGTCCATCTTTCATCCTGCTCTGCCTCCATACGCTCCATTTTAGTTTCCATGCGGGCAATGGCGTCTTGTTGCATTTTTGCTTGCTGTTCCTCCAAGCGCGCCTGTTCCCACATTCGTTCTTGCGCCCACTGGGCTTCCAGTTTCGCCATTTTTTGGGCTTTCATTTTCGCGCGGCGTTCTTGTTCCTGTGCTTCTTTGGCTTTCTCTATCTGTCGTTTACGTTTTTCATCGAGGATGTATGCTGTCACCGCGCTGAGCATCGCGGCGGCGGTTGCGCCCCAGAGGCTATTAGACGATGTTGTTGATGCTGCAGACGCCGTGCCAGAGGAAAGTGACAGAGATTGGACAGTTGTAGAATTTGTTTGAGAAGTTGACCCGCCAAAACTCGTACTGGGCGAGGTCGAAGGATCAGGGTTGGGATTTGTTGTTGGGGATAGCCCTTCAGAATCAAACAAATCTGCTGGTGGTGTAGGAACTTCTCCAGATGATTTGCTCGGCTGAATCAAACTGAATGAAGCGAATGGTTGAGGGACAACGACTTTCCCTAATACAATACGCTCATTGCCCGCAAGATCGCTTGCCTTGACCCACACCAGATATTCGCCAGCAGGAGCAACCGTCCCGTCTTTGAACTTCCCATTCCACGTGATCTCTCCTTTGAATTTGTTGCCAGAAACCGCTTCATCCCACGCGACTTTGGCAAATTTCTCGTCTTCGTCTTCGATGACGACACGAAGCGCCGATAAGCCACTGCCATCATCTTGAACCTTGTAAGTGATCGTGTCATTCACTTCCCATTCAGCAGGCAGATCAACGGCTGGAGCAATCGTATCTACATAGAACTCTTGCACGGACGTTTCCGTATCGTTCCCCGCTTTGTCCACTGATTTGAATTGAACCGTGTGATAGCCATCAGTAAAAGAAATGGGAGAGATGTAAGCCTGATAGATACCACCATCGAAACTGGATTCAAGTGAAGCAACGCCAGAGGTTTCATCAGTTGCGGAGGTAATCACTTCCATGCTCGAACTATACCACCCATTACTACCGAGCGTCCCGTTCACAGAGACATCAATCGTAGGGGTAGTGGTATCTACGGAAATTGTTGTTGTAGAGTTGGCGATGTTTCCTGCGTTGTCTTCTGCTTGAACAACAATTCTATACATACCTTCATTGAGTGTGGTGGAAGAAATCCCTGCTCCGTTGTCCACCGAAAGGAACACACTTGACAAACCCGAAGTGGAATCTGAACCTATGGCAGTAATTGTTGCAGGAGAAACATACCAGCCGTTTGACCCGCTTGTGGCGATAATGTCCAAGCTGAGGGCGGGAGAAACCGTATCCACTTTTGCGGAGAAGGTTCCCATCTGTGAACTGTCGCCCCACGAAGACAACGCCCAAAAGGAAAAAATCGTTAGCGCCTTCGTTCAAAGGCGCAATGCAATTGTCTCCTGAACAAGCGAAGGATTGTCCATTCAATGAACCTTCGATGGCGAGGATGGCGTAGCCCGATAATGGTTCGCTTCCATTCAAAGATAGTTCGGGAGCGGTGACACACCAGCCGTTATTCAATGTGCAGTTTTGCAGGGAACTGCTAATGATCGCGGGAGGCAGATTGGTTGTCTTTTCCACGATCTCCGATCGGCTGCCGAGTGTGTACCATTAGGTCGCGTCACCACAGGCATTGCCCGGCTTACGTTTCCATTCACAAACGATGCAATCGTCTGCTTTATTTCCTTGTTTATCGAGGCAATAGGGAATCGTATTGTTGTCGCGAGCCCATACGCCATAATCATACGTGTCCTCATAACTTTCAGTCGTGGTACGGTCTGGACCGAGGTAGTCCGCTAAGACAGGCGTGGCCCCCAACACGAGGAAGGCGATCAAAAGAAACAAGAGCGTTTTGCGTTTGATATGGATAAGATCAGATTTGTATTGCATGTTCTTCCTGTCAATCAATGATGATTGCTTCAAATGAAGCGGCGGGATTGTACGGGTAAATCGTGAAATTTGAGTTTACGCTCTTGTAATCACCGCTTACAAACACAAAAGGTTGGCGGATAGATCGGCAGCGGTTATCAATAAGGCGGAATTTGATTTTTCATTGTTATAATCTCCCAGAATTTATAACCCTTGCGAAGGTTTAAAACCTTCGCAAGGGTATCAGGAGACCCCATGCCCGAACGTGAAATTTATTTACTCTCGCCGCGCGCGCTCAGCCCTGAAACCATCGCGGTTGCATTTGCAAAAACATCGCGCTCGCCCGAATCGTTCCGCGCGATTGCCGCCGAGCTCAGCGACGAAAAATCGGCGCAGTTCCATGAGAAGTGGGTGGTGGGATATGGTCACGCGTCGGTGGCGGAACATGCCGTTTTGCACATCGCCTTCGAAAATGTTTCGCGCATCGCCATCGAGAGCATCGAGTCGAATCGACTCGCCTCGTATACCGAAAAATCCACGCGCTATCAACGATGGGGACAGGATGATTTTACGATTCCGCCCGAATTGATCGGGCATCCATTGCATGATGAATTTGTGGATACGATCCGCCTCCTTTTCAAAGCCTATGCTGATTCGCTCGACCCTGTGCGGACTCTCATCCTCGACCGCTTCCCGCGCCGCGAGAACGAAAAGGATGAAGCATGGGATCGCCGCATCCGCTCGAAGTATGTGGACGTGTGCCGCTTCCTCCTGCCCGCCGCCGCGCTGGCAAATGTGGGTATGACAGCAAACGCGCGCGTGATCGAAAATACCATCCGCAAGATGCTTTCGCATGAGTTGGCTGAAGTCCGCGAGATTGGCGCAAAAGTTAAGGAGGTATCGAAAGCCGAGACTCCAACTTTGGTGAAATACGCAGATGAAGTGCCGTATTTGGTAGAAACGATTCGAGAATTTGGAGAATTAGAGAATAGAGATTGGAGATTAGAGACTGGAGACTGGTGTATGCTGATTGACTTTGACAAAGAGGGAGAAAAGAAGGCGTTAGCCGCGGCGTTGTATCGTTTCGGCGAAATGATGTATATAGACGCGCTGGCGCATGTCGAATCGTTGAGCGCAGAAGCAAAAGAAAAGCTCGCCGAATCGCTTCTTGGAAAATTAGGCAAATTCGATGTTCCTCTGCGCGAACTGGAATACTCCACCTACACCTTTGACCTCATCATGGATCAGGGCGCGTATGCCGAGTTCAAACGTCACCGCATGATGACGCAGACGCCGCAGAGGTTGACGACGCGGCTGGGGTACGCGACTCCGCTGTTGATAACGGAAGCAGGCTTCAAGTCCGAGTATGAGGCGGCGATGGAGTCCGCTTCACAAATGTACGAGAAGTTATATCAGTTCAGCCCAGATGTCGCGCAATACGTCGTCCCCAACGGATTCAATCGCCGCGTATTGGCGCAATTCAATCTGCGTGAGGCGTTCGCATTCTGCCAGTTACGTTCTGCGGCGAACGCACATTTTTCAATACGAAGGGTGGCGCAAAAAATCTACGAAGAGCTGGCGCGAGTGCATCCGCTGTTGACGAAATATATGAAATTGCATGAAGAGACGTGGCAGGGGGTTGAAGAGGGCTTCTTTACAAAGGCTTAAACAAGAACTCCGAGTTTTGAAAAACTCGGAGTTCTTTGTTATCCCTGAATCAACACGATCTTTCTCTGCGGCTCGTCGACATAATCCGTACCTGTATCGTACATAGTAACCATAGACAAAATGGTCTAGCGTCCATGGTCTATCGTCTGCGGTTTCGGGTCTTTCACAACAAAAATCAAAATGCCTGCTGTGATTATTCCGATCAATGCAGATAAACCAAATGTAGATTCAAAACCGAGACTATCAATTAACCATCCACCCAGGATCGGGGCAGTGATTGTTGCGGGTGTGATGAGCGTGTTCGATAAGCCGATGTAGGTGGGACGTTCGAGGTCGCTGCCGAAGCCCACTGTAAACGTGATGCCGATTGTCCATAAGGCGACGTTGCCGATTCCCGAAAGAATGAACGCGGGATACAACCACGCGATGGTCGGCGCAAACCATGCGATGATCGAACTCACGATCGTCGCCAGCGCGCCCAGAATCAACATCGCGCGATGACCGATCTTATCTCCGAGCCAACCCATGCCCGCGTTCGCAAATGTTTGGGTGAGCGTCAGCGCGGCGGTGAGATAGCCTGCCGTGATCGAATCCATCTCGAAGCGGCGTAGACCGAGCAGAATGTAAAAACCAAACCCCATCGTGGCGAACATCATCAAGAAGCGCGTGACGAGGAACCAATTAAAGTTTTTATCTTTTTTCAGGATGGACTTCGCATCTTCCCAAAAGTGAGCCTGTTTCTCTGAAACGACCTTTTCCTCATCTCGAGGCTCGCGCGAACTCGATAGGGCAATGTACGAAGCGATAAAAGCAAGACCCGCAATGAAAAAACTGATCGCAAAATTATTCGGGAACTCAACCTCAGCCAACAAATAGCCCGCGCCGATGGCGGCGATGCTAATCACCAGATTCACCAACCCGCCTTGCATCCCGAAAAATGTACCACGTGATTCGGGCGGGATGATCTTCGAGATTAAACTCGTCCATGGATTCGCAGTGAACCCGCCACCGATTCCCTGCCAGGCGAGGGCGATGAACGTCACGAATAACGCGGTTTTTATGCCGATCCATGGAATCAAGAAAGCGATCAACGCTAATACCAAAAACGGAATCCGCTCGTGGATGGTGTTCCGCAAGACGATCGGTTTGTATTCACGCGCCCGCGCGAGTTGCCCTGCGTTGAACAATTGGGGCAACTGCCAGCCGATGGCGTGGAAGGCAGGCGCAAGTCCGATAAGAATCGCGGAGTCGGTCATACGTGTGACGAAGAGGGGGATGATCGTCGCAAAGGAGCCGAATCCAAGCGCCAAGCCGAAGAAGGCGCCGTCCATCAAATTCATTGTGACGTTGTAACGCAAGTGCGCGCGGATGTATTTTTCCATGTTGGAGAGGGGGAGCATGGGGGCGATTCTACCATTTGGGACAAAGGCGGTAGACAAGTACACAAGTTGTAAGACACGGTAAACTCGTACCTGACGGAGAATCTGGAAAAGTCGTAACAGATTAGCACCTTAACAATTTCATACCAAAAGTACTTAATCCATAATGGGTGTGGATCGTTTTCGCCAGATGAGTAAGGAGGAGCGAG
>CASGHD010000194.1 GCA_949319575.1 uncultured Anaerolineales bacterium | reverse complement strand
CCGCGGCAATTGCGCTTGCTGGAATTCAACTATGTGAAGAACGCCGCCCCCGAAGCGGACTTCCCCGATGCGAGCGAAGCGCTATCCCAACTCCGCTTGCGAAAAGATAAAATGGAAGTGGAAGCCATGCGCCGCGCGGTGCAGATCGCCCAGTCCGCGCTTGAGGCGACGATTCCCCTCATCAAGATCGGCATGACCGAAAAAGAATTGGCGGCAGAGCTAATCATGCAATTGTTCAAGCATGGCTCCGAGCCTGAAATGCCATTCAGTCCCATTGTTTCATCGGGACCGAACTCGGCAAATCCGCACGCCTCGCCGTCTGATCGAAAATTACAAGCGGGCGACTTGCTTGTTGTGGATTGGGGCGCGGCGCGCGATGGATATATTTCAGATTTGACTCGAACATTCGCGGTGGGCGATGTGGATGCGGAGTATGAAAAGATCCACAAGATCGTGCAGGAAGCAAATGCCGCAGGTCGCGCTGCCGCAAAGCCGGGCGCCGCATGCGCGGATGTGGATATTGCCGCGCGTACTGTAATAGAAAAATCTGGCTACGGAAAATATTTCACGCATCGCACCGGTCACGGCATCGGCATGGAAGGTCATGAAGACCCCTACATGCGCGGCGACAATCTGCAATTGCTCGAACCCGGCATGGCGTTCACGGTCGAACCGGGGATTTATCTCGCTGGCAGAAACGGCGTGCGCATCGAAGATAATGTGGTGATCACCGAAACGGGCGCGGATGTGTTGTCTAATATGCCGAGGGAGATGCGGGTGGTTGGGTAATTCTTTTTGCCGCGAATTGCGCAAACCGTAGCGATTGCGAATCTCCCCGCTTTGATCCTATCTGGTTCTCATGTCTGATCTCCCCGAGAAGCGCCCGATCTCTTTATATTTCCACATCCCCTTCTGCGCCCATCGTTGCGCGTATTGCGATTTCAACACCTATGCGGGACAGGAAGGAATGATCCCCGCGTATGTGGACGCGCTGTGTAACGAAGTCGAATTGATCGGAGAGCGGCTCCTCACCCACGAACCATACAACCCTGTGACTGTCGGGACGATCTTCTTCGGCGGCGGGACACCCTCGCTTCTTTCCCCCAGTCAATTTGATTCAATTCTCACGGCTATTCGCGCCCGCTTCACGTTGACCGCCGACGCGGAGATTACCATGGAGGCGAACCCCGGCGCGTGTTCGTTCCATGATTTACTCGCATTGCGTTCGCTGGGAATCAATCGCGTCAGTTTTGGGGCGCAGTCTGCCAACGCCGAAGAACTGCGCATGTTGGAGCGGGTCCACGACTTCTTCGATGTCATCGAAGCCGTGACCTCCGCGCGCAAAGCGGGGTTCGACAATTTGAATCTCGATCTCATCTACGGCTTGCCCGAACAGACCCTGCAAACATGGCAGACCTCTGTCAAACGAGTCCTCGACCTGCATCCCGAACACATCTCTGCCTACGCGTTGACCCTTGAACACGGCACGCCGTTTGGACGATGGGCGGCGAAGGGACTGCTTCCACTCCCCGACCCCGACCTCGCCGCCGAAATGTACGAATGGACGAGTGAAGTTTTTGAATCTAAGGGATATGTTCAATATGAAATTTCCAATTGGGCGAAAGCCAATGCAGAATTTGGAATTCTGCATTCTGAATTTATGTGCCGCCACAACCTCCAATATTGGCGCTCGCTTCCCTACCTTGCCTTCGGCGCCGGAGCGCATGGATACACACACGGCTACCGCTACTCCAACGTGTTGCGAATCAAAACGTACATCGATCGTCTCGCAAGTCAGCCAGTCGATACTCCTCAAGCCTCCAACCTTCCTTTTCCACTCTCTCCCGCCGCAGTCAACCATCACAAACAAACCATGCAAGATGACATGTCCGAATTCATGATGACCGGCTTGCGCCTGACGCGGGAGGGGGTTTCTGCAGGCGAATTTCAATCGCGCTTTCACACGCCCCTGCGCGAAGCGTATGGAAAAGAGATTGAAGCATTGTTGAAATTGGGATTGGTTGAATGGCGCGAACCCGGGTCCGCTGGCGAGAACGATGCGTCAGCGAGAATGAGGCTCACATCCCGCGCCCGCCTGCTCGCCAATCAGGTATTTATACGGTTTGTGTGACGCCAGCCCTCCTCCATGCGATACGCCTCCTTTGTCGTCCCAGCCGGGTTGTTTTTGCGAAACGCTTGCGGAGACCGCCATATTCATACGCTCACCGTGTCGAAGTCTCCGCGGCTAAAAAGCGCTTTCGCAAGAGGTCTACTATATTTTGTCATCCCTTTAGGTTGGCTGGTTGTATGGATATAAACTCTCATGATTGACTCTGAACATTCCCTCTACGAACTCCTCGGCGGCGAGACGGGCGTCCGCAAACTGATTGACCGCTTCTACGACCTGATGGACGCCTCGCCCGAAGCCGCGCAGATACGATCCATTCACCCGAAGAGTCTAAAACAATCGCGCGAGAAACTCTTCATGTTCCTCTCTGGCTGGTCGGGCGGACCGCAACTCTACATCGAATCACGCGGGCATCCCGCGTTGAGAATGAGGCACGCGCCATTCTCTATCGGCGAGACTGAAAGTAGTCAGTGGGCGTGGTGTATCCACAAAGCGTTGGATGAAATGGAAATAGACGCCGCAGTGCGCGATTATCTCAAATCCCATTTTGCTGATGCGACGAAGTTTTTGAAGAACAGATAGGAGTTATTGTTTAATTATGGAATACCCCATACTTCAATCCCTTTTCCACCAACTGTAACCAAGTAACGTCCATCTTGAGTAAATCCTCCGAAATGGTGACAAGTGTTTATTTCTTTTGCTAGAATCCCCGTTTTCGCATCCCATAATTTTGTGAAACCATCATAACCAACTGACAGTAGTAAATTTGATTTTGGGCTGAACTCTAGAATTTGAATAGCGCCCGACCAGCCATCGCCTCGTTGAGTTGTGTGTGCTTTTAAAATTTTCAATAGAGTGCCTACAGCAGAATCCCATAGATAAATATCCCCATTCTCAGCACCGCCCGCGATATAAGTTTCATTTGAACTAACAGCCATTGTCGAAAATACTGCTTCCGCCATGGCAATCTCGTTGAGATTTGAGAAGGGAAATTCTAATATCGTGTCTTTGTGGTTGGTTAAATCTAAAAAGTGTAATTTGTTGTCGTTATTGTATGTAATTGAAACCAAATTTCCGCTTGGCGAATAAATGTACGGCGGTGGCGTTTCGCCATAAAGCGGGAAAAAATAATCTGCATAACTTACTTGGTTGGTCTGTAAATTGAACTCTGATACTCGACAGTCTACTGCATTGTACAAACACGAAAATACTGCGATTCGTGATCCGTCTTGACTAATGATGATGCGCTCACCGTAATAATGATTGGGTTCAATAACAACTTCCCGCTTTAGGTTTCCGCTTTCAATATCCCATAAAGTTAACGTACCCGAACCGTAGCGATGAAAAGAAATTAATGTCCTTCGGTCGGGAGAGAATACTACACTGTCAACGTTTTCGATTTTGAAAGTTTGTAGATCAACTTCCTTTTCTAAATCCCAGATTTGAATATTTCGGTTTTCAAAATCTGTTCTCGCTAACAGATACTCAACTTGACCATTTATAAACCTTGTTTCAAGGGCAGTGTCTATAGCAGAATGAATACAATACCTGTTGGGTGAACCAAATGCAGAAAGATTTTCGATTTTGTAAATGTTTCCTTCATTCAATGCTAGCGGGTGGATTTCGGCAGGTTCGGTCACAACTGCTGGTGTGATTGACACAATAGGACTTAGAAATTGAGATGATGTTTTGCTGGGAGTTGTTGCCGAGGATGGGGTGATATCACCTGTTGAAAATGGCAAGTTTGTACATGATGAAAAGATCAACAGGAATGAACAAAGTATATGCTTAATGAAATAACAGCTCTTAAATTTTGCCATATGAATCTATTATAAATGCTTCATCGCCTCGCGGTGACTGAGGGGATGCAGATCGGTTGCCTTCACGAACTTTTTCACTGCCTTCGCGTCGGTGTACGCGTATTGACGTAACGCCCAGCCGATGGCTTTGTTGATGAAGAACTCATCCGAGCCGAGGTTCTCGCGGATGATCTCGCACAGCAAATCAAAGTCTGTTTCTTTCTTGTATTCCAACTGAAAAATTATTGCCGTCCGTCTGAGCCAAATATTTTTGGACCTGCGCCACTTGGCGAGATATTTTTCTTTCACATCGGGGAAGCGGCGAAAGTGAATGCCGACGATGTGCGCGATGTTGTCCACCGTGTCCCACCATGATTTGTGCGTGATCATGAATTCCAATGTTTTGATGGATGATTTCGGCAGTTTCTTTTCCAACCGTTCCACTAAACTCATCGCAACGTATTGAAACTCGCGTTGAGGCAGTGACCATAAGTCGCGCGTGACTGTATCCAAATCCTCCAGCGATGGCAAGCCATGAAGTTTCACATGCTCCCGAAGCAACTCCTTCACCTGCGGAGACTTGATTCCCAAATACTCAAATTGGTCGCGCATATATTTCTTCATCGGCGCGGCTTGGGATGGGTTCGCGTGTTTCTCGAAATGGGATTTTAGGTTGATAACATATTTGTGCATAAGTCTCTAATCTCCAGTCTCAATTCTCTAATTCTCCCGTCATTGCGAGGAGTGCCGAAGGCACGACGAAGCAATCTCCAACACAATGAGGGAGATTGCTTCGCCGCCAAAGAGCAAGTGCGGCGGCTCGCAATGACGGCTAAGGCGTCGGCGTATCCAGCGGATCAACAGGTTGAACAAACTTCACGTACCATTTCCCATTTCCCTGATCGCTCAAGCCCGAGAACGGCGTAACGAGATGAATCCACGTCCTGCCGGGGTGGAGGGGGATGAGGTTGTTGTGCGAATCAACAAAATAGATCGGGCGCAGCAAGCCAGTCTCCTTTTCCCATGCGCGGTTCAGCGTTGACCATTGGATTCGGAAAGCCTGCCCGTCACGGAAAAGATACGCCAGTCCCTTTTGACCCGCGCCCAGCAAAATTTCAAATTGATTGTGACGATAACGCGAATAATCGGCAAACAGCACAACTACATTTTCAAAAGCCACTTGCCTGCCTGTCAACCGATCGGCGGCGGGGAATAAATTTCCTGTTTGGTCGGCGTGGTCGGATAAACGCAAATACGTCTGCGAGATCGGATCGTATTGCCAGCCCGATTGCGTGAACGAGTTGTAAAAAACATTGATGAATGTCGCCGCGCGTCCATTTTTGGGAAGCGCCTCTGAAAAAATATTTCCCGAATAATTTACGGGTTGTTTCGGGTTCAACGCTTTCTTTGCTAGTTCACGCAAGCGCGCGCGCGTCAACAACGCGCTGTTGGGCGTCGTCTTATCCACGCCGTACACGATCTCGCACGCGTCGAGTTGCTCGCCGATATCCTCCGCCGCGCTCGCATACACGAGACAACTATTCGGAAACATCCCGCCGATCTGGTTATATGTGAGTCGCCCCGAACGCACAGGTCCGATGTAGGGCTCGAGCGGAAAAAACCAATTCGGAGGAGTCCCTGTCACAGCTGGGCTCGGCGTCATCGCTGGGATTTCATGGAGGACGAGCCCCGCGTCAAAATACGGGGCAGTT
>CASGHD010000193.1 GCA_949319575.1 uncultured Anaerolineales bacterium | reverse complement strand
CTTTGCTGTCCGTTCAGAGATTCCCCAGCCAACTTCTTTTGCAATGACGGGGACTTCGATCTGCTTGCAAATCTCCTCGATCTTTTTTGCAAGACCTGAGAAGTTTGTATCGCCCGCATCTTGCACGGCTTCTTGCAACGGATTCAAATGCAGGATGAGCGCGTCGGCTTGGATCATGTCTACGGCGCGGCGGCAGTGGTCAATGTTGTAACCGTAATTTAATTGCACAGCGCCTAAATTAGCAAATAATAAAATATCGGGCGCGACTCTCCGCACTTGGAATGTCCGCGCTTGTTCGGGGTGTTCGATGGCGGCGCGTTGACTCCCGACTCCCATGGCGATTTTCATTTCTTGCGCGGCTTCGGCGAGACGCAGGTTGATGGTCTCGGCTTCGGCTGTCCCACCGGTCATCGAAGAGATGAGGATGGGACTCGCTAACAGTTTGTGAAACAGGTCCACCGTCGTGTTGAGGCGGTTTAAGTCCAGTTCGGGCAATGCCTCATGGATGAAGCGGTAGTTCTCCAGTCCTGTTGTCAGCACAGAGCGGACATCCTGCTCTAAGTTGATCTTAATGTGGTCGGCTTTTCTCTGGTCTATCGGCGCAACTTTTGTCATAAGGCAGTGTTCCTGTGGTTGTATTCTCTAGTACAATTAGAAAAATTCTCTGAGGAGGTTGTCATGTCTGACACATTTACCGACGTAAAGGCGATTATCAAGGATTTACTGGGCGCGGATGAGGCGAAGATCACGCCGGAGGCTCGTTTCCGCGAGGACCTTGAGGCTGATTCGCTGGACTTGGTCGAGTTGATCATGGCGTTCGAGGACAAATTCGGCGCTGAGATCTCCGACGAAGTCGCCCAAAAAATCGCCACCGTCGGCGATGCCGTTACTTATATCGACTCGCATAAGTAATCCTTTTGGCGATTATAACCGTAGAGCCGTCCAATGAGGACGGCTCTACGTGTTTAATTTAAACACTTGCCACGGATTTCACCGATTCTCACGGATTGGTTTTAAAAATTTGTGGAAATCCGTGTAATCTGTGGCTGAGGTTTTTACTTCAATAGCGATGGAATTTCTTCCGGATGTTTCGCCACTTTCACGCCTGCCGCTTCGAGGGCTTTGACCTTGCCCTCCGCAGTTCCCGCGCCGCCTTCAATGATCGCGCCGGCGTGACCCATCCGTTTGCCGGGAGGGGCGGTTTGACCGGCGATGAATGAAACGACCGGCTTAGTCATCTTCGACGCGATGAATTCAGCGGCTTTGTCTTCATCTGAGCCGCCGATCTCGCCGATGAGAACAACTTTTTCTGTGTGCGGATCATGCTCGAACATTTCCAGCACGTCAATAAAATTCGTCCCGTTGACCGGGTCGCCGCCGATGCCCACGCACGTGGACGCGCCCATGCCGACGAGTTTCAACGCGTACAACACTTCATACGTGAGCGTGCCTGAGCGCGACACGACTCCAACGTTGCCGGGGATGGCGATGTTGCCGGGGATGATTCCCACTTTTGATTCGCCGGGCGTCAACATGCCGGGGCAGTTGGGACCAACCAATCGAACGTTTTTTTGGTCGAGATAGTTTCGCACGCGCATCATGTCTTGCACGGCGACTCCTTCGGTGATGCAGACGATGAGGGGAATGCCCGCGTCGGCGGCTTCGAACATCGCGTCGGGAGCGAAGCGCGCGGGGACGAAGATCACCGCGCAGTTGGCGTCGGTCGCTTCTTTTGCGAGTTTGACTGAATCGAACACCGGAACTTTTCCATCCAATACCCATTCGCCGCCTTTGCCGGGCGTGACGCCAGCGACGAGGTTCGTTCCGTATGCCAGCATTTGCGTGGAGTGAAAGAGTCCTTCGTTGCCGGTGATGCCTTGCACGAGCAAGCGTGTGTTTTTGTTAATTAGGATGCTCATTTATTTTCCTCAAAAGACCTCACAGGTCTTTAAGACCTGTGAGGTCTGGACTATTTACTTCGCCGCCTGCACGGCTTTCTGCGCCGCATCTGCCAAAGTCTCCGCGGTGATCATCTTCGCGTTCTCGAGGAGTTTGCGTCCCTCTTCCGCGTTCGTGCCGACGAGCCGCACGACCATCGGAACTTTCGGTTTGACTTCATCCATCGCGACCAAGATTCCGCGCGCCACTTCGTCGCAACGGGTGATGCCGCCGAAGATGTTGAAGAGAACCGCTTTCACGTTCTTGTCGGACAAAATAATTTTCATCGCCGCGGACACTTTATCCGAGCCTGCGCCGCCGCCGATATCCAAGAAGTTGGCTGGCGAGCCGCCGAACAATTTAACAATGTCCATGCTGGTCATTGCCAGCCCTGCGCCGTTGACCATGCACCCGATGTTGCCGTCGAGCTTGATATACGAGAGACCATATTTTCGCGCTTCGGTCTCGGCGGGTTCTTCTTCGTCAATGTCGCGCATTTCATTTAAGTCCGCGTGACGGAACAACGCGTTATCGTCAATCATCATCTTGCCGTCGAGCGCGACGAGCCGCTTGTCTTTTGTGATGACGAGCGGATTGATCTCCGCCAGTGTCGCGTCAGTTTCGAGATAGGCTTGCCACAATCCCGCCGCGATACGGCTGAACTCGCGCCAGTGTTCGCGCGGGAGGTCAATCGAAGCGGCGACATCGCGCGACTGATAATCGCGCAAGCCCAACAGCGGATCAATATGCACCTTGATAATTTTTTCTGGTTTCGTCGCCGCAACTTCCTCAATGTCCATGCCGCCCTCGGCGGAGGCGATCATCACAGGTTTTTTCGCGGCGCGGTCGTTCGTGATGGCGAAATAAATCTCATGTTCGATGGCGGCGGCTTCGTCCACAAGAACTTTGCGCACGGGCAAGCCTTTGATCTCCATGGCGAGTATCTGCTGCGCGAGCTGTTCGGCTTCCGCCGCGCTCTTGGCAACTTTGATGCCGCCCGCTTTACCGCGTCCGCCCACCAGCACTTGCGATTTAACAACAACGCGGCCCCCCAGTTCTTCGGCGATATGTTTCGCCTCGACTGCGGTAGCCGCCACCCGTCCCTTGGGGATCGGGATTCCATACTTTGCAAAAATCGTTTTGGATTGGTACTCGTGAAGTTTCATATTTCCCTTCAAGCGTTCAAGATAAAAGCACGGGCATTATACCACCGTGATGTTCGTGACGCAGTTGCGCGAAGCGTGCGTCACGCTCATGCGACAGTGCAACTGTCGCATGAGCTATAGATAATTTATGGTATCCTATCAAGCCCGCTATGAAATATTTACTCAGAACTCGAGTTTTCCTCAAGCCCTACGCGCGGCAGATCCTTGCGACTCTCTTGATGTTGTTCATCATCACCGCGCTGAACCTCCTCGTCCCGCGCATCATTCAGACAGCGGTGGATGACGGACTCACTCGCCGCGATATGCGCCAACTGATTCAATCCGCGCTTCTCCTTCTCGGACTTGGGCTTGGTTCGGCTTTCCTCGGCCTGATCAACCGTTACACGACCGAATGGATCGCGGCGCGCGTTGGCTACGACCTGCGCAACCGCGCGTTCGATCATATCCAGCATTTGCCGTTCACTTATCACGACCATACCCAAAGTGGACAACTCATCTCGCGTTGCATCGAAGATGTGCGCGCGATAGAAAAATTTTCAGGTAGTGCTGTTTCCGACCTTGTGAAGTTCGTATTGCTCACCGTCGGCGTCACCTATTCCATGGTCGCGGCGAATCCGTTTCTGGCGGGCATTGCGCTCCTGCCGATGATTCCGCTCATCTTCATGACTTCCAGTTTCGGCACGAAGATCGGTAAATTGTTTTTCATCGTAGATCAGGCAATGGGGGAGGTGTCGAATCGCTTGCAGGAAAATGTAGTGGGCGTGCAAGTCGTCCGCGCGTTTGCGCGCGAGAAGTATGAGATCAAACGGTTCACCGACGCCAACAATGTCGTGTTCAAATCATGGATTCATGTCATTGACGAGTGGTCGAAGATCATGCCGACCACCAACTGGCTGACCACGATCAGCGTCATTTTGATATTGTGGTTCGGCGGGCAAATGGTCATGGATGGGACGTTGACCATCGGCGCGATCGTCGCGTTCAACGCGTATATCTTGATGATGGCGGAACCCGCCCAACAGTTGACAGGACTCGTCAACGCGGGCGGCGAGGCGGCCGCGGGCGCGCAACGCGTCTTCGAAGTGTTGGACGTGGAGCCTGCGATTCAATCCGCGCCGAATGCGGTGAAAATGGAATCATTGCGCGGCGAGGTAGAGTTCCGCGATGTGCGGCTGAATTACCAAGGCGAAAAGACCGCCTCCTTGAACGGAATCAGCGCGAGCGTCGAGCCGAATCAAATTATTGCCTTGATCGGTCCGACTGGCTCAGGTAAAACATCTTTCATCAATCTTATTCCGCGCTTTTACGATGTGACCGATGGCTGTGTGCTGGTGGATGGTGTGGACGTGCGCGAGATGGATTTGGTGACGCTCAGAAAACAGATCGGCATCGTTCTGCAAACCTCGCTTCTGTTTTCCGATTCGATCAAGGCGAACATCGCCTATGGTCGCCCCGACGCGACAATGGATGAAGTCATCGCTGCCGCGAAAGCCGCGCAGGCGCATGAATTTATCGAAGGCTTTACCAACGGCTACGATACCGTTGTCGGCGAACGCGGTGTGACGCTCTCGGGCGGACAACGCCAGCGCGTGGCGATAGCGCGCGCGCTGTTAATGAATCCGCGCATTTTGATACTCGATGACTCGACTTCCTCGGTGGATACGCAAACTGAAAAATTAATCCAAGCCGCATTGGATACTCTAATGGAAGGTCGCACCACCTTCGTGATCGCACATCGCCTCTCCACCGTCCGCCGCGCGGACATGATTCTCGTGTTGGACAAAGGTCAAATCGCCGAACGCGGCACGCATGAAGAACTGCTCCAACGCGGCGGGCTGTATAAAGAAATCCATGATTTGCAGTTGGTGGATCACGCTGGCTTTGCAGAGGAGATGGAAGAGATTCCTTTTGAGGACATTGAGCCAGATGAGGACTCGCGTGAGATTGCTTAATTTATTAACCGCTAAGAGCGCGAAGAGCGCGAAGAAAAAGATTTTTCAACTTAGCGTTCTTAGCGCGCTTCGCGGTTAAAAAACTTATGACGACCAAAATCATTCCTCCCCAATTCATCACCCAATCCGAAGAGCAACTCGATAAGGGTTACGACCCCAAAGTGGCGCGCGGATTGTTGCGCTTCGTCAAGCCGTATGCGTCGCGCATGTTCTTCGCGTTGATTCTCATGATCATCGTCACTGCGGCGGCTGTGTCGGGACCGTACTTCGTCAAACTTGCCATTGATGAAGGTATCGGCGCGAAGGATCTCGGCGCGTTGAAAAATATTGCGTTGGCTTATTTGGCTGTTTCAATCATTCAGCTAGTAACAAACTTCTACCGCGTGAGAATCATGTCTCGTGTGGGGCAACACGTGTTGTACGACGTCCGCACGGCGATGTTCGAGCATTTGCAGAATCTCTCGCTGAGTTTCTACAACCGTTACAGCGTCGGGCGCGTCATCACGCGCGTCATCAACGATGTTGGAACTCTGCGCGAATTTATCACGTGGGCGGTGTTGGCGATTGTGCGAAATCTTTTGGGAATCATTGGCACGTTGATTGCGATGCTTGCGCTGGATGTGAAGTTATCCCTGCTCACGTTCACGGTTTTGCCGTTCATGGTGTTGGCGACAGTTATCTTCCGTAAAGCCGCGCGGCAGAGTTATCGCAAAGTGCGCGCCGCCGTCTCATGGACAAATTCGGTGCTAGCGGAAAATGTCAACGGCGTGCGCGTTGTGCAGGCATTCTCGCGGCAGGAGAAAAATTATTCCACGTTCAGCGGTTACGTCAATCGTTATTATCTCGAAACGAGTCTCGATGCGGCGAAGGTCGCGTCGCTGTTCACGCCTGTTGTGGATGTCCTCGGCGCGATTGCGACTGCCGTC
>CASGHD010000192.1 GCA_949319575.1 uncultured Anaerolineales bacterium | reverse complement strand
GCGCGAATTCGAGTATTCGTGGTTTTTATTCGTGGATGGTTTGGGGCGCTATGAGCCTCGATAGCGACTTTGCGTTGTAATACTAATTCTCTTAGTTTCACGGAAGAGATTGCAGCGACTCCGCAACCTTGATCGCTTCTTTCATGGATAAATTCGACTCAAGCCGATACGTTACGTTGCCATCCGTCCAGATCAACACGTGACCGTCAATCAGCCGCGTGAAATCGATGTCGCCATTGGAATACCGCAGTGGATACGGTCCCACCGCCCACACCGCGCGTTGACCGTTGACGAGCGTTTCTTGAATCGTTACCGGCTCAGTTTTGCGAATTGCCCAGCTTCCTTCGGGGATGATATGTAGACTCAGCAACACTTTTTCGGGGTCGTTTGGATCGAGCCAGACAAGGATGGTCATTGCGCCATCGGCGTCTTGCACGAACACGTGGTCAGGCTCGCCTACATTGGGCGGATAGGTAGGCAAGAGAATTGAGTAATGAGAAGCAACCAGAATTTGCGCTTGAGAAAGAGTCCGTTCGCCGGCGATCTGGTTCAGTTCAATCAATAAGGTGGAAGGTTTTAAATTCGGCGTTACAGTTACCGTCGCAAAAGATTGAGGCGTGGCAGTGCGCGGCGTTTCAAGCGGAGGAGTATCGGTTGGGCGTGGGAAGATGCGCACGATGCCGATTTGGATGAATTCAAGCACAGCGGCGCGCACCGGCGGGATGAGCATGAGGCTGAAGAGGAGTACAACGATGAGGGTTAGCGACCAAGCCCACCCTTTGGAAATGAAGCGAGAGCGTCCCTCACCCCTAACCCCTCTCCCAGTGGGAGAGGGGAATCGGCGAAGGCGCGACATCACACGTCCAGCAATATCTGGCGTGTGTGGATAGTTTATCCGTTGCGCGATGGATCGCATTTGAGTCTCGAAATCCATTTCGCTCATGCTTCACGTCCTTCACGCCTGTCGGCGAAAACGGGAAAATCCCGATCAATGATCTTTCGTAATTTTTCGAGCGCGCGGTTCAATCGTGATTTGACGGTGCCTTCGGCAATTTGCAGCGTCTCCGCAGTTTCAGCGACGGGCAGGTCGAGGAAATATCGAAGATAGATGACTTGCTGATCGGGTAGCGCAAGACGTTGTACTGCTTTCCAAAGTTGATCCGCTTCGGCGCTTTGCGAGTGAGTCTCCTCGATAAGGCGATCTTTCGGTTGTTCACGAAAGGCGCGAGTCAACGCGGCGAGGTAACGCCCCGCCGAACGCCTGCGATTACTCGACAAGTTCGATGCGATACTCAACAGCCATGGTCGTAACGAGCGTGTTTCATCAAAGCGCCTCAGATGATTCCAAGCGCGTAAAAAGGTTTCCTGCGCGATGTCTTCGGCGTCGTCGGCATCGCCGAGCAGGAGGTATGCGAAACGGAAGACAGCCTGTTGATGGGCAAGCATGAGCGGTTCCCATGCAGACGTGTCGCCGTTCGCCGCGCGCCGAATTAGTGTAGATTCATCCAAGTATGTCTCTGCAGAGGTTCGATTTCATCCTTTATACACCGTTTGTTGACGCATGGTTCCATGTTTTTTTTTCCGCTAATCTTCGCCAATCTACGCTAATCTCTTGAAACCATTCGCGAGGATTAGCGGGGATTAGCGGATTAATCGGTTTCCAACCCGCCAAAAAGGACATTGACCCTATTTTTGTTTGCTCGTACAATTCAATTCATTATGAACGCGCATGTGCATAATGCCGGGTTCTTCCGACCCGACCACGATCCTCCGTTATTCTGGGTTTCCACGTTTATTTGAGTCGCATCCAACTCTAACCCCCGGAGGAAAATCCCATGTCTGAACCTTTTGTTTCCAAACGCGCCCCGATCTACGCCGACGTTCCCGATGAAAAGTGGAACGACTGGCGCTGGCAGCTCAGCCACCGCATGAACTCGGTCGAAGAGATCGAAAAAGTTCTGCCGCTCACCGACTCGGAACGCAAAGCCCTGCAAACGCAAGGCTTGTTCCGCGTGGATGTCACGCCGTACTTTATTTCGCTGATTGACCCGAACGACCCCGATGACCCGACCCGCAAACAAGTCATCCCGCTTTCGGAGGAGATGCAATCCTTCACCGCGATGATGGAGGATTCACTTGCGGAAGACCGCCACTCTCCGGTGCCCGGGCTGGTCCACCGCTACCCGGACCGAGTCCTCATGTTGGTAACAACCCAATGCGCGTCGTACTGCCGCTATTGCACGCGCTCGCGCATCGTCGGCGATCCCGGTCAAACTTTCTCGCGGCATGAATTCGAGATGCAGATCGAATACCTCAAGCGGACTCCGCAAGTGCGCGACGTTCTGCTCTCGGGCGGCGACCCGCTCGTGCTGGCGCCGAAGATCCTCGAAGAAATCCTCAGCCGCCTGCGCGAAATTCCGCACATCGAGATCGTTCGCCTCGGAACGCGCGTGCCGGTCTTCATGCCCATGCGGGTCACACAGGAACTGTGCGACATGCTGGCAAAATATCATCCGCTGTGGATTAACATCCACGTCAATCACTCGAACGAAATTACGAAGGAACTCGCCGAAGCCTGTGACCGTTTAACAAGGGCGGGCATCCCGCTCGGCAACCAGTCTGTGCTTCTCGCGGGCGTGAACGACAACGTTCACATCCAGCGCAAACTTGTGCAAGACCTCGTCCGCATCCGCGTGAGACCGTATTACCTCTATCAGTGTGATCTGGTCGAAGGCGCGGGGCACTTCCGCACACCCGTCGCGAAAGGAATCGAGATCATGGAAGGCTTGCGCGGTCACACCAGCGGCTACGCCGTCCCGCAATACATCGTGGACGCGCCCGGGGGCGGCGGAAAAATTCCCGTCATGCCGAATTATCTGATCAGCATGTCTGACCACAAGGTCATCCTGCGCAACTACGAAGGCTACATCACCACCTACGAGGAACCGACAGACTACATGCCAAGCGACGCGGCGAAGTTCAAAGGCGAGAAGCGCATGGAACCCGGTCAGAGCGGCGTGTTGGGTCTGCTCGACGGCGAGCAAATGTTCATCAAGCCCGAAGACTTCGATGAGATTCACGACCGCCACGGAATCCAACACCGCCTCAAAGACGAAAAGAAATGGCAGCCGCTCGGCATCGGCGACGGCTCGTCCACACCGAATCAGAAATAACCAATCGAAGGAGACACTATGACCCAAACCAAAATGCGATTTCTACTCTCGGCTGTTCTTGTGATCGTGGCGCTCACTGCCTGTTTTCCGCAGGCGGCTACGCCAAACCCCCAGGACACGGCAAATCAGATAGCCACCGTAGTCGCGCTGACCATCTCGGCGGCGGGGACGCAAACCCAAGCCGCGCAACCCATCGCGACGAACACCACGCTTCCCACCCAGACCGAGTCTGCTCCTCCAACTGAAACTCCGCTCATCCCCTCGGCGACCCCGTTCGTGCTCGTCCCTCCAACCCCAACGTTCGTTGTGGGCGGAGGAGGAGGCGGTGGCGGCGCCGCTCCTATTCAACCGTATCAGTGCACCCCTATCAACAACAAACCTCGTGACCTGACCGTGTTCAAAAAAGGCAACGAGTTCGACATCAAGTGGACCATCGTCAACACCGGCACAAAAGCCATCCCTGCCAAGCACGATATCAAATACTTCAGCGGCACAAAACTGATGAAAGACCCCACCGATACGTTCCGCGAATTCGGCGCCGACCTCAAACCGGGCGACTCCAAGACGATCGTCATTGACGCCGTCGCGCCGGCGGAAAAGGGCAAACACGTGATGACCTGGGTGGTGGAAGGCAATATGTGCTACCCCTACATCGCGATCGTGGTTGAATAACTGCGGAACGGTTTTTGTGATGCCTAAAAAGAACGTGTTGATCTGGTTGATGGCATTGGTATGGGTAATGGCTTGCCTGCCAACCGCGGCGAGTCCAGACTTCGCCCCCACCGCCGCCCCCAGCGCGATCAACACGTTCATCGCGCAGACGGCAAACGCCGCATCCACGCAGACTGCGGCGGCGTTGCCCACTTCCACCGCCACAGCAACGTTTACGTACACGCCAGACGCAACCGAAACAGCATCACCCACGCCGACGAACACGTTTATTTTCATCCTGCCCGGTCTTGGCACACCCGGCACTGCCACCTTAACCAACATCTCCAGCGGAACAAACAAATCGGAATACGGCTGTGAGGTGCGCGAGGTCGACCCCATTAACGGCACGATACTCGTCGCGCGACAGGACTTCACCACGACCTGGCTGGTAAAAAATATCGGCAGAAACGACTGGTTCCGCGCCAACATGGATTATGTGTACACCGGCGGCGATAAACTCCACAAAGTGGAATCCTATAGCATCCCCAAAGGAGTGGAATCGGGCAAGCAAGCGTACCTCCCTGTGGAAATGGAAACGCCGAAAAATCGCGGCACGTACACAACCCGATGGTCATTGGTTGTCGACAACCATTACTTTTGCCCAATGAATGTGACCATCGTTGTGCAGTAGAAACAAATCAACAAAAAAAACGGCGACCAGATGTGGTCGCCGTTTTTTTATTATTCCGTGGTTGGCGGAGTCGCCTCTGCCGAATCCGTCTTTTTGCGGAGGGTGAAGAAACCAACCGCCACTGGAACCAGGATGGCAATCAGGGAGAGGCACAGCATGGCATATCCGTACGCGGGGGGCGTCTGCCCGGAAGAACCGCCTAATTCGAACGTTCCATTCCCTGTAATCGTGCCGATGCCCATGATGCAGGCGAATAGCGCGCAACATCCGCAAATCACAGCGGTGGCAATGGTTGCGATCATACCGGTATTTTTGTTGTTCATCTCATTTCTCCGTCGAATTGAATTTTTCCAAGTATACATCACTCGGCGCTAACTTCTCAACTTCGCGCCGACTTCATGCTCCAGCCGCTTCACAATCTTCGTGCGGATCGCCGCGGCTTCGGCGTCGGTCATCGTCTTCTCAGACTGATACGTGAGGCTGTACGCCAGCGACTTCTTCCCCACGCCGATCTTTTCATCGCGATAAACATCGAACAAGCGGATGCGCGTCACGGTCTTTCCGCCCGTCTGCCTGATCAGCCCTTCGACGCGTTCCGCCGCCACCGATTCGTCCACGATGATAGCGATATCTTCGAATACCGGCGGGAACTCGGAAACAGGCGCAACGCCATACGTCGGTTTTACATTTCGCAACGCGTCCAAATCAAACTCGGCGACGACGACGGGCGACTCTTCGAAATCATATTTCTCTTTCACAAGCGGATGTAGTTCGCCGAAGACGCCGACAGTTTGCCCGTTCACCTTCACATCAGCGGATTTGCCGGGGTGGAGGTACGAAGTCGAAGCGTCTGCCGGGGTGTAGGAAACGCCTCCGAGGCGGAGTCCGCTCAGCAGGAGTTCGAGGCGTCCTTTCATGTCGTAGAAGTCGAACGTGGCGGAATCTTTTACATCCCACGCGGTTTGCGTCCGCAAGCCAGTCATCGCCATTGCCAATTTGCGCGGCTCTTTTGGAACATCGTTCTTCACGGGTTCAAACACGGGACCGATCTCGAACATCGCAATCGATTCGGCGCGCGCGTTCTTTTCGACGCTCTCCAAAAGCGACGCGAGCAAACTGCGGCGCATCACGCGGCGTTCAGGCGCGATGGGATTCGCAAGCGCGACATAATCATCGTATGCGATGAGGCGGCTTTCGCGCTCGGGCGAGGTCAACCGATAGCTGACAATTTCTTGCAAGCCAAGTGTGACAAGAATATCGCGGGCGCGCTCCTCCCACTCGTGTTGCGGATTGCCCAACTGCGGCGGGAGCGAATCTGCCATGCGCGTTTCAGGGATGCGATCAAATCCGTAGCTGCGCGCGACCTCTTCAAGCACATCTGCAAGACCGACAGCGCCTTCGCCAATGTCCAGACGATGCGGCGGCGTTTCGGCTTTGACAGAATCTTTGTCCACCGTGCATTTGAATTCGAGCCTCGTGAGCAACTCGGCGATTTGTTTTGCCGTGAGATCAATGCCGAGCAAACGCTTGACATCTTTCGTGGTGACAGTGACAACCGGGTCTTTCGGTTTGAGCGGATACACGTCCACGAGACCGGGCGCGATTTGCCCGCCCGACCATTCCGCCATGAGTTGAAGCCCGCGCTGAACGCCCTGCTCTGCCATCGCAGGATGCACGCCACGCGAAAAACGGAACGACGCCTCGGACGGCAAGTTGTGTTGCTGCGCCGTCTTGCGAATGTTCATGGGATTCCACGCCGCGCCTTCGAGCAAAATCGTGCGGGTTTTATCCGTCACTTCCGATTCTTCACCGCCCATCACGCCAGCCATCGCCAATGAGCCGCTTTCATCGCACACCAAAACGTTCGCAGAGGTGAGTTCGCGTTCTTTACCATCCAGCGTGGTGAGCTTCTCGCCATCCTTCGCGGCGCGTGTGATAAGCCTGACATTTTTCTGCCCCGCGCGTGATTTCAACACATCGTAATCAAACGCATGAAGCGGCTGACCGATGTCGAGCATCGCATAGTTCGTCGCATCCACAATGTTGCTGATGGGACGCATCCCCGCCAGCCTCAACCTCCGCTGAATGTGATACGGACTCGGTTTGATTTCAATATCTCGAATCAACCCAGCCACGAAGCGCGGATTGAGTTCGGGATTTGTAATTTCGATTTCAACGAGGTCAGTTACGGACTGCGTACTGCGTACTTCGTGCTTACTTGTTTCCTTGTTTACTTGTCTACTTGTTTCCGTGTCTACCTGTCTACCTGTTTCCGTGTCTACCCGTTTCCGCAACTCCCTCCCCGTCAACGCCGCCAGTTCCCTCGCCACGCCAAGCACATTCGCATTGCGCGCCATGTTCGGCGCAACGGAAATATCCAGCACGGCATCGCCCATGTAATCGGCAAGCGGCATACCCACGGGAGCATCGTCATCGAGCAGGATGATGCCCTCGTGTTCCTCGGAGATCCCGAGTTCCATTTCGGAGCAAACCATCGAATAGGATTCCACGCCGCGAATTTTCGTCCGCTTGAGAGTCATCAACTGCAAAACTTCCGCGTGACCGTCGTAGAGGGTTGTCCCTTCTTTGGCGTACGCGGCTTTGATTGGCTTGGCGAGTTTGCCTGTCCCTTTCAAGTGAAAGATGTTCGGCGCACCCGTCAGCACAGTTTGATTCTCTTTGCCGTCGAACAGATCGAGCAGGGTCAATCGGTCCGCGTTGGGATGTTCCTTCACCTCGCGGATCTCCGCCACTACAAGCTTTTCCTTGTCCCACGCAATGCCGCTGGTTTTGAACTCATGCTTTTCGCCATCTTTATATTCAGGCATTGGCAAACCCGCATACTTGATCTCGTCCACTTCGAGACCAGCCAACGTCAACTTGCGGGCAATGTCTTCGACGGAGAGACCGTCGAGATCAATATAATCTCGTAACCATGAAATAGGTATTTTCATAAATTTATCCTTTACACAAAGGAGAATTAGAGAAATAGAGAATTCTCTAATTCTCCAATTCTCTGCATTTTAGAACTGTTCAAGGAAACGTAAATCGTTTCCCCAGAAATAACGGATGTCGTCAATCTTATATCTCAGCATCAACTGGCGTTCGGGTCCCATGCCCCATGCGAAACCCGAATAACGCGCGGGATCATAACCACCGTTTTGCAACACGACAGGATGCACCATGCCGCATCCCAAAATTTCGAGCCAGCCTGAATTTTTGCACACACTGCATCCCTTGCCGCCGCATACGAAACATTCCACGTCCACTTCGGCGGAGGGTTCGGTGAACGGGAAATACGACGCGCGGAATCGCACGCGCGCGCCCTGCCCGAACATTCGCCGCGCAAAATCGGCGAGCGTGCCTTTCAAGTCCGCGAAGGTGATGTTCTCACCGACAACGAGTCCTTCCACTTGGTTGAATTGAATCTCCGAACGCGCGGTGATCTGCTCGTTACGAAAACACATGCCCGGTAGCGCGATGCGAATCGGCGGCGGGTTATCTGGATTCAATTTTGCATATTCGCGCATCGCGTGGATTTGTCCCGGCGATGTATGCGTCCGCAACAAAATCGGATTATCGCCGCGTCCATCAGCCTCAACAAAAAACGTATCCTGCATGTCGCGCGCGGGATGATTGGGCGGGAAGTTCAGCAGTTGAAAATTAATTTCATCGGTCTCCACCTCGCGCGACGTGTACACTTGAAAACCCATATCCGCAAGAATACTCATCACCTTTCGCAACTGTTGCGTGGACGGATGCAACCGCCCCACATGAATTCCGCGCCCGGGCAGAGTCACATCCAGCGATTCTTCTTCGAGGGATTTCGCCAGCGCAGCCTCTTTCACGACTTTGACTCGCTCCTCCAGCGCGGACTCTAACGCCACTTTCACACGGTTCGCCCCCGACCCTACAACTGGTCGCTCCTCCTTCGACAGTTTCCCCAACCCGGCAAAGACCGTCATCAGCGGCGAACTGCGCCCAAGATGCGACACGCGCCAAACCTCCAGCGCGGATTCGTCCGTGACAGATTGAAGACTCTCCAGCGCGGATTTTTCGATTTCGTTTAACTGTTCAAGCATTCATGCCTCCAAATAATCAGACCATTGACGATGGACAATTGACCATGGTCTATCGTCTACGGTCTATTGTCCATAAACAAAAACCTCCCGTCCACAAAATGGGACGAGAGGGAGTCTCGCGGTACCACCCAAGTTAACCATTCTTTATCAGAACGATTCGCTTTGCGCCGACATTCATCGGCATCTCGTATAACGTTGAGAAAACGGTTGGCGCTACTTTGTAGTGCAAAATGTCATTTTGCGCTACGTTCACACAAACGGCTCGAGAGGGAACTTCGACTGGTTTCTATCGAATGCGACTTTCAGCGCTGCATCGCATCTCTCTGGCGGTTTCTGCCAGCGTACTTTCCTCTGTCACAGCCTTTGAATTAATTGATTGCTATTATCTGCGAAAATGGGGCAATGTCAAGGCTGGGAAAAAGTTTCCGCTGGCGAGGCAGGTTGAACCGGGGAATGAAGCGTCAATCCGCTTTGGAGAGTTGGCGCGAGAAGTAGCTGTTGCGAGTGAGCGCGCTCAACACATGCGCGGTGATGTCGGTCAGTGAGCCGCCAGGCATATCAAACGATCGCGCTAACTTTCATCTCTCGAATTTCGCCAATTATCATCCGATACGTGACAACAGACAGGCGGATTTAAGTCATTCCTAACTAACCCACAATACCAGCAGGGGCTACACTTGCGGTGGAGAAAATTTCAAGGAGCCAGCATGGACAAACCCATCATCATGGTTGACGGCAACGAAGCCACGGCATCGGTCGCGCATCGTTTAAGCGAAGTGATTGCCATCTACCCGATCACGCCCTCCTCCGCCATGGGCGAATTTGCCGACGAGTGGTCGGCAAAAGGGAAACCGAATCTATGGGGCACGATTCCTCTCGTGATCGAGATGCAATCCGAGGGCGGCGCAGCGGGCACGGTTCACGGCGCGTTGCAAACGGGCGCGCTCACCACTACCTTCACCGCGTCGCAAGGATTGCTGTTGATGATCCCCAACATGTACAAGATCGCGGGCGAACTCACCAGCGCGGTCTTTCACGTGGCGGCGCGTTCCATCGCCGCGCAGGGGCTTTCCATCTTCGGCGATCATCAGGATGTGATGGCTGTCCGCCAGACGGGTTGGGCGTTGCTCGCAAGCGGGTCTGTGCAGGAGGCGCACGACTTCGCCGCCATCGCGCAGATGTCCACGCTCAAAACGCGCGTGCCATTCCTGCATTTCTTCGACGGTTTCCGCACCTCGCACGAAGTAGCCAAAATTTTCCATCTGGCGGATGACGAACTCCGACTCCTTCTCGACGGGGAGTTGATTCGCGCTCACCGGGCGCGCGCCCTCACCCCCGAGCGCCCCGTCCTACGCGGCACCGCGCAGAATCCCGATGTCTACTTTCAGGCGCGCGAGACGGTGAATCCGTTCTACGCGGCGACGCCCGCCAGCGTGCAGGAGATGATGGACAGGTTCGCGCAAGTGACCGGGCGGCAATATCATCTCTTCGATTACGTCGGTCACCCCGAAGCGGAGCGCGTCGTCATCCTCATGGGTTCTGGCGGTGAAACTGCCGAAGCGGCGGTGAATCATCTGGTAGGAAAAGGGGAAAAGGTTGGCGTGTTGCGCGCGCGATTGTATCGCCCGTTTTCGATGGAGCATTTCATCGAAGCATTGCCGCAGTCGGTGCAGCGAATCGCCGTGCTGGATCGGACAAAGGAGCCGGGCGCGTTGGGCGAGCCGCTTTATCTCGATATTGTCAATGCCCTGGTCGAAGGTCGCAGGTCGAAGGTCAAAGTCATCGGTGGAAGATATGGCTTGTCGTCGAAAGAATTCACCCCCGCGATGGTCAAAGCCACATTGGATGAACTCACACAGGCTGAGCCAAAAAATCATTTCACGGTCGGCATCCACGACGATGTGAGCAACACAAGTTTGGAGTACGACAAGAATTTTTCCATCGAAGACGAACAGACCATCCGCTGTGTGTTCTTTGGGCTGGGCTCGGATGGCACGGTGGGAGCGAACAAAAACTCGATCAAGATCATCGGCGAAGAGACCGCGAATTACGCGCAGGGTTATTTTGTGTATGACTCAAAGAAGTCGGGGCAGATGACCACGTCGCATTTGCGGTTTGGTCCCAAACCGATTCAGGCTCCGTATCTCATCGAGGCGAATCAGGCGAACTTCGTGGCGTGTCACCAGTTCAACTTCCTCGAACGGTTCGATATGCTGAAATACGCCAAAGAGGGCGCGGTCTTTTTGCTCAACAGTTTATTCGGCGCCGATGAAGTTTGGGATCATCTGCCGAGCGAAGCGCAGAAAGATATCATCGCGAAGAAACTCAAGTTTCATGTGATCAACGGGTACGGCGTTGCGGAAAAGGCGGGCATGGGACAGCGCGTCAACACCATCATGCAGACGGCGTTCTTTGCCATCAGCGGCGCGCTCCCGCGCGAGCAGGCGATTGCCGAGATCAAGCGCGCCATTGAAAAGACCTACGGCAAGCGCGGCGAGGCTGTCGTAAAGAAAAACTACGAGGCGGTGGATCGAACGCTGGAGAATCTTCACGAGGTGAAAGTTCCAGCGGCGATAACGTCTGAGGCGGCGAGGCGGTCGCCCGTCCCGAATGAAGCGCCTGAATTTGTGAGGAACGTGCTGGGGAGGATGATCCAATTCGAGGGGGACGATATCCCCGTATCCGCGCTTCCGATTGACGGCACGTATCCGCTGGCGACATCGCAATGGGAGAAGCGCAACATCGCGCTGGAAATCCCCGTGTGGGATGAGAAGTTGTGCATCCAGTGCGGCAAGTGCGTGATCGTGTGCCCGCACGCGGTGATACGGCATAAAGTGTACAGTGAAGTTGCGTTGGCAAAGGCGCCCGAAACGTTCAAACATATGCCGTCGAAGTTCAGGGAGTTTTCTGCGGGGTATGCGTACACCGTGCAGGTCGCGCCCGAAGATTGCACGGGTTGCACCTTGTGCGTAGAGGCTTGCCCTGTGAAGGATAAAACGCAAGTGGGGCGCCGCGCCATCAACATGGAATCGCAACCGCCTCTGCGCGAAGCGGAAGCGGTGAATTGGGATTTCTTCATGAAGATTCCCGATTTGGATCGGAAGTTGATCAACCCTTCGACGATCAAGAATTCACAGTTATTGCGTCCGTTGTTCGAGTTCAGCGGCGCGTGCGCGGGATGCGGTGAAACGCCGTATGTGAAGTTGGTCTCGCAGTTGTTTGGTGATCGGGCTGTCATCGCCAACGCGACAGGTTGTTCTTCGATCTACGGCGGCAACCTCCCCACCACGCCATGGTCCGTGGACGCGAATGGACGCGGTCCCGCGTGGTCAAACTCGCTGTTCGAGGATAACGCCGAGTTCGGTTTGGGAATGCGGCTGACGCTCGATAAACAAAATGAATATGCGCGTGAAATTCTCCGTGCGCTGGAGGGCGAACTTGGCAAAGAATTTGTTGAAGCGCTCTTGAACGCAAATCAAGACGACGATCAGGGAATCGAAGCGCAACGCGAGCGCGTGACTGAGTTGAAAAATAAACTTTCCGCATCGAACGATTCCCAGGCAAAAGAGTTGATCAGCGTGGCGGATGCCCTCGTGAAAAAATCGGTGTGGATCATCGGCGGCGACGGCTGGGCATACGACATCGGCTACGGCGGTCTCGATCACGTGATGGCGAGCGGACGCAACGTCAACATTCTTGTTCTCGACACCGAAGTCTATTCCAACACGGGCGGGCAGGCGAGCAAGGCGACTCCGCGGGCGGCGGTGGCAAAATTTGCCATGGGCGGCAAGAACATGCCGAAGAAAGATTTGGGGTTGCTTGCCATGTCGTATGGATATGTGTACGTTGCAAAAATCGCCATGGGCGCGAACGACCAGCAAACCTTGAAGGCATTCCTTGAGGCTGAGGCTTACGATGGACCTTCGATCATCATTGCCTACAGTCCATGCATTGCTCATGGATACGATATGGCGAGAAGCCTCGACCAGACCAAACTTGCTGTGCAATCGGGTCACTGGTCCCTGTATCGGTACGATCCGCGCCTGGCAGGACAGGGAGAAAACCCGCTGGTCATCGAGTCGAAGGAGCCGAGCGTTCCATTCTCGCAATATGCTTATAACGAGACCCGCTACAAGATGCTGACCCAGATGGACGAGGAACGCGCCGAGGAATTGATGCGGGATGCCCAAAAGGATGCGAAATCGCGCTGGGCGTTGTATCAACAGATGGCGGCGATGTATTTTGGGAATGGCGCGGGCGCTGGTAAACAAGGAAACACGTAGACAGGTAGACACGCAGGCAGGTAAACACGTAGAGAGGCGATCTTGCGATGCTTCGTCTGCGCAACCGTTTTGGTCAGCGCGATGGGTCTACTTGACCATCGAAAAGGAAAATAATATGACGGATCTTTCCACCACGTATCTTGGTCTGAACCTGAGGAATCCCCTCGTTGCTTCCGCCTCCCCTCTTTCACAAAAGGCAGACCGCGCGAAAAAGCTTGAGGAGGCGGGCATCTCCGCCATCGTAATGTATTCGCTGTTCGAGGAGCAGATCATCCACGAGAGCCTCGAGTTGGATCACTACCTCAATCGCGGCAGTAATTCGTTCGCGGAGGCAGTATCGTATCTGCCGGATGGCGGCATGTACGGGATCAGCCCTGAGAAGTATTTGAATCATGTGGCTGGCTTGAAGAAGGCGTTGACCATCCCGGTGATCGGCAGTTTGAACGGCGTCTCCAAAGGCGGCTGGACGGATTACGCGCGCCGCATCGAAGACGCCGGCGCGGACGCGCTCGAACTCAACATGTACTACATTCCCACCGACATCAATATCACCTCGAGCGACATCGAGGACATGCAAGTGGACCTGGTGGCGGAGGTGAAGTCTGCGATCAAGATTCCGCTGGCGGTGAAGATCAGCCCCTTCGTCACATCCATCCCCAATTTCACGAAACGACTCGTCGAAGCGGGCGCGGACGGGCTTGTGTTATTCAATCGCTTCTACCAGCCCGATTTCGACCTGAACGAGCTGGAGATTCTTCACAGTTTGGATTTGAGCACCTCCTCCGAATTGAGATTGCCGTTGAGGTGGATTTCGATCCTGCACGGAAAGCTGGATGTCGATTTTGCATTGACCAGCGGCGCGCATACTTACACCGATGCGCTGAAAGCAATGATGGCGGGGGCGAAGGTGGCGATGATGGCGTCTAACCTGCTTCAATTTGGCGAGGGTACGATTGCTTCGATCCTCATCCTTCTCGAAGCCTGGATGAAGGAACGAGAGTACGAATCGATTCGGCAGATGCAAGGGAGCATGAGCCAGAAATCAGTGCGCGAGCCTGAGGCGTTCGAGCGCGCAAATTATATGAAAGTGTTAAATAATTATAGAAGCCTGCCCTGATACCCTTTATGTGTTAACGGCTGACCCCGCCTTCGCGGGCGGGGTTGCCATGGACCAACATCGAGGGAGGAGACAGTAGTACCACGCGGGAGAAACGCGCGCTACGTTAGGATGCCTGATAGTTCGGGTTGGTGCCGCACAAGGCGCAACTCATCTTTTCGATCTTGTTGCATTCGATCGCATTGGAACAACGATGAGCAATGACGCGCGGCGGCTGGTCTGGGAGCGCTTCAGACGGAACGACGATCTGGGTTTCCAGGATCACCTCCTGCCTGGCGTGCTCGCAATAGATCGTTTTGCGTAACTGCCATTTTTTCAGAGCCATGGGCACCTCCGAATCTATACCTACATTATAGAAAAAACGGGAACGCCAAAAAGTGACACGCGTCATCCGTTCGGGTGACAAATCGCATATAGGTGAGCGGTTTCCTCTACTTGGAAGCCAGAACGTACACCGCTCCACTATCCGAGAGGATGTATACCTCCCCGTTTTTATCCTGCCCAAAAGATGTGATGGTGACATCCGTATCGAACAACAATTGATTCTGCCACGCCTCCCCGGAGCGGATCACCCCCCAGACCTGCCCGGTGCAATAATCGCCATAGAGATAAATGCCGTTCCATTCGGGCATCGCGCCGCGATAGACGTATCCGCCGGTGACGGAGCATCCGCCTTCACCGTGATCGTATTCCGCAATGGGGTCGATCATGTCGGCGGGACCGCCGCCCTCGAAATCGTGCATACCCTCGCGGTGATCCCAGCCGAAGTTTTCTCCGCCGCGCGAGCCGGCGGGGATGATGTCCACCTCTTCCCACTCGCCCTGCCCCACATCGCCGATGTAGAGATCGCCTGTGACAGAATCGAATGACATGCGCCAGGGGTTGCGCAAGCCATATGCCCAAATCTCGTCGCCGAACGGGTTGTCGGCAGGGATCGCGTACGGCTCAGCCGAATCCACATCGATGCGTAGAATTTTCCCGAGCAGGGTATCCAACGATTGACCGTTGCCTTCCGGGTCGCCGCCGGAGCCTCCGTCGCCGAGACCCAGATACAGGTATCCATCGGGTCCAAAGTTCATCGCGCCGCCGTTATGGTTCGGGTATGGTTGCTTGACACGCAACAGAATTACCTCGCTGTGGGGGTCCGCTGAATTTTCACCAGCCGTGAAGCGCGAGATAAACGTATCGCCGCGCGCGCCGGTATAGTTGACGTAGAAATATCCGTTTTGAGCAAAGTGGGGGTGAAGCGCCAGCCCCAGCAGTCCCATTTCGTTCGATTCATCGTTGACGCGATCATCGATATTGAGAAAAAACGAGTCAAGATCCAATTGTCTATTTTGGATGAGACGGATATGTCCCAATTTTTCCACGACCCACAAACGACCAAAAGGGTCGGGTTGAAGGTCTACCGGGCGATCAAGTCTTTCGGCGACGAGTTGCCACTCGTATGCGTCCGGGTTGGGGAAGGTGGACGCGTTGGGAGTCGGCTCAGTCGGCGGGGACGGTTGTGTAAGGGCGATGCCGGTTGAAGTGGGCGAAGCAGTTTCACTTGTGGAAGGAGGCGGCGTACTTAATCCATTACATGCAAGAATCGGCAGGATCAATAGAATCAGAAACCGCTTCATTGATCGTCCACGTCGGTTGATTCGGCGTCCACCACATCGCCAGTGGAATCATCCTCGTACTTGCTGGCGAGTTCGTTGATATGCTCCTCCACTATTTTTGGGGGACAGAGTTCCACAAAGAGGGTCGAACCGATCCAGAGGATGGCGGCATCGTCGAGCGCGCCGATGACCGGTAGCACGACCCCGGGGATCAAATCGACCGGCGAAAAGAGATAGGCAAGGGAAGCCAGCGGCAAAAGTTTTACAAAAATATTTACGCGGCGGTCTGCCATCAGCCGCCCGATCAATTTAAGGCGCGTGACCAGGTCGCGCAACATGCCGCCTTGAGGCGGCGTGATCATTTTGTTCGATTGTTTATCTGCCATGTTAGTCTCCTTTGAGGGATGTGACATCCATCCTGTGCAACACATTATAAAACACATGTACGCGCGGCGTTTGCCGCGCTGTCAAAATATACGAAAAATTTATAGTGGAGTAGCACATGGAAATATTGATCAACTTCCCCGGCGGCGCGCGCGTGGATGCCCGCGTTCGAGACCATATCGTTCAAACCGACCAGCCGAAGAGCGGAGGCGGCGACGATTCCGCGCCTTCGCCCTTTGAGTTGTTTCTCGCGTCTCTCGGCACGTGCGCCGGTATCTACGTCCTCGGCTTTTGCCGCCAGCGCAACCTGCCGGCCGAGGGCATCCGCATTGTGCAACGCGTTCACGCCGATACGATCGAACTCGAGATTCAAGTTCCGCCGGCGTTTCCAAAACAATATCTCGGCGCGTTGATTCGTTCGGCGGAATTGTGCAAGGTGAAGAAGACATTGGAGAATCCTCCGCAGTTTAAGATCACCGCGCGAGAACTCGAAGCCGAATAAAACGAATTCAAGAAAAAAGCCGCCCGCATTTTTGCAGACGGTTTCTTGTATTCAGTTGCATAGGTTTGATTTCCTTGCGCTTTCAAATCGGGGCGCTGACACTTGCGCCGAACGCCAGCGCGGTGTAAACGCAGAAAACGCAGATTTTTCTCTGTGGTAAAGGCTTTTCGCGCCTCGATCCTTTTCGATAGCGTTTTGAAATTCCTTTTTATCGGCAAAACCAAGAGCGCCTCGCAGCGACATGTTCCGAGGCTGAGCAGTTACAAAGCCTCGTTCTTTTGGACACGGATTTCACGGAACACACGGAAAAAGACAACTTTTTAAATCTCTTTTCCGTGAAAATCAGTGAAATCCGTGGCGTCCATGTCTAAAAAAGAAGGTAACTACTCAGACCTGTCGTTGCGAGGAGGGCTCTTGTTCGCCTGCCCCGATATTTTTTCGGGGTCCCGACGAAGCAATCTCCCGGCATGGGGAGACTGCTTCGGCAAAACCAAGAGCGCCTCGCAGCGACATGTTCCGAGGCTGAGCAGTTACAAAAGAAGTTAAGAAACAGTCTCTTAGAGCAGCAAAAGCGAAAGTCCTAGATTTATTAAATACCCTCTTTTAGACGCCTCGCCCAAAATGTTTTCTGTAAGGCAATCAGGATACAGGCTTACTTTTGGTTCTTGCGTGGAATTATCGGCGCATTTAAAATCCAGCGTTGCCCATCTAAATTAACAGAGGTGAAACCCAATGTCTCGAAATAAACTATTTATCTTTCTGATCAGCCTGTCGCTATTTGCGCTCGCTTGCAACTTCGGCGGCTTGCTTAATACGCCGACGCCAACCGCTCCGCCCCCGACCGCGCCGCCGACTAAAGTCACGACCACTCAAAGCGGCGACATGGCTGGACTGCTCGAACGCTTGAACGGCGCTCCCTGCGAGGAAAATCCCGACTTCACCTGCGTAACCATTCCCGTACCGTTGAATCATTTCGACGCGGCAAATACCGAAACGATCAATGTGGCGTTTGCCGTTTCGCAGGCAACCGGCGAACGCTACGGCATGTTTGCGCAAGCATTCCCCGGCGGACCCGGCGGCGAAGGGATTAGTTCCGGCGGCTTGGGCTGGTTCCCCGATGGTATCCTCGAACACTTCGATCTTGTCTACTTCGACCAGCGCGGACTTGGTCTCTCTGGCGAGTTAGCCTGCCCAAAGGCGTACGCGAAAGATTTCTCGAATTACCTAAATTACGACGACTCGGTCGGCGAGGAGGGCTACGACACGCCCGCCGAACAACAAGACGCGATTGACGAAGCCCGGACATTCGTAGATAGTTGCGTTTCAGAGATCGGCATTGACCCGGCAAGACTGGTCTATTACGGAACAAACCAAGTGGCGGAAGATATCGAATCGTTCCGTCAATTGGTCGGCGACGATAAGTTCTGGCTGTACGGCGTCAGTTATGGCACCTCCGTCGCGCAAATATACGCCGCGGCTCACGCGGATCATCTGGCTGGCTTGATCCTCGACGGAACGATTGACCTCACATTGAACGGCGAAGAAGGCGCGCTCGCGCAAGAAAAAGCCTTCGATGAAGTCCTTGTGGCGACGCTCAAAGCCTGCGATGCGGACGAATCCTGCGCGGCGGAGTTGGGCGGCAACGCGCTGGCGGCGTACGATTCGCTCGCATCAAAACTCGCGGAGAAACCGATCGCCTATGAATATCCGCTCGCTTCGGGCAAAAAAGTAAAAAAGAAATTCACCTTCAGTCAATTGGAATTCACCGCCTCATACCAGATGTACGCGCTCGGCGGACGGATGCTCTTCCTGCGCGCGCTGGCATCTGCAAACGAGGGCGACATGGTTCCGATGGCGCGCTTGCTCTATCAACAAGCGACAGTTGACCCCGCCGCCGACGAATACCTCGGGGACTCCACCTTCTCAGACACGATGTTCTACAGCGTGAATTGCACCGACGATTCGTACTTCAGCGGCACACAGGAGGAACGAATCGCGCAGACCATCGAAGCCGGGCAGGCGTCGAACGGAACCGTTCCGCGTTTGGATGGCAGTGTATACACTGGTTTATATTGCGCATACTGGCCCAGCGCGCCGAAAGAGTTCGTCACACGCGAGCCGCTCACCGCGGCAGGCGTTCCCACATTTGTGCTAAACGCCACCCTCGACCCGGCGACTCCATTCGCGCAAGGCAAAGCCGTGTTTGACCGGCTGGATAACGGATATCACCTGTACGTGGAAGGCGGGCGTCATTCCATCTACGGCTTCGGCAACGAATGCCCCGATGATTACATCACCAACTTCATGGTGAACGGACAACTCCCCGAACAGCGCGAGATCATCTGCGAATGGGACCCGTCGGTCATCAGCGCGTATGTGCCGCGTATGTCTGCAAACGCAAGCGAGTTCGATAACCCGCTCGACATTTTCTCGGCGATCGAAACCGAACTCTCAATCGAGCCTGAATACTATTACAACGGCTTCACCGAAAACACATCCTTCGCTTGTCCGTATGGCGGGGCGTTCACCTTCGGCCCCAGCGACGCGGGCGAATCCTACAGTTTCACTGATTGCGAATACACACAGGGGTTTGCCATCACCGGCGCTGGCAGTTTCAATTATGACACCAGAATTTTCACCCTCGAAACAAAAGTGAGCGGAGATAAGGCCGGCGCCCTCAACTACATCAGCAATTACAACGACGGTTCGATCACTCTCACAGGCGAGTACGGCGGCGAGACAATAAATCTAAGTCAATAAAAATTTAACAGCCACAGAGAACGCGTAGCGAATGGGTTTCTCACAGTTATCCGCGCTCTCTATGGCAAACGGTTTTCTATGCCTTATTTGATTGACGGACATAACCTGATTCCCAAACTTGGGCTCCGGCTCGACTCGCTGGATGACGAATCCGAATTGATCGCCATCTTGCAGGAATTTTGCCGACTCGAACGCAGGCAAGCCGAAGTCTACTTTGACGGGGCGCCTCTTTCGCGGACGGTGAAACTGGGCGCAGTTACCGCAGCCTTTATCTCGCGGACGACGACCGCCGACAACGCCATCCGCAGCCGCGTGAGGAAGTTGGGCAAAGCCGCAAAAAATTGGACGGTGGTTTCCTCCGACCGCGAAGTGCAAGCCAGCGCGCGCGCCATGCAAGCGCAGGTCATTTCATCGGATGAGTTTGCGAAGACCATCAAGCAAGTCCAGAATTCGCCGCGCGCGGCAAAGGGCGAGAGAGTTGTTTCAAAAGAGGAAGTGGAGGAATGGATGAAAGAGTTTGGGGGAAAGAAGAAAGAGACTGGGGACTAGAGACTGGAGACTGGCAGTCGCGAAGGATGATGTCCGTTATGCGACATTCATGTCGCGTTTGCCCTAGAACAGTTTCAAAAGCGAAACGCTACATAATCCCGAAGGGATGGCAAGATTATAGGAAAAGAATAAAAGATTCAAATCCCGAAGGGATGATATAACATTGTGCCTATGACATCCCTTCAAGGTCAAGGTCGCTTGATTAACTAAGACTATAATCCAATCATGCCCACCGTTTACACATTCGTCCCCTCGCCAAATCATATTTATCCCGATCACCCTGAACGACCCGCGCGGTTGGATATTTTGCAACCGCGCTTGGATTCTTTTTCGGCGACGCGAATTGAAGCACCGCCTGCAACGCGCGAAGAAGTTGCCCTTGTTCACAACCCGAAACTTGTCGCCGCGCTGGAAAAAGTCTGCCGCGAGGATTCGCCCGCCATCATTGATTACGCTCCAACGTATGTGACGCCATCCTCATTCGACGACGCCTTGCTCGCGGCGGGAGGCGTGATCGCTTGCGCGCGCGCGGTGTTACACGGTGAAGCGAGCAACGCCTTCGCCATTGTCCGCCCGCCGGGGCATCACGCGGAACCTGACCAAGCGATGGGATTTTGTTTGTTCAACAATGTCGCCATCGGCGCGCGGGACGCGTTGGAAAACGGAATGGAGCGCGTGGCGATCATTGACTACGATGCCCATCACGGCAACGGGACGCAAGCCGCGTTTCTCGATGATGACCGCGTCGCGTTTACCTCGGCGCATCAATTTCAGCCGGGGTTTTATCCGGGCACCGGCGCAATGAAAGAAGCGGCGCGCGCGAAGAAGAGAATCGTCAACGTGCCATTGCCTGCTTATGCGGGCGATAAAGTTTACGAAGAAGTTGCAGATAAAATATTCAAGCCGTTTGTCGAGTCGTTCAAGCCGCAAATGATTTTTGTCTCCGTTGGGTTCGACGCGCATTGGAA
>CASGHD010000191.1 GCA_949319575.1 uncultured Anaerolineales bacterium | reverse complement strand
ATCGCCCGATAAGCCGAGGAAGTTCACCGCTTCGATCTCGACGGGTTGGGCTGATACCGCTTTCTGGCTTTCTTCGCCGCTTGCGCGTTCGACAAAGCGCAGATACAGCCACACCGTACCGCGATAGACACCGACTCCATCGGGGCGAATGCTCCAATAAAATGAAACAGACTGCCCCTGCGCGAGAGGCTGGCTGGTGAGTCCCGGCGGCGAGATTTGCATCCCCGCGATGTCGAACCGCGCCTCGGCGATCACGTTATGCGTTTCATACAAGTTGGGAATTTCAACAGTTTCGCCGGTGACAACATTGCCCCCCACCTCCGCCGTTGGCGTGACGTTGCCGAGGTCGTCCACTTCCAGCGTGAGACGGACGATATCCGAATCCCCCGCGCGAATCTGAGGCGGAAATTCGAGCGTGAGTCTCCGTCGTTCGGGAATCGCCGGTTGCGCTGTCGGGATATCCGACTCCCCTCCGCCAGTGTTGGGCAAAGCCGTCGCGATAGATTGAGTTGGAGGAATCTCTTCGGCGGCTGGTTGATCCGTTGAAACTGGAGGTTCGGGCGCCGCCGAAGACGTAACACCGCAGGCGAGAACCGCCAGCGTAATCAACAACACCAAAAGTATACGTGGGGAAAACGTGGATGTTTTCATGAAACGGATTCAAAGAAATATGGCAACTGCATTTCATTCGGCGCGATGGGCTGAGTCCGAATCTCGCGGCGCGACGGCGCGAATCCCCAGATCAAAAGCGAAAGCGATATAGCGAGAAGAAGCGCGCCCAATAAGATTCGGATTCTGCGAGTCATTTATCTCTCCGTAGTGACGACTTCAGTCGTCAGTTATTCGTGATGCAGTTGAACTGCATCACGAACATTATTAAATCGCCGCCAACTCGCCCGCCACCAGACCGGGAAACGCGGCGCGGAGTTCTTCATCCACTTCAGGCGAGATCAACGACTCGGGGTTCTTCGACATGATCTCTTTGACCTTATTCATCGCGCGCGCTTGAATATCCAACGCGCCTTTCCTCTCCCAGGCGATACGCGCATCGCGGTCTGCGATTTTTGTCATCACGGCTTCCGTCTTCATACGGTTGATGGTGTGTTTGGCGACAATAAACGAGCCGCCGGGTCCGATCTCTTTGATGAGGTCAACCGCCAAGTCTTCATCGCTGAACGAGATGCCGCGCTTAACGCGCTTCAGCATTTGCGCCACTTCATCATCAATGACCGCTTTGGCAAAATCAAACGTTTTCAACGCGTCAATCAACCCGCCGATGTTAAACATATCCATGCCGCCGACGATGCCGCCCATGCCAGACATGCCCGTTTCATAACCAGATTGCGCGTCGTTGAGTTTCGAGTTAGTCAAACCAACATAGCCGCCACAAGGCACGTTATAAAAACGAGCGAGTTGCGCGAACGCCATGTGCAACATGCCACATTCAATCGCGCCCGATGTGTACGCGCCCGAACGCATGTCCGCCACCGTTGCAAGTGTGGCATAAATTGTCGGCGTGCCTTCTTTTACCATTTGCATCAACGCCACCGTTGCAAGATATTCCGCGTTGCCCTGCACCAACGTCCCAGCCATAGACATGGGCGAAGTGAGTCCCGCGTTTGGCACGATGGTTGGGTACACGGGCAAGCCCTCGCCCGCGAAGTACATCACATTTTCAGTGGATAGCACATCCATCGAAAGAGGCGACACTGTTGGGCAGTAATGATGCGTGAGGAAGGGATGTTCTTTGTATGCCTCTTCCCCTCCAGCCACAATATACGCCATCTCCATCATCGCCAGCGTATCTTTGTGATCGGTCGTCGTCGCGCGAATCGGTTTGAGGCAATATTTCAGCGCGGGGTACAAACGCGAAATCGTGAATTGGTCTTTCGGCGCGTCATCCGCCAGCGTGGAGATGGAAAACATATCGTAGCCCGGCAACTCGTTGATGAGATGCGCGATGCGGGCAATATCGCCAGACTCGGCGCGTCTTTCGTGACCTGTGACCGGGTCAATGATATCGGGAGCCGAGCTCGCCGTGACGATGACGGGGCTGTCGCGCGGAATCGTCTTGTCAAATTTCGGATCACGTGCATAAAAGGTAAACGAAGGCGGAGCCATCTTGCGATATTTCTCCACCACCTCGCGCGGAAGTTTGACAAACTCGCTATCGTCTTGGGTCTTCGCGCCGCGCTGAGCAAATAGTTCGCGCGCAGGCGCGTAGCGGACTTTCAAACCCACTTCCTGAAGAACCTCCAACGAGGCTTCGTGGATTCGTTCGATCTGTTCCTGTGTAAGAAGTTCTGCGTATGCCATAGGGAATATCCTCTAATTAAAATTTATCGGTGGTCGAGTAGCCCTGAGCGGTTTTTGCGAAGGACGTATCGAGACCACTACGCCGTACAGCAATTCTTGTTACAAAAGTATATTTGCGCACCTGTTGGTCTCGGTACAGCGGCGGAGGCGAGTCGCCTTGCAAAGACGTATTGAATCCCGCCGCTTACTCGACCAACGATACTTCTTTAAACCGTTTTCCTCTTCGTTTTTACTTGCGTTTGCTCATTACGAGTCGCATTTCTCTTGGGAAGTCTCAACTCGCGCATCAGTCTTGCCTGCGCGCGTTTGCTTTGCGCTGCCATTTGACGCGGGATATTCATGATCCTATCGAGAATCTCAAAGCGATTGTTCTTGAACGCCCAATGCTCGACCTTTAGTCTATCCGCCAATTCTAAAATTTCAGACACTGAAGACATTTGCAACCCCGCGCGTGTGACCTTGAGAGTCGCGGCGGCAGTGGCAAACCGCGCGGACTGTTCGATATCCCAACCTTTGAGGTAACTATAAATGTAGCCTGCTGAAAACGTTGCTCCCGCCCCACACGCATCCACAGCTTTGACTTGCGGAGCAAACACACGGACAATTTCGTTTCCCTGCGCCACGAGACAGCCGCCTTTGGCAAGGGTGATGATCGCAGTTTCGATTCCCGATTTCAACAACTTGCGAGCCGTGCCGATCAACGCCCGTTTGCCTCCGAGTTGCGCGGCATCCGTTACTGCCTGACAGAACATAGCGCGGTCGGCATATTTTTTCAAAACGTCAGGATATTTATGACCATGCTCCAGATTCACAAACACAGGGACTTTGTGTCGATTCGCCTCGTCCATCGCGCGAAGAACGTGGCTACCGTCGTACCAATCCACGTACAGAACTTTCGAGCCGCGAATCAGGTTGAGGTTAGCCGAATCAAGCGTCCCCAAAATTTGAGGCGTGCGTTGCCAGAAGTACGTCCGCGCGCCTTTGCGGTCTGAGACATTTACTTCCAGCGGAGTTTTATATTCCTTCGTAAAGCGGACTTTCCCCTGCACGCCCCAATCCTTCAATCGTTTCGCAAGCGAATGACCGCGTTCATCATCACCGACGGCTGTGCCAATCATCCCCGCGGACACATCCCACTGGCG
>CASGHD010000190.1 GCA_949319575.1 uncultured Anaerolineales bacterium | reverse complement strand
CATGTCGGCACATAAACAAAACACTACTATAATCTGGGTGTCCATGAGTTTCTCCTGTTGGTGGTTGGGATACCCCAACTGTACTGAATCTCATGGACTTTTGTCAATTTCCTTCCCAAGGTAGCAACTTGGGTTAATTATCCGGGATGTAATCGCGGATGTATGTACGCAAAACAACGGGGTGATTCGCCCCTGAACAACCCGAAAGCAAATCCACATGACAGACAACCTTATTGGTAAGACGCTCGGCGGAAGATACACCCTCGTTGAAAAAATCAAGGAGGGGGGTATGGCGATGGTGTACAAGGCGCGCGATAATAATCTCGACCGCTTTGTCGCGGTCAAGCTTATTCTGCCCCACCACGACTTCTCCGAAAAATTCCTGGCGCGCTTTAAGCGCGAAGCGCGCGCGCAGGCAAAACTATCCCACCCAAATATCTTGGCAGTCTTTGACTATGGCGAGTATGACAACAAACCGTACCTTGTCATGGAGTATATTCCCGGCGGCACATTGAAGGATCTGCTGGGCAAGCCCATACCTTGGCAGAAAGCCGCGCAGATCATCGTTCCTATTGCGAAAGCCCTTACAGTAGCGCATGCGCAAGGCATTATCCACCGTGACGTCAAACCGTCCAATATCTTGATGTCTGGCAGGCGCGACCCTCGCCTCTCCGATTTTGGGATCGCCAAGATCATTGAGGGCGACGAGGAAACCGCCGACTTAACCGGCTCCGGCATGGGTGTCGGCACACCCGATTATATGGCACCTGAACAAGGCGTTGGAAAATCCGACGAACGTTCAGATATCTACGCTCTGGGTGTTGTTTTTTATCAATTGATCACAGGCAGGCTACCCTTCAAAGCGGATACTCCCTTGGCAGTTATGCTCAAGAAGAGTACCGAGCCTTTGCCGCGCCCCGCCCAATTCGTGCCAGATATTCCCGTGTCAGTAGAAAACGTGCTCATCAAGGCGCTGGCAAGTGACCCCACCAGCCGCTTTAAAGATATGGGCGGATTTACCTCCGCGTTGGAAAAACTACAACTGGGGGCAGACACGCCTGAAGCATTTGCCGAGATGCCATCGGACGAGATGACACGCGATCTACTCGGCGAAATGGAACGGAAAATATCAGACGGTCCTAAAAAGAAGGACACATTGGCGTGGATTCTATCCGGCGGCGCATTATTGCTCTGCCTTGGAATGTTTATCGCCGGAGCATTCCTATTGAAGAAGATAAGCAGTCAGACCGGTTCACCTGAAGATACACCCCAATCCACCGACCTCTCTCCCACTCTGACCGAATCGCTTCTTCCTCCGCCTACATCTGTCTCGCCCTCTGATTTCTCTTCATCTACCGAACCGGTTTCATCAATCGATCTTCCCAGTTCTCCAACATCTTTTGCTAATGCCGCTGAACCTACTAGTACTTCTTTCATGTTTCCTTCGAATGGAAACCTGATCGCCTTTAACTCACGCATGGGCGGCAACTCCGATATTTACACTGTGGATATAAACGGTAACAATTTGTCACGATTGACATCCAGCGCGGCGCACGATCTCTATCCATCCTGGTCGCCGGATGGGACTCAAATCGTCTATCAGACCAACGAAGGCGGTGATCAGGAAATCGCCGTCGTTGACATCTCCAGTAGACAATACTACGTTATTACCAATAATATTTGTAACGATTGGGGGCCGGTTTGGTCTCCCGACGGCGATTGGATTGCTTTCTACTCGGATTGTAACGGAGACAGGAATATTTATAAGATGCGCGCCAATGGCGACGACAGGACTCAGCTTACTTTCAATTCCGGCTCGAATAGCTGGTTTCCTGCCTGGTCGCCGGACGGAAATCAAATTACATTTTCATCCAATCAATCGGGAAAATATCACATTTACACGATGAGCTCGAACGGGGAAAATCAAAAGCAGTTGGCAAAGGGATGCGTTTCTTATTATTCGCCGGATGGAAGCCAGATACTTTACGGCGTTTATTGCGACGATACGGACGAACTCTGGCTTATGAATGACGACGGCTCCAACCAGCGCCCTATCACGGATGGATACGAATGTAAAAACGCCACCTGGTCTCCCGACGGCAAGAGCGTCGTTTTCCAACTCAGCAGAACCACTGGGGATGGACCTTTTCAAATCTATATAATAGACCTTGATAATCCGGACCGCTCGAATTGGAGGCTCGTAACAGATTACGATATCAATGGCGCCGCGCCGGCGTGGCAACCCTAGATAATCACTTTTTATCCAAAGAGCTTGAAGAACGAATTGAGCTTGATATTCCAAGCCGGCGAGGCTGCCAATTTGATTCTTGTACAGAGAATCGTTTTTATTTATCCTAAACAAATATTCGGCGAAGGAACATTCGGCGTAAGTTCTAGCGGGGTTGTATTTCGTCCGTCTGAAACAGAGTCTTGCTAGATTCGTCATTGCAATTTCTTCTGGTGTTCAACCCTGTCAACTCAACGGGAAAAAGAATCGCCAGATATCTTTGATGACATTCAGAGTGACCGTTGAATTAATTAAGCCTAAGCCAGTTAAGATACTTATCACAATCACAATATAACCAATCATTATTGCGGTTGATTCGTTGGCTTTGTCGCGGCCCAATACATCTAGTAGTAATCTTCCAAGGGCAGTTGGGCTTACGACAAAAATGAATCTAAAGATTAACCTTGATAAAGCTTTCTTTTCGGAGAGAGTGATAGTTGAGTGAACAGCAATCGATCCGTGTTTGCCGTGATGAGTATCCAATAGCTCACGACGGCGATCATCTTGTTCGACAACACCGTCAAGCAATTGCTGTACACTGATCTTTTGGGATATGTTATTGATTGATTTTGGAAAATTCAATATACCATCATGTTCAAACTGAAGAAGTTCTCGGTAATCAAATATTACATCCGGATATTCTGGAAGAGGGACTTTTTCTGTGGCTTCGACTTGGACAATCGTTCGATGGATTGCATCGAGTTCCGTACGTATTACAGCGAGAAAATCTCGCTTAGTGTTCTTGTCACCGCTAATCCAAATGTAAATCTTACGATCCTCAGTATCAGCTTTGATCAACGCCGTGTTTCCACCGCTTTTGAGCACTACACCTGAACGCCAGACGGTTTTGTAAATGAAAGCATGCATACGCACTATAAAGCGCGAGATGATGCTGGTAGGCAGAATATTGTAATGGTATTGGAAGGCGAACGCACCAGACCAATCGCCTGTGTAAGGCTCATCTTTAGGAAGCAGATCTGGAACAAGGAATGTATTTTCGTTAATTTCATAGCATAACTCGAACTTTTTCATCATGTCCACAATGAACAACCGCTTGTCGCGTGGATATTCAGGCGAATGGAGAATATCGTTAATCGTGATGAGATTCAGCACGCCCTTGTTCTGGAATAGATCGTGGTCATTAAGGATTTTATACACGCCATTTGTGACCCACTCCGGATTGAGAATACCAAGTGCTTCGAGGTGAGGATCATCCTGAAAATAAAGTACCACGCCAAGATCGTGTAGAAAGCCAATCAATGTTCGTTGACTTATTTCATCCTTGAGACCATTCTCAGTACAAAGTTTGAGATATTCATCGATGGTAATGAAATTAGACTTTTGCCCCAACTCTTCGAGTTCGGTTTTAACGGTAAACCAGGATTTGGGGAGAAAATCGCGGATATGCGGTAGGTTGTTGACCTGATCAGTTATGACCATCTTGAGTCCCTCAATTCCCGTACCTGTGGCTGCAGACACTTCAAGGATACCAATGACGTTTGAATATTTTTTCCTTAATCCGGTTCTGTCAATATCAAGTGAATGCTGATCAATTTTATTGCCAATGATTAGAACTGGAGAATTGCCACCGAACGACTGAATAATCTTAAGCCAGTATTCGACACGGTTTTCTTCTTGAGTTAGGTGCGCGTCCAGCACTAGTAAATAGAGACTTCGTTTGGTAAGAAAGAACCGGTGCGTGGCATGCATAATCTCTTGCCCTCCAAAATCCCAGATATTGAGGCGGATTTTCGACTCAATATCTGGCTTCTCCTGACCATCCACAAGCCATCTATTAATAGTAATTCCTTCCGTTTTGCCTTGATTGTTTTCAAACGTGTTGTACAGGAGGCGATTAACAAGAGATGTTTTGCCAACAGACCCCTGACCAACAAAGAGAAGCTTGCCCTCGTTTATCGGTAGCTTATTACGTGACCGGACATGTTCAATATAGTAGTTAATGATGATCTTGGGCTCATATCTTTTCTCTAAGATTTCTGGAGGTATAGGAAGCGGGTTGCCTCGCAGATCTAGATACTTAAGCTCAGTAAGCCGTTGTATGTCTTCTGGCAATTCGGTTAACTCGTTCGAAGCCAGATCAAGTGTTACAAGGTTGGTTAGATTACCAATGTCTGGAGGCAGGCTTACGATTCTGTTTTGGTGCAGATATAGTTCCGTCAATTTCAATAATTGACAAATTGTTTTTGGCAGAGTGGTTAAACCAGATTTTCCCAAGTTCAAAATCGATAAATTCGAGAGCATTGCAAATTCAATCGGAAAATCATGGAGCAACTTACTTCCTTCAAGATTAAGAAGGGCAAGGTTGTTATTTTGCCCAATTTCAGGCGGGATGTAATTTAGCAAGTTGTTTTGAAAATGCAACTCGCGTAGTTGGGGAAGGTAGGTAATAGGCAAAGGAATTTCCAAGAATTTATTGTTTCCGATATATAAAGTTGTCAACTTATCAAGTTTGCTCAATTCATTAGGCAGGCTATTTAGATTGTTGTGGCTGATATCCAGTTCGGCAAGCATTGCTAGATGAGCAATATCTACAGGCAACTCATTTAATCCGTTACTACGGATGTGTAGTTTTTCTAAATGTGTAAGAGAGCCAATACGGAAAAGTTCATTAGCGTCTATTTTGTTGTCATTAATACGCAGAGTCTTGAGCTTTGTGAGTTTTGCTATTACATCAGGAATGAATTCGAATTTATTATTGCGTAAGTCCAGATGAACTAGATTAACAAGATGTTCCATCTCCTTTGGCAATGATCTAAGTTGATTGTTGTATAAGAATAGCTCCTCTAATTTAGAGAGTGTGGAAATTTCCTTTGGCAACTCTGATAAATTCAGGCTACTTAATTTAATCCTGACGGCATTGTTTTTCTTCGCGTACTCGATAAAAGAGAGTATTTGATCGTTGTCCATAATTTTGCTCCTTTCTGTAATTTCAATTTCCGCTATAAACACTGCGTTGCAAATTTACATAGGTATTAACCACGTTGCCATTTTGACTTTCCTCAATGTTCTCAAACATGATAATCAGAACTTCCTTTTGATTTGCCATCCCTCCCTCTCCTTTCAGGGGTAGGTTTTTAAAGGCCAAGGCTCAGGGATCAAAACACCCAAAGAGATGGGACGTTGGTTGATCAAGGTAGTGAGCACATTAATCATGCCGCGTGCAAAGCAACTAAATTTTCGTGCTGTACGTGAGTGAATTTTTGTTTTGCGGGCAATATGTGTCAACGGTAAACGGGACAAGTCACTCTCTTGAAGTTGTGCATCGAGTTCGCCACCAACACTGACAACCCAAAGGGTCGCGACAGATAAAGCCAACCAAAGACGAGCCGCCCGCTTGGGATCAGACATCCGCGTGTTTTGCCATTGCCATCCGTCACTTTTCAGGTCTTTGAAACTATCTTCAATCCAACTCCGCATGCCATACCATGCAGCTGAAGCATTTTCTGGAGGCAAGTCGGTCAAAATAATCCAAGGTTCAAGATGTTTGGCGCTCCAACAAGCTAAAAGAGTTCCTTCGACTGAGTTAACCGCAAAACAGGTGACTTTTCCTGACCAGACAGAATTAGGAGAGGGTAGCAATTGAGCCATTGGTCGGAAGTCAGCCTCTCCTTTGGGGCGGTACTTGCTACGCAGATTAATGCGCAGGAAGGGGTGCCATCCACAATTTTGGATGGCTTCATAGAGCCAATGAGCATATAAACCACGATCTGCGGCAACAATGACCAGCCAGTTCTCAGGAGTAGTTCCCTGCAAACCTTTGAACAGCCTCAACCAAGGTTCTTTCCAAGAACCTTTCTGTCCTTCACGCAAAATAGTCCATGCGATCGGAATAGCACAACCACGATACACCACACTGATCGAAAGCACCACAAACAACTTTTTCAGCGAGCTTGCATCCATCGCCAATACCAGTTTCTGCTGATTGGGTGACCAGAGTGCCAAGATCCACTTCAATAAGGGCACAAAACTCTGGCTCACTTCCCAATCCACACGCTTTTTGCCTTGCTTGTCTTGCTTATCCCAGCACCATTCTCGCAAGCGCTGCCTGAAATTGCTTTCCTTTTCACCAAAGTCACTGGCTAATGCCATAGCCACGCTTGAAAGTCCGCACGTCTTGGCTAAAACAATGCCATAACTCCACAAGGCTAAGACCGTGATTTGTGCCTTGCTCAGATGTCCCGTGTGTCTTTCAACTATCGAACGCCAGTCGCGAAATGGTTTCGTGGTATTAATAGTGCGCCTCTGTTTGTTGGGTGTGTTTGGCGACACTATTTTACCGAACACTCAGAGGCTATTTTTCAAAAACCTACCCCTGAAAGCCCTCCCTCTCCGAGTTGATCGAGGATTTGGTAGCGTCCAAGAGAATGCCCGATTAAAGTCGCCATTACGTATTTCCTTCGACGGCATGAATAAATTGCGTCATTGTTGAACCTTTCAAGAAACCTTCACGGTTTCCCGTAAATAAACGAAACACCTTTGGCGCCATCTTTTACGAAGATCATTGAAGAGCGTTTATTGACATACGTTCCGCGCACGAAATTTCCCTTGCTGTCATATTTTGTATCTGCCTGGCTGACCGACACCTTGTAACCTCCATCCACTTTTTCAACTTTTTCAACGTAGGCTACGTGACCGGCGTCCTTGTCTACCCTCATTACGTTATTATCTCCCTCAAAAACCATGATTGCTCCTTTGGCGGGACGTTCGCCAAATTCATAACCGGCACTCTCGGCTTGATTATTCCAATCGGATGCGTCTCCCGGATGTCCGCCGCCGAAATCCGACACGTCCCTTTTTTCAGCCACATAATTCGTGCATCCAGCCAATTGATTGTGCAGCCACTTAGGCGTAGTGGGACCATCTGACGGCACGCCTTCACCAATTACCTGATTGAGCGCGTTTTGCTGTTGTTGCAACTTGGCAAAATGAGCCTCCAATTGCTGACGCGAACTCAGATCGCCCTGCAACGCCTGCTTCTGCGTTTGCAATTCCTGAATCTGACGATCATATTCTACAACTTCATCCTCGTAATCATCAGTCCTTACGCGCCACGGAACGCCGTCCGAATCGCGCTCCAGGGGCCAGTCTGGAATAACTTTGTTCAGTAGGGCGTCCGCTTTTTTCTGCGCCTCTGCTTTTTTCCTTTCCAATTCGACAATTTTCGCGTCAATTGCGTTTATCTCTGTTTGTAATTCGTCCGTCGATTTCATCTCGGCAAGTTGTTTTTGGGTTGACGAGAGTTCATCTTGAATTTTCTTTTCTATTTTGAACTTATCCTTCCAGGACATCTTTCGATACTCTTGAAGATATTCTGCATTGGCATTAGTGGATGCTCCCAATATCTGCGCGCTTGCCAGTGTCACTCCGCCGCCACCGGCCATAACCAGGTTTAGATTTTCAAGAATACGCTTCAAATCCCGAAAGTGACTCGCCCCCAAACTGTCAGCCGCCACCCATTCCTGTGCCTCTCGCTTCACACGCTGACTTAATAGGATGCCTTCTTCATAGATATCTGATGCCTGACGAAGCAGCGCATCGAATTCCGCGCGGAACTGATCCGCGCCTTCTCCCTGCCAATTCAAGGAATGGATGCGATTGCCCAGAATTTCCATTTCTTGAGAAATGGCGGCGTTGATTTGTTCAAGTTGTCGCGCAACTCCATCAACTCGTTCTGTTTCCATGCGGATGATGGTCATATAGGTATCTCCAGAGGAAAAATTCAAAAAGGCTTCTTAATTTCCTGTTGCAGGTAAAGCGCAACGAAAGCCCATCGTCGATTCATCGCGATAACAACAATCCCAGTCCCGCAGAATTGCATTTCAATACATGAATTTCTTTTCAGTATATAATGGGGGCAATCAAACGTCAACGGACAAACATCACATGTGTATGGCAAGATTAATCTTACCCTACGGGGAGGCAGACATGGCTTCACAACTCCGAAATCATCTCTTGCGCGGATTTTCCATCCTGCTGGTATTGATCGGCGCGGGTCTGTTCGACGGGCATTCTGCTCTCGCGCAATCCAGCATAGATACGGTCATCCACTACGTGGAAGGCGCGCCCTCAGACGAAAAGATCGCCTACGATGTGACGGCTTACGTTTCGGTGGCTGATTCGACGGGGAATCCGATCAAAGACCTCGCGGCGGACGCCTTTACCCTCGCGGAAGATTCTCAACAAGTGACGGTTCTCAGCGCGGACCTCGCGCCCGATGCGCCCATCAATCTGGTGCTCCTGCTCGATACCAGTGGGAGCATGAACGGCGCGGGCATCGAAGCGGCTAAATCTGCCGCGTCCAACTTCATCGCAGGTCTGGGAAATGACGACCGCGTGGCAGTGGTCACGTTCGATAACGACACAAAGACACGCATTGACTTCACTACCGATCACCGCGCGGCGCGCGATGAACTGGAACTTGTAGACGCGACACGCGGCGCGGGAACTTGTCTCTATGATGCGGCGTATCAGGCTGTTCAGATGACCGCTACGGTTCCCTCCGGGCGGCGGGCTGTGGTGCTGTTCACCGATGGCGTGGACGAGAAAGCCGACGGCGGAGTATGTAGTATCCATTCAGCAGACGATGTAATCCGCCTCGCCACCGAAAGCGGGACGCGCGCTCCTCTTTACACCCTTGGAATGGGAGGTAAAGTTGACCAGCAATCGCTCCAACGCCTTGCGCAGGATACGGGCGGACGCTTTTTCTATTCTCCCAACACGACTCAACTGGATGCCATTTTCATCCGTCTTTCGGATACATTGCGTTCGCAGTACGCGATCAAATACCAATCCACTGCGGGTCCCGGCTCGCACACGCTAGCCGTGACTGCAAAATATCTCAACGCGCAAGATACAGACACGCGCGGATTTCTACTCCCTAATTTTCCGTTGCGACTAACCTTTGTCGAGCCCGCTGAAGGACAGGAAGTAAGCGGGATCACTGATTTGAAAGTGGAGACATTTGGGCAGGGCGAAACCATCCAGTCGGTCAATTTTATGATCAACGGCGCGACCGTGGCAACTGTGACCACTACTCCCTACGAAGCGCAGGTAGATTTCAACGCTTATCCTAAAGGTAGCCTGACGATTGACGCCCTCGCGTTAGGCGCGGATGGGATCGAGTTGGCGCGTGCCACGCGTCAGGTGACGGTAAGCGCGGCAACAGTCACGCCGCCCATAGTCGAAGAAGAAGGCGATGGTTTTTCATCCGATTATCTCCTCTTCATCATCGGCGGAATCATTCTGATTGGCGCCTTGATCGTCTTTCTGATCGTGATGGCAATCCTCAGAAAGCGTAAAGAAGACCAACGCAATAAAGAATGGGACGAGAAAGTAGGCGGGCTGGGCGAGGCTACCACGGATGAATTTCTGGGCGGTTCGGACCGCACGATGGACTCGTGGGAGATGAGTTCCGACGCGCTGGGTATGTTAACCGTATCTTCCAGCGACGACTCTTCGATGCTCGATCAGCGATTCGAGATCACGAAGCGGCGCACCACCCTGGGACGTAAAGCCGATAACGACATCATCTTCCCGAAGGACAGCCCCGTTTCGCGGCATCACGCAACGATCGAAGAAAGAAGCGGCGGTTTGTTCCTAAGCGAGGTGGAAGAGATGGACGAGAAGATAGGCAAACCCAAACGCCCGATGTATGGAACTTTTGTCAATGATAATGAAGTCGGCGGGCAGGAGATACTACTGCAAAATGGCGATGAGATCCGCCTAGGCAAGCGCGTGAAATTGAAGTTCGAAGCCAGCGCTCGTATTCTCGCCGGGGATGAGAAAACTTATGATGGTTTCACGTCCACCGGAGAAAACGACACGATGGATACGCGTCAGGGATAGGCATGGCATCATCCACCCTGTTTGGCGCTTTTCTCATCGGCGCGGCTTGCGATGTGGGGCGCAAGCGCAAGTCGAATCAGGACGCTCTGGCTGTGCTTCTTCCCGAAGATGGGGTACCCATTCCGCCTTTGCTGGTGATATCGGATGGGATGGGCGGGCATAATGGCGGCGAGACCGCCAGCCGATTGGTGATCGAAGCGTTCCGCGAGGAGTTCACCCAGTTTCAGCCTCCACTGGACGCAACGCAAGCCCTGCAACACTGCGCGCAAAAAGCGCACGAGGCCATCCGAGCGCGAGCCGCGGACGATCCGTCTCTCAAAGGCATGGGCAGTACGGTTGTGGCGACGTTTCTGTCGAATGACCGCGTGGATGTGATCAATGTGGGCGACAGCCGCGCCTATCTTTTACGGGGGCAGGAGATTACTCAAATCAGCGCTGACCAAAGTTGGGTAATGGATCAGGTGCGAGCAGGCAAGTTGACACTCGAACAGGCGCGCCGGCACCGCAAGCGCAACCACCTTTCGATGTCGTTGAACGCGAACCGCCCGACGATCATGCCCATATTGAAATCAGAAACCTTCGAGCAAGATGACATTCTTCTATTATGTTCGGATGGCTTGTGGGGCGTCGTCCCAGAATCGTTTATTTGGGCGGCGTCCAACGAGTTCGAACCACAGGAAGCCGTGGATAAACTGGTGACGCTCGCCAACCAAAGCGGCGGAAGGGATAATATCTCCGTGATTATTGCAAGAAGGCAGGACAGAGAATCGGTGAAAACAATGCAGGATGATGTGACGGGTGCGGGAGAGTAGAAGCTTTCTAATTGTAGCAAAGTATCTTGTAAGGTAAGGGCGGATATTTGTGTTGAAAAACCATTTGGTGAGAAAGATTGGTTATGGTTGCTATAACAAAAGACGCCCCTATTTGGAAAGAATCTACACTATTATTCGAATTACCAACCCAAATAAGAAGCAATCAGAGCAACTGTTAACCCTAGAATAACAACACCCATGCCAATCAATTCAATCGGCCAAAATCCGAAAATATCGGGAGAGTTCGTCACAGATCTGGGCAGGTGTGAGATAGGCGGCGCTTTCTCTGTCAAGTCTTCCCACTGCTGATCAACAGTGGCTTGCGTATCATGCGCGTTCACTGCTTCGATAGGTTCAGGGCGGCTCTTCTCCTCTATCTTCGGGCGAGGCGAGGTAGTTTTACGTTTCGGCGTCTGTTCGCTGGCTGGTGGTTGTTGTCCGCTTGCCGCGCTCTCCAACGCTTTTGCAAACTCTGCCATGCCGGCATGACGGTCTTCGGGATTGCGAGCCAAGACTTTCAGCAGTATTTTTTCCACTTTCTCGGGCAGGTCGCGGGTAAACTGACTTGGTCTTGGTAACGGCTCGGTGGCTTGTTTGAGCAATATCGCGGCGGGCGTGTCGGCGGAATACGGCTTGCGCCCGGTCAGCATTTCATACAACACCACGCCCAATGCGTATTGATCGGAGAAAGCGGAGGTCTTTCCGGTCCACTGTTCAGGCGCCATGTATTCGGGCGTGCCTATTCCCATGCCTGTTCCTGTGAGATCGGCAGTTTCTTCCAAATCCAGAATCTTGGCAATGCCGAAGTCGGTCAGCATCGGTTGCCCGCGTTGGGTGAGCAAGATGTTGGAGGGTTTCACGTCGCGGTGGATCATGTTTTGGCTGTGAGCAAAGTCCAACGCTTCGGCAATCGGAATCAGCAGGCGCGCCGTTGCCTGCCATGGGATGGGCTTGCCGAGTCTCTGCTTCAATGTTCCGCCGGGCAGATAGATCATCACGAGATAGGGCTTATCATCGTGCTCGCCGAAATCCGTCACCTTAACGATGTTGGGATGGGTTAACCGCGCCAACGCTTTCGCCTCGCGCTCAAAGCGTTTGAGGGCGCGTTCCATCGTAGCCATTGTCAGATTCTCAGTGCGGATGACCTTCACCGCCACGTCCGTTTCGAGGCGGGTGTCGTAGGCTTTGTACACCGTCGCCATGCCGCCCTCGCCGAGTTGTTCGAGAATGTGATAACGTCCCAGAGATTGACCGACCAGATTTGTCATAATTTTGTCCTAAAACAATCGTTGACTTTTTTCCCTTCTATTATATAATCGTTTTAGTCGTCAATCCACTTAATTCAGGAGGAACAATTCAATGGCTACACTGCACATGGAAGTCGAGACCGCCCGCGGCACGCAGAACTCCATGACCAATACGCATTCCCAATTGATGTCCATGCTCCAAAGCATGTCCAGTTCGGTGAATGGTCTGCAACCAGCCTGGCTTGGGAATTCTGCCACAGAATTTTTTGGCGAATACGAGCAATGGAAATCATCCATGACTACCCTGCTGGAGAACTTGCAGGTGCTCAATACCCGCCTCAGCAATGAAATCACCGAGTGGGAGTCGATGGCGAGTAAGCTGGCGTAAATCTCCCCTTCGTTGACTTTTACATAAAACTTATCCCAGGAAAAATACGCCTGGGATAAGTTGGCGTCTCAATCTTCAGGTTTGACCGCCTCGCTGAATGATCTGGTAGGGCGCCCACCTGCACACGGAAGGATTCTTACTTGGTCGATTCAGCGCTCCGCACAAAAAAAAGCACCGACGTAAACGCGTTGCCGCGTCGAATCTATCAGATCAAGGCGCGCGAGCCGTGGGAATTACCCAATCAGACCGAGGAGATTCCCGCGCCGCCGCGCCCGCCGCAAGCGCCGGGAGAATTGAACATGCTGGGAATGGTCCTGCCACCGGTCCTAATGTTGTTCGCATACGGCGGCCTGATGGCGGTGATGTCGGCTTCCGGCTCTTCCTCTTCGAATTCATGGTTTTTTCTGATCATGCCACTGGTGGGCATGGGTATGCCAGCCGCCAATTACATTACCCATAAACAACAAGTCAAGAAATATCGCGAGGCAATGCAGGTTCGCGAACAGAATTATCGCCGCGAATTGGCAAAGACACGAACACGGCTTGACGCGCTGGCAAAACAACAACGCGAAGCGCTTGATCGGGAATATCCGCTCTTGCCGCGGCTGGCGCAGACCGGACTGGGCATCAGCCACCAAAAACGTTTGTGGTGGCGGCGTATGGCTGACCGGGACTTCCTCTCGCTTCGTATGGGAACGGGAATTGGACCTGCCTCTTTTAAAGTTAATCCCCCAAAATCATACGATCCGGATGATCCGCTCAATCCCTTGGCGAGTGGACTCGCAGAGGAATACCAGAAGGTTTCCGATATTCCCCTTCTGCTAGATCTCCTCAAGGTTGGAAGCATTGGATTAGAGGATCGAGGCGAAGGCGCGATCTACGGATTTGCCCGGCGGTTGATCCTCGATATCGTCGTTCACCATTCCCCGCAGGATGTTCAAATCATTGCGCTTGCCGATACGCCGCAGGCTCAGGATCGTTGGAGTTGGTTGAAGTGGGCGCCTCACACTCGATCCATTTATCAAGGCGAAAGCCTCCGCAGGCTTGCCTTTACCCCACAGGCAATTGACAAAAATGTGGAATGGCTGATAAATGAGTTTGAAAATCGCAGGAAATCGGAACCGGGCGTCAGGAAGCGCGCCGCCAAAACTGCCATTTTTGTCTTGCTAGACGATTCAGGCGACATTCGCCGCACGGAGGATATTCGCCAGTTAACGGAATTGGGGCGGGAGGCGGATATTTATCTGATGTTCGTCGGTGGGCGCAACTGGCCGAGGGAATGTCGCGCAAAAATTAACGTCACTAAGGATGAATTTAAATATACGGAAACTTTTGCCGGAGAAGACGGCGGAAAGCGATTACGCGGTCAAGTGGAACCCGCTAGTCAACTGGATTGCGAACGCATAGCGCGCTCGCTCGCGGGTTGGGAAATTTCCGGTGGAGGAGGCAGCAGCGCCCTGCCCGAAACCGTCCGCCTCTCCGAACTTGTTGATAATAAGGAAATTACGCTGGAAGGGTTGAAGCAAAACTGGACGCGTTCCAGGGATCGCGATGAATTACTCCAATTTCCCTTCGGCCTTCGCAGTGGGCGCAAGGAACTGGAGTCGGTTATCTTGAACATCTTGCCGCCCCCGCCGGATTTCGCGGGCATTGGCGCCTATCACACCATTCTCGTCGGGACAACAGGGAGCGGCAAAAGCGAATTCATGAAAACTCTGGCGCTTTCAGCGGCTTGGAAATATTCGCCGCGCCTGCTCAATTTTTTCTTCATGGATTTCAAGGGCGGCGCGGCTTTTAATGTACTCAAAGACCTGCCTCACGTAGTCGGCGTGGTAACCAACCTTAGTCCGCAGCTTGTAGAGCGCGGGCTAGACGCCTTGCAGGCTGAATTTGATAGGCGGCAAAAGCGCTTTGCCGAGGCGACAGTCTCGAACATCTGGTCTTACAACGAAAAATTTCCGCAAACCCCCACTCCCCATTTGATGCTTTTATTGGACGAGTTCGCGCGCGGCATGAGCGAATTTCAGCGCCTGCCAGAAATGCTGGATAAACTTGTGAGAATTGGACGATCGCTTGGCGTCTATCTCCTGCTTGCCAACCAGGACGTAAACTCCGCAGTGGATCGGCTGTTGAACAATGTGGGCTGGCACATCGCCCTCAAAGTAGCGCGCCAGGAGGAGATGTACGTGATTGACCGTTCCCTCCCCAAAGTGGAACGGACCGGGCAAGGCTACCTGCACTCTATGGATGGCGACGTCTACGAGTTTCAAGCCGCCTATGCCGGGTTTCCAATGCCTGACCGCGAAGAAAGCATTGAACAAACCTTCCATATTTATCAGGTCGGCGACGATGGCAAATGGCAATCCATTTTTACGAATGCGCGCCGACAAAGCGCGGCAGAAAAAGACCAGAACCGCCCCGTAGAGCAGGATTGTCTGATCTCTCTTATGAAAGAACTATCTAGCGAGGTGGATGCCGCTCCGCCTATCTACTTGGAGCCGCTGGAAAAGAATATTCCGCTCGAAACGGTGCTGCAAGAATCGGGCATCCAACGCGCCTTTGAAAACGGCAATTGGAATCGCAAGGCTGAACGCGCCCGGCTGGTCGCGCCGATTGGTTACACCGATTCAACCGAAGCCTGCATTCAGGAACCTCTGACCGTTGACTTCGAAGATCAGGACGGGCATTTGTGGGTAATCGGCGGGCCTGCCAGCGGCAAGTCCATGAGTCTCGAAACTACTCTGCTTTCCCTTGCTTTGACCAACACGCCTGAGGAAGCGCAATTTTATATTCTTGAATTTAGCGCTGAGGGTCGCTTGAAAGCCTTTCAGTCCCTGCCCCACTGCGGCGCAGTCATAACGCCCAAAGATCCGCCCGAACTGGTGGATCGTCTGTTTCGATTCTTGGACGATGAAATGAATCGCCGGTCCGAGAAAAAGGGACGTGGAAAGAAAGGACAATCTCGCGATGCGGATATCTTCCTGCTCATCCACGACTTTAATGAGTTGCGGTCCGCCTACCCGGATCACATGGATCGCCTAACTCCTTTTATCAAAAGTAAAGCCATGGGCATTCATCTGATCGTTTCTACAAACCGTCGCATCGAATTACCCAATAAACTATCCATTGCCCGCAAGGTAGTGTTACGCCTCACTAATCGGGACGATTATTCCGACGCTATCGGCGGCCGCGTGACAATCCCGGCTGTGCAAGCGGAGGGACGCGGTTTGTGGGCGGACGGGAAGCCGCTCGAATGCCAGATCGCCCAGCCCATCGTTTCTCTTGACGCGGGCGATTCTCAGATGGACCTGGATGACGTCTGCCAAACGCTGACAAAGAAATGGCGCGGCGATTCAGCGTTCCAGATCCGTATCTTGCCCGCAGAAATTTCCTTGAACGCCTTGATGGAACAAACCGCTTCATTTAAGAAAGAGGAGAACGATCTGTTGATCCCGCTGGGGCTGTCCTTTGAAACTGCCCAACCAATCACCATTGATCTGTTGAGAGAAATTCCCCGATGGTTGGTATTAGGACCGCCTCGCAGCGGTAAGAGCAATTTCCTTGCCTGCCTGGCAAACGCGGTTTCCATCCAACAGCCAGACCAATGGGATATCCGTTATATTTCACCGCGTCGCCCGGTTCCCAACGGACTGAATAAAGATATGATGCAACTAGCCACAACCTCTGCCGAGGCGGTCAAGACGATCAATGAACTCATGGAGACCTTCGAACACACAGCCAGGCTAGAGAAGCGCGTTCTGCTGTTACTCGACGATCTGGGCGCGGCTTTCGAGCCGGGTCGGGAGGCATTTTCCACCGCATTGAGTAATCTAGCCTTAAAGATATCCAGCCGGGACGATGTTATCATTGCCGGCGCAGGCTTACCGGATGAACTTCGCCCGCAACAAATGATGTCTAAACTGGTGCAGAGTTTGAAGACCAGCAAGAATGGGATTGGCTTATCCCGCGATACGAACGATGTGGAATTGCTTGGCTATACGGTTCCGCTTCAATACCGCCGCATGGAATTACCGCCCGGGCGAGGTTTCTGGGTCAGCGGTAACAAGGCGATGTTGATTCATACTCCGCTTGTTACAGGAAGATCAGGAGCGCATAAATGACCGTTCTCCACATGGACGTTGACGCCATGTTGCGCGCCCAGCGCAGCCTGTTGGATATCCAATCCAAAATTCGCGCTCGCTCGGAAGCCCTGCGCCGCGCCAACCAAGGATTACCTCACGATTGGATCGGAAATTCTGCCAATGAATATTTCGACTATTACGCAGAGTTTGACAGCCATATAAACTCCATCGTTGCGCAGTTGGGCGAGATCGCATCCGAATTATCGGTGGAGATCGCCACTTACGAAAGCCTGGATGATGGCTTTGGCGATTAACATTAGCATATGGGAGCTAGGAATCGCAGAATGACTCGCATTCACATGGACACCGAGGCGGTGCGTGAAACCGCGCGCTTGCTGAATCGGACTGCGGGCGAACTCGATAACCTGCCGTCCAAATTGAAGAATCTGGCGGGGTCTATTTCCAGCGCCTGGCAGGGCGGCAGGTCTGGTCACTATGCAAACGAACTTCGCAAAGCGAGCAATACGTTGCAGCAGGAGGTTATTAACCTTCAGCGATTAGCGACGCGGGTAGGAAATGAGGTTAATGAGTGGGAGGATACCGATGCCGCGTTTGGGAAAACTGTCTCAGCCATTGCCAACCCCGAAAAATCTGGCGCTAACTGGTGGGATTTCAGTGAGAAAATCAGGGATTTTGTGGATGATATTGGAACAATTGGAAGCGGCTTGGCGGTATTTAGCCTGATCGGAGGAATTTCAACAGGTGCATCCTACACAGGACAGGTTATTTTCAAAGGTGGTCAAGGTCTTAAGGAGATGGCAGGGGTCTCGAAAAACCTCACTCATATTAAGGCTACTAACCTACCCAGCCATCTGCTGAAACAGGCCGGAAAGGTGGGCGCCTTGGATGTTGGAATGGCGGCATGGGAATTTACCAATAAGGCAGGCGAGGATTGGGCGCAGTATGAAAAAGGCAGCGAAAAAGCCGCGGCATTAAGCATTGACGCGCTCTTTGTTACAGGAAAGACCATAGTTACGCAATACGCGGCTTATGCCGTTACCACAGCGGCGGTTGGCTTGCTTACAACGGCAGGAGCGCCGGTCGTCGCGGTTGCCGCGGGGGGGGTGGCAATCTGGTGGGGAAGTTCCTATCTGATCGAGAAAGCCATTGATATAGGCTACGAAGCGGCAGAATCTTCGGGGGTCAAAGATTCCATGGTCAAATCAGGCGGTTCGCTGCTCGAAGACACAGGGAAGAGATTTCGAAAAGCCGCCGAGACAGTAGATCGCGCTTTTGACCCAGTTATACAAAGAACCCCAGTTAATGCAGTTTAGATTCGCAGAGGTAACCATGACCAAATCGGAAAAATCGTTCACATTGTACAGCCTGGGGTTGGAAGAACTTGCCATGGCGCTAGGCTTGATCAATCGTCCGGAGATGGGACGGCAATTACTGGAATCGATATATGACAATCTGACTGAATCCCAGATCGAAAGCCGTTTATCCAGCGCCAGTCATTCGATGCTGGCGCGCGGTTTGGCGTCCATTTCTGAAAAGGGAAGCCCAATACTTGAAAGCGGATTTGAACAGGCTTTATTTCCTCTTGCCCGTTTTGACTATGTTCTGCAAATCAGCCGCGTGCGGGACAATAAGCAAGTCGGCGCGACAGTGCATGTGCAAAAGGGAAAATATTTCACGTCACATTCCATTCAGGCTGGCGTTGTGCATGTGTTGGAACACGGAGACTACAAGTCGCTTCCAGCCTATCTGGGCGACACTTTCCACGCAAACAAGGAGAAGGAAACCGGCGCGGTGGAACATACATGGAACATCACACCGGGCGTTTTAGGAGATGCCCTGCGAAACGAAAAAACAGGCGCTATTTCAAAAATCCTATCACAGGCTGGACTTCCCACCTTGGACGCGCAAAATTTGGCTGACGATTTGGCGCATCAGACCATTCGCGGGACGATCCTGCGCATGGCGGCAGGCGCTGAAACAGACATGCAAAAAATGGCAACGATGGAAAAGCAGATGGTAATGTTTCTAGGCAGTTCAAAACGAAACTGGCTGTTCGAATTCCCCGGCACAGACGATGCTTCGGTAGGCAAAGCGTGGACGGTAAACGAACAAACCCTGCAAAAAAGGCTTGAATCTTTTGCTCTGTAACAGATATTCCTCATGACCCACGTCGTTGTCACCGTAGAAACCGATTCAAAAACCCGCTTTGATCTGGCTCTTCCGTTGGACATTCCCAATCACTCGTTGGCTAATTCCATAGCGCAGGCATTGGAGATGGACAAGGACGGAAAAGGACAATACACCCTCGTTGTCAAGACTGAGCGCGGGCAGGTGCGGATACCTCCCCAATCCACGCTGGGAAATGTCAGTGTGCTGGATGGCTTTACGCTGCAGCTTCTCCTCGAGAAAGACGTGCCGCCTTCCCGCAAGATCAAATCGCAGGCGTTTTTGGAAACGGAGACAGGGCAGGTTTTCCCGCTGGATGCGACTTCACTCATCATTGGCCGCCGGGATGTGAAGCGCGGCGTTCTCGTGGATATTGACCTGACCCCCCTCGACGCGCGCAAAATTGTCTCCCGCAAGCACGCCTTGTTGGAGCAAAAGAAAAGCAAATGGTATCTCACCGATCAGGGCAGTGTGAACGGCACCTGGCTGAACGGACATCAACTTACTGCGCGCGAACCGTATCCTTTGCAGGAGGGGGATGAGATTATTTTTGGAAGAAATGGTGTGGCGCTGAAATTTGTGGGGGGCAGATAGCGAACTTGCCTCGAGCCATATCCTTATGGCCGCCATAAATTGGTTGAATGATAAATTGGGTCGTGGGGAATTTTTTAAAATCGCCGCCTTCGGCGGGAGGGGATTCAGAAAACCCGAAATTCAGAGAGCAGAATACAGAATCAAGGAATAGAGCGGGCACAGCGGAAACCAACGTCGTAGATGAAGTCATCAGGCGAATAGAAGTTCCGATACGCAGAACGGGCGACGTAATCATTGTAGTTCCACGAGCCGCCCCGCAGCACGCGATATTGACCTGAACTTGGTCCCGAAGGGTTTTCAGAAGGCGAATTCTGGTAATACGTTTCTGAGTACCAATCCGCGACCCATTCCCAAACATTGCCTGCCAAGTCATAGATGCCATAGGGGCTCTTTCCGCTTTCATAACTGCCAACTTCAGTCGTGTCGTCGACGCAATGTTCCCTCCCATGATAGTAATTGGCTTGATTACAACTGATCCCTTCGCCCCATGGATAGGTGCGGTCATCTGTACCCCGTGCGGCTTTTTCCCATTGGGCTTCGGTAGGTAAACTCGCTCCGCGCCATTCGCAATACGCGTTGGCTTGGTTCCAGCCCACATAAATAACAGGGTAATTGTCAAATTCCGAATTACCATAGTACGAATCGCGCATGGAGGAACTGGTATTGTGCGGTGGAGTACAAACGCCCTCTTCTACACAGGCTTTGTAGGCGGCGTTGGTCACTTCGTAGATGTCCATGTAGAAGGCATCCAGATAGACTTGGTGAACGGGCTGTTCATAGTCACTTCCTTCGTCGCTGCCCATTGTAAACACGCCCGCTGACACCAGGCGCATCGAAACGCCTTCTGCATCTGTGATTTCCTCAGAGTAAGGAGCGGCAGTGAAGGTCATAGAAACCACGCTATTGTTCGAATTACTAATCACTTATCAGTTAGAATAATTATTATTGCCAAAATAATTATGACACCAATAATTACAATCGGCGCAAAAGTCGGGATTCGGGTTCCCCAGTTGTCTATCGAGAAGGTCAGGGAGATTATCAAGCAAACAATGATCAAACCTAAAACGAATAATACAATCCGCCCATCTGTTCTGGGTAATTGAGGCTCTGATGTCTCTTTCTTCGGTGCAGAGTCTTCCCACTGCTGATCAACAGTCGCTTGCGTATCATGCGCTTTCTCCGTTTCGATAGGTTCAGCGCGGCTCTTCTCCTCCATCTTCGGGCGAGGCGAGGTAGTTTTACGTTTCGGCGTCTGTTCGCTGGCTGGTGGTTGTTGTCCGCTTGCCGCGCTCTCCAACGCTTTTGCAAACTCTGCCATGCTGGCATAACGGTCTTCAGGGTTGCGTGTCAACGCTTTGAGCAGTAGTTTTTCCACTTTCTCTGGCAAATCGCGGGTAAACTGACTTGGTCTCGGCAACGGCTCGGTGGCTTGCTTGAGCAATATCGCGGCAGGGGTGTCGGCGGAATACGGCTTGCGCCCAGTCAGCATTTCATAGAACACCACGCCTAACGCATATTGGTCGGAGAAAGCGGAGGTCTTTCCGGTCCACTGTTCGGGAGCCATGTATTCGGGCGTGCCTATTCCCATGCCTGTTCCTGTTAGATCGGCGGTTTCCTCCAGATCGAGAATCTTGGCAATGCCGAAGTCTGTTAGCATCGGCTCTCCATCCGCGGTGATGAGAATGTTGGAGGGTTTCACGTCGCGGTGGATCATATTCTGGCGGTGGGCAAAATCTAATGCGCGCGCGATAGGCAGCAAAATAGAAATAGATTCGTTCCACGGTATGGGTTTGCCCAATTTCTGTTTGAGAGTCCCGCCTGGCAGATATTCCATCACGAGGTAAGGCTTGTCTTCATCCTCGCCAAAATCTGTCACTTTGACGATGTTGGGGTGCGTCAGCCGCGCCAGCGCTTTCGCCTCCCTCTCGAATCGTTTGAGCGACCGCTCAAGCGCGCTTGGCGCCAGATTCTCGGTGCGGATGACCTTGACAGCCACATCTGTTTCAAGCCGCGTGTCGTAGGCTTTGTACACCGTCGCCATGCCGCCCTCGCCAAGTTGTTCGAGGATGTGATAACGTCCCAAAGATTTCCCAATTAGATCAGCCATTTAGGTCTCCCATGTTATTCCAGCAATTCGCCTATTTTAGCATTGATCGTCTTTGAGACGATATGCGCGAATGACGCATATTTTCTATCATCTTTTCCGCCCCATGTGGATTTGCCATCCCCACACAGCGCGAATTGCTCCGCGATGGCGTTTCCTGTCCCTTCGATTCTGACCTTGCTCAATGCGGCGATCCATTCAATAGAGACCGCCCAATCAAGCGCGGATTTGGCAGACTTCGAGTCTATACCATGTTCTTTCAGGATACGCGCCGCGAGGGAGGCATCCTTCCATGCGGTGGGAAAGAAGACGAGAGGCTGGGGAAGCTTGTGAACGCTCGCAGTTTTCTTTGTTTTGGAAGGAATTGACAGCCCACGCATGATTGCATCTTGTAGAAGACGTCGCGTTTGGTAAATAATGAAGCAGGCAGTCTCGCCGTCCATTTCAAGTGAGAGACCCTGAGCGTCGGAAGTGAAGAAATGAAGGGCGCGCGCGGAGCCGTCTTTGGAGAGACGTTCTAGCTTGAGCAAGGACTGGGCAGAGGAAATCCACTGGACTAGCGCGGCGGGGAGTCGCTCAACCTGCCAGCCAAAGCCCGGGGAGGGGCGAATCAGGCCGCGGGTCAGGAGCGAGGCGTGACCGGCTTTTTGTCGCTGTTCGAGCTGGTCAGGGGTCAGTCTTTCAAGTGTTGCATCGGGGAGGGGCAGGGATGAAATCCCAAACGCGCCAGCCAGCCAGAATAATTCGGCGCGGGAGAGGTCAAACTGAAAAGTACCCGTTTCCTGTTTCATTGTATCGTCTCTGGTCGGACGATGGTCATATAGTTTCCGCCGCCTTTCCAAATCTTCTCGAACGTATCGCGAGAAAACACTTTTTCTGCGCCGCTCCATGGGTCGTTGACCAAAACCGAGTCGGCGCTGATGGCTTTGACGAGGATGGCATGGTTGGTAGAACCGCTTGGCGTAATGTCGCGCGCGGGCGCGCTGACCAGCCCCACTTTCGAGTTGACGATCACGGGACCGTCTTTGAGCGCGGCAGTCAAACCGTCCATATCGCTCGAACTGACATCGCTTTGATAGCCAAGTTCGGCGAGGTCGTCGTTCATCTTGTCCAGAGAAATGCCTCTGCCTTCCGTGCCGTCGCCCTGATCCAACATACCAATCAGGTCAGTGGGCGAGGCGGCGCGGTTGGCGGAGTCTTGAGTGTGAAAGTAATCGAGCGCCATGCTTATGGAGGTGGGCAGACAGGCGGCGCTGCCGTACAGTCTTCCCTGCGACTGAGGCGGAATATCGTAATAAATATCGTAACCATCCGCTGGCGACGGAGAATCCGCTTCTTGCGCGGACGGGGAGCCGGGCGCAGTCTCTTTGAGCAGTTCTCCCAATCGAGTTGTCTTGGCTGGCTCTTCCGCAATTGGCGCCTCGACCTCTTTCGAGAAAGGCGAAGCGATCGTTGGCGGGGGAAAGAAACGTTCGAGAAAGGAGTTCAACCAGGCGGGAAGCCCGCTAATGAATGGTATAACCGTGAGCGCGGTGAACACAGGCAGGATGGTAGCCCGGCTAAAAAAGGCGTTGTCTGCTTGTCCGCCTGTGAGTGGAACATTAGCCATAAATAACGAGGCGTCTCCGCCAACGCCGCGAAACGCCGCCGCGCCGCGCTGGTCGGTCTGCTCCCATTCAGTGACCTCGCGTTCAAGGCGGCTCGCCAGAATTTGGAGCGCGTCAGCCTGCGCCTCAAGTTTTCGCAAGAGCGCATTTGCTTGCGCGCTGAACTGTTCCTGCCCGCCGCCCTGCCAACTCATTGACAGGGATTGAATGGCGCGGCGAAGCGATTGCGCCTCATCTTGCATGGCAAGGGAATTTTGTTTGAAGGTTGCGGCAGTTTGGTGACCGCTGGAAGGGAGGAGATGGAGGGTGGTCATGGCATGAACGCAGGCGGAAATTAAAGAGGCTCTCTCACACTGATTGCTGTTGCCGGCACATATCCTTCATTGCCTTTCATGTCGAACACAAAAATATAATGTCCGTATTTGCCTATTCTATCGTAATCAGTTGTTTCGACAATCGAAACCTTGCCGCCCTTTTCCAACCAGATTTTCCAGTTATTGGAAGAAGGAAGAGTTTGGTATAGCGGGACACCATCGTCAACAACAATATATACAAAACGCGATGAAGTCTTCTTTTTTGGCTTCTCCGATTTCTTCTTATCTTTTGGGCGTGTTTCCGCAGGCGTTACTGCGCGAAAATCATCGGTAGTTGATGTGATTTGTAAGATGGTTTTATTTTCATCCAGCTTTATATCATGTGAAACAGGTTTTTTTTCTAACACAATCATATCAAGATGATCTGCCTTACCGAAAGCCGATGCCAGATCAGCCATAGCGCTGAAACGATCTTCTTTGTTTTTTGCTAATGCCTTAATTAAGATCTTTTCCATAGTGTCTGGTAATTCGCGGATGAATCTTTTAGGCCTCGGCAGCGGCTCCGTGGCTTGCTTAATCAACACAGCCGCAGGCGTATCGGCTTGATACGGTTTTCTCCCTGTGACCATTTCATACAGCACCACGCCCAGCGAGTAAACATCCGTGCGCGCATCTACCCCTTTGCCTTGAAATTGTTCAGGCGACATGTATTCAGGAGTCCCCACGCCCATGCCTGTGCTGGTCAGGTCGGCGGTCTCTTCGTTGTCGAGCAGAATCTTGGCAACGCCGAAGTCGGTCAGCATCGGTTCGCTGGATTGAGTGATGAGAATATTGGACGGTTTGACGTCGCGGTGAATGATTCCCTGCCCGTGGGCATAATGCAAGGCGCGCGCGATGGGAAGCAACAAGCGGATCGATTCCTCCCATGGAATCGGCTTGCCCAACTGTTGTTTCAGCGTCCCGCCGGGCAGAAAGGGCATGACGAGGTAGGGTTTCTCGTCGTGCTCGCCATAGTCCGTGATGGGGACGATGTTGGGATGAGTCAACCTTGCCAGCGACTTGGCTTCCCGCTCGAAGCGTTTGAGAGTCCTGCCCATCGTTTCGATAGTCAACTTTTCGGTGCGGATGACTTTGACGGCTACGTCACGTTCCAAGCGTGTGTCGTGGGCTTTGTACACAATTGCCATCCCGCCCTCGCCGAGTTGCTCGAGGATGTGGTAGCGTCCGAGAGATTGACCAAGAAGATTTTCCATAATGCCTCGCAAAAATTAGGAAAGGTTGCAATTTACCTGATACAGGCGCGTGTCTGGAAGAATTATAGTGGGAATATAAAATTCCTTCCGCTTTTCGATTTCGGCGATAGAGAAACTCGTGTTTACCGCGCTGGCAAAGATGTACGCAATGTCCGCGCGACAAAGTTGCTCAAAATTCTCAGGGGCGGAAAATTCGTATTCCAAATCAAATTTCTCCGTTTTTATGCCTGTTAATGGAGTGACCCAGACTCCAGCATCGGTGGGAGTCTTGACGTTGGGAGAACTGGTATCCGCCGCGATAAGTACGATAGCCTGTTTGGGCGCGTGATTAGCAAGCCACCCAATAACGAATTGATCGTCTACTCTCATATAAATGCAACAGGGGTCGGGTCGGTAGCTAGCCGGTGGTCGAATACATACGGTTGTTATGGCGAGGGTAATCAAAGTCAATTGAGCAATCCATTGCCGTTTTCCTTCGGCTTGAATACGCAAAAGCAGATCGTTTATGATGCCAGCCCCTCCAATTCCTACTATTATCGCCAAAGGAGCAAAGAGGGATAGTTGGACAAATGGACGATCCAAAAAATATCCTCCCGTATGGCTGCCAAGAAATTTCGGCGTAGGCATACTCGAAAATATCGCGATAAATATAATAAATGCGAAAACTGCTAAAACCAAATGCTTGTGCTGGGTCAGTAGAGCATGAGTTCCTAAAAATACAGCCAGCAAGGTTAAGATCAAATCCGCCCCTCGAAAGTAAGGCAAAATCGCTTCTTGAAAGTCGGGATTAAGGATTGCAATGATCCAGATAATCAGGAACTCATTATAAAGAAAGAAGGCAGAGTCTTGTTGGGTGATTTTATTTCGAAGATAATAGATTACGGCAAAGGCGCATAACGCGCAAAACAAATAGATGATGCTTCGGCTATGCAACAGCGCCATGCCAAGAGTTAAAATACATAACGCTATGATTCTTCTACCATCGAATTTAACCTTAGGCGTTAGGGATGTAACGATCCAGTAGACGACAAGAGGCGAAACAGCCAATGAGGCAATTGCGGGATACTTTCCCCAATTCACGGCAAAAGAGGGCATTGTCCATCCCAGACCTGCAAAAATCACGGTGATCATGCCAGAATTTAGACGATTATTGCCAAGTCTCTTGACAAGTAGATAGAGACTCAAAATGAATAAAAGCAAAAATACATGTCCTATACCGAGCATGAGTTGTGCTATGCTGAATCCGTCCCCGACTTGTTGACTCATGACAACAACAAGGCTGTGAAAACCAAGATGATAATAGCAACTCGGGTCTAGGGTTTCAAATCCGCAAGAACCGCGTTGAGGAATAGTTGGATTCTGGAGACTAGATATCGTTTGGTAATGTTCTGCCGAATCGTAATATAGAGGAAATTCAAGCTGTTTCAAAAAAGCCAGTCTGATTGTGACGATGAGAAGTATGATAAGTAGAGAACTAATTGACAGCGGTCGAAGAGTGGGGAAATGACCGTTCATTGCGCCCGACAAGAAAAAACCCGCAAATCCAACAAGTGAGATCGTCAATAGCAAACTGGACAGCATTGGCAGAGCCTGCGTCCATATTCTGCCTACGGCGACAATCGCGTAACTCGATACTACGAAGACGCCAATCCCTGCGCTTACTACCCAGGCAAAAGTATCGCCTTTATATGGATAATCATTTTTCTTTCGCCACAGCAAGAACCCTAATCCGCCTAGCCCAAGTATTTCTATGCTAAATAGCCCAATAATAATCTTATATTCCCACAGCGCTTGGAATCCATCGCCAACCAGGTCCACAAAGGCAAAAGGTGTCATAGCGAATTACAAACGGCAAGGAATTCCTACGGATAATTATTGTTCTGGGGAGGTTTTTGTGTGGATGGAGGAGGCTCAAGAGGTGGAATTAATAAATTTCCTTGGGCGATCAATTGATCATTCTGTTGGCGAACCTGCATGGTAATTAACGCATTCGATTTAACCTTTGGACCCGTGCAATAGTATTTGCTAGCCGATCCAGAGATTTGCTCGCAAAGATATTTGGCGTTGTTGATAGTAATGTACATGTTCGATATGCCCGATTGACTAACCTGTAATGTAATCATAAGTTGTTGATTGAGTAGCCCTACAGAATAGACGCAGATATCTTCGTTTGATTTGTCACAATAATCCAGGTCAATCGTGGTCGTGGTTGGGCTGAGATTCTGCGAACTCTGGGTTGGTTGCAATGCCGTGATCTTTTGTTCTGTAGGGGGATTCGTTGGAATTGAAGGAGAAGTGGGATTTGATACTCTTGTTGCGGTCGAAACGGGCTGATTCTGGTTGTCATTTCCATTTGTATATGCATACGCAAAAAATACGCCGACGCAGACAATGCCTAATATGATCAACACCCCAACAAGCCCTTGCAACCAGAAAGACTTTTGGGGAGATTTCACAACTTTGTCTTGAGTTTTTGTGCCACGTGTGAAAGGACGCGCATCATCTGTTGCCGTGCGATCCTGGTCAACGGTATCCATCGTCCCTGTGGGATATCTTGGCGCTTTCGTTTCATTCGGAGCAACGGAAGGGATGGGTTGGGGACCGGTCGATCCCCAGGTTAGTTCTTCCAATGCGCGCGCAAAACCCCCAGCGCTGGAATACCGTTCGCCAGCTTTCTTTGACAACGCCTTGACTAACACCGCCTCTACCGAAGCAGGCAGGATGGGGACAAAGGTTGTTGGTTTGGGCAAAGGCTCGTTCACATGCTTGAATATCGTTTCCATCGGCGTATCGCCCAAAAACGGCTTTTGCCCGGTGATGAGTTCATAAAATACCACGCCGAGGGAGTAAATGTCTGAGCGCAGATCGATCTCTTTGCCCAGCCCTTGTTCAGGTGACATATATTCCGGCGTGCCGATTGTCGCGCGGGTGCCTGTAAGATCCATCGTGACATCTTCCTCGATGATCTTGGCAATACCGAAATCAGCCAGCATGGGCTCGCCGGATTCGGTCAACAGGATATTCGAGGGTTTTACATCACGATGGATAATGTTGTGCTTATGGGCAAATTCGAGCGCGTGAGCGATAGGGAGGAGCAGTCGCGCCGCATTCTGCCAGGGCATTTTCTTGCCCAGAAATTTTTTTAGCGATCCCCCGCGCAGATATTGCATCACCAGATAAGGTTTCCCCTCATACTCGCCATATTCAATTACACCGACGATGTTAGGATGGGTGAGTTGCGCCAGTGACTTTGCCTCGCGTTCGAATCGCTTCAATGTCTTATGAACGATCTCAGGCGCGAACCGCTCGATACGGATCACTTTGATCGCCACTTCAGATTCGAGCCGCGTAGTGACGGCTTTGTATACGATCGCCATGCCGCCCTCGTCAATACGCTCCGTAATACGATACCGATCTATCTGTGTCCCGACCAAGTCTGCCATGATAACCTCTTACTATCTATTTTACTGGAAATTGCGGATTAAGGCTCGAATTTCACCCAGGTTCAGCTTTCCTGCAACACTCGTTCAAGTTCTTTTGAAACGTTTTGGAATGAGACATGACGATCCTTGATTTCGACAACGCCCTTCATCTCGTTGCGGAAATGCCAGTACAAGGCAGAGAAAGCGATATTCTCGATGATGATTGTTATCGGAAATACACCCATCCTTGGAGGTCAAATCTGCAACAATCAACCAATGCTCACTTACTTGCGCTACCTTGAATAGCGCGCTTCCGTCCCGCCACTTTCATTTTACAGCAAGGTTAAAAGGCGCAATCTTGAGATGTTGAAAGTTCGTGTTGAAGTTGATAATGGGATATTTAGAATTGATAGTTTAGCTGGGCAAATATCTGGAGAGATACGTAAGTTGCCAAAGGCTAATAGATACAGTAGTGGTTCTGGTGGTGGATGTGTGACAAACTCGCGTTCACAAGAACCATGCCCTCTTTGACTCCGCTTTCGCGCAGGGCGAGTTCCACGTCGGGCGTGATGTTGACAAATCCGCGGCGGGAGGGGAGGTTGAACCAGAGTTCTTTGCGGTAGGATTTCATATATGGTTTCCCGGGAACGATACGTTGCTATCGAAGAATCTTCCCCATCGCTTTTCCCTTTGCGAATTCATCGATCAATTTATCCAAATAGCGGATATTTTGCATCAGCGGATCTGAGATATCTTCCAGGCGGACTCCGCACACGATGCCGTGGATCAGCGAACGATTTGGATTCATGGCTGGCGCTTGCGCAAAAAAGGTTTCAAACTACAACACTACTTGGTAGGAATCGGTCAAGAATCTCGCCTATGAAATGTTCTCTTGCGCTTCCTAAATTGCCAGAATGTTTGAAAGTTTGGGCAGCATGGTCGTGCCATGCCAGCATTACTTTCTCTAGCGAGTCGCAGTAACCCAGGAAGTCAAAATTTTGTTTGTTCATAAATTTCACTTTTACACAAACAGTTTTGTATAATAAACTGTGTTCAGATTATAAATCACATCAGCAAAAGGATAATAATACAAATTTTCTCATGCGCCTCAAAGCAGACATACTCCTCTTCATCGTAGCCATCATCTGGGGGACGGGATTCGTCACGCAGGGAGTCGCGGCGCGGTATGGCGTCGCGTATTTGTTTAATGGCGTGAGTTTCATGCTCGCCGCGTTGATTCTGATTCCGTTCATCCCGAAAGCCAACTTAGCCACAGAGAACACAGAGAAAAAGAAAAATTCTCAAAGGTCTCTGTGGACTCTGTGGCTGCCTAAAGAACAATGGAAGTGGATGCTGATCGCAGGGGTGATTTTATTTTTTGCGACAGCCTTCCAGCAGGTGGGGCTTTTTTATACCAAGATTGCCAACGCGGGATTTCTCACGAGTCTCTATGTTGTGTTCACTCCGTTTTTGTTATGGCTGATGTTCCGCGAGAAGCCGCACTGGGTGGACTTGCTGGCGGTCGTCCTTGCGGGGGTGGGCGCGTTCTTCCTTTCGACGGCGGGTAAATTTGAAGTCCAAAGAGGTGACGCGCTCGAAGTCATCGGCTCCACGTTTTGGGCGTTGCATTTTGTCGTGCTGGGCAAGTTCGCGTCCAAATTTGAATCCGTTTCGTTCGCGGCGGGACATTTCTTCATCAGCGGATTCATCAACCTACTCTGCGGACTCTTCGTTGAGAATCTTTCGCCCCTCACCGCGCTTCCGCTCGTCGGCGCGATCCTCTACCGCGCCGCGATCTCGATCGGCATCGGGTACACGCTTCAAGTGTGGGGACAAAAACACACGCCTCCCACCGACGCCGCGCTTATTCTCAGCCTCGAAGCGGTCTTCGCCGTCCTCGCGGGCTGGATCGTGCTGAGTCAAACGCTCCTGCCGATTCAGATTTTTGGCTGTGTTGTCATTTTCGTTGCAGTCCTGATCTCGCAAATCAAGAATTGGAATTCAGGTAAAATTGAAATACCATATCCCTGAACCAAATCTTTAAACCGCTAAGAGCGCGAAGAACGCTAAGTTTTAAAGATTTTCTTAGCGCACTTAGCGAGCTTAGCGGTAAATAACCATGACAGCAAAAGTTATTCTGAATCCATACTCGAATCGTTGGAACTCACAGAAACGCTGGGCAGAAGCGGAAGCCGCGCTGACTGCCGCTGGTGTGAAATTTGAGTTGGCTGTCTCGGAGCGCAAGGGACAACTTGTCGAGCTCGCCGCGCAAGCCGCGCGCGAAAAGTTCTCGCCGATCATCGTCGCGGGCGGGGACGGCTCAGTGGGCGACGTCGCAAATGGCTTGATGCAAGCCGCCACTGCGAATGAAGCGATTGGTCCGCTGGGAATCATGCCGACGGGTTCCGCGAACGACATCGCCTTCGCGCTGGGTCTGCCGACCGATCTCAACGAAGCGGCGCGCGTCATCGCAAATGGAAAAACGCGCGCGATGGACCTTGGCAGGATGAACGACAAATATTTTGTCAACAACTCGGGCGCGGGGCTGGAACCGTACGTCACGCTCAAGCACGAAAAAATTCAATGGATCAAAGGCATGGCGCGCTATCTCGTCGCGGCGGTGCAGAGCATCATGGACAAACCCGAATGGACGGGAAAAATTAAATGGGACGATGGCGAATACGCTGGAAAATTTTCTTTCATCTCCATCGGCAATGGACGACGCACGGGCGGATTCTTTATGACGCCTCATGCCGATCCGTTTGACGGGAAATTGACTCTCGCCTTCGGCTACCGCGCCACGCGACTGGGATTGTTCCAAGCCCTGCCGCGCGCGTTCAATGAAGATAAAGGCAGTTATGTTGAAATGGACGGGATGCGCGAAGTGAACACAACAAAGATTTCGCTTCATCTTGAATCGCCCTCTCCAGCCCATACCGACGGCGAACTTCTCATTGAATGGATTCAAGATTTTGAATACGAAATTTTGCCGAAGAAGTTGAACGTGCTTGTGGCATGAGAAGTTCGGTGGTCGAGTAGGTCGAGGCGTTAGCCGAGACCGTATCGAGACCACCACGCTGTAGAGGACTTTTGTAACAAAAAATATTCTTGAACATGCTGGTCTCGATACGTCCCGCGAATTGAGCGCGGGACTACTACCAGCGGGTATTTATGATATGAGCGATCTCTCCTTTCACCCTCTCACTCGAAACCTCTGGAACGACCTCGAAGAACTCTTCGGCTCTCACGGCGCCTGTGATGGATGCTGGTGCATGTATTGGAAACTGCGCGGCAAAGCCTATGAGGAAGCCAAGGGCTACGAAGCGCGACAGTTACACAAAAATCAATTGAACGATGGTACGGTCACGGGCTTGCTCGCGTACTTGCGCGGCGATGTAGTCGGCTGGGTGGCTGTCGAGCCGCGTTCGGCGTATGAAAAACTGGCGCATTCTAAAATCCTCAAGCCTGTGGACGAACAGGAGGTCTGGTCGGTGCCGTGCTTCTTTGTGGCGAAGAAATTCCGCAAGCAGGGAATCAACGTCGAGTTGTTGAAAGCCGCAGTTGGATATGTCAGATCGAAGGGCGGAAGAATCGTCGAAGGGTATCCTGTGGAAGCGGATAAAAAAATCGCGCCTCCGTTTGCGTTTACGGGGCTGGCATCCGCGTTCGAGCAGGCGGGCTTCAAAGAAATCGCGCGCAATTCTCCCACGCGCCCCATCTTTCGGTTTGTGATCAAGGAGTAATAAATTCTTTGCCACAGATACTTCGACGTGCTCAGTATAAGTTTCACGGATTTGCTCTAATTTTTAAAATCCAATCCGTGAGGATTTGTGTAATCCGTGGCTGAGGTTTTTGTTTAGCCCATGTCATTTCAAGATATTCGCAAAATGCGCAAGGGATGGGGTTGGGAGGATATCCGCTTCCTCGTTTTGCTTTGCATTGCCCTCGCCGCGTTGCTTGCATTGAACATTTATCTTGCGCGAACCCTGCCCGGCGGCGAGTGGCTTTCCCTGCGCTGGAACGGCGCGCGCGCCTTCATGTTCGAGGGCATCGAGCCGTATGGCACAGCCGTTGCCGAGCGCGCGCAGTCGTTGGTCTACGGGCGAACCGCATCGGCGGGCGAGTATGGGTATGTGCTGAACGATCCGTTTTACATTGTGTTGTTGTACGCGCCGCTGGCGGTCTTCAGCGATTTTGCAATCGCGCGCGGGTTTTGGATGCTCTTCGCCGAAGCCGCGCTGGTCGGAACCGTGTTGCTCACCTTGCGCCTTCTTGAATGGCAGGCTCCGCGTTGGATGCTCATTTGTCTTTTTATTTTTTCGTTGTTCGGTTACTACAGTCTCCTGCCCCTGGTCTCTGCCTCGCCGGCAATTTTTTTGACCTTCATCTACATTTCCATTCTGCTCGCGCTTCGTTCGTTCAATGACGAACTCGCGGGCGGGTTGCTCTTCCTCGCCGCTTATCAATGGGAAGTTGGGGCATTATTTTTTCTGTTCATCATGGTGCTCGTCGTTGCGAATAAACGTTGGGCGGTAGTGGCTGGTTTCGCCATGACCCTTTTCATCCTGCTCGTTGTATCTTTTCTAATGAAGTCAGGCTGGTTGCTCCCATATATCCGCGCCATACTTTCGGATTGGTATCGCGGCGCGGCATTGAATTTCAACTCCGTGTTGGAATTTTGGTTTCCCGCTTCGAGGCTTCCATGGGGGGCGATGAGTTCCGCTGTTTTGCTCGTCATCGTTTTCATCGAAATGTTCCGCGCGGCGCGGGAGCATTTTCGCCGCATTGCCTGGGTGGCGTGCCTCTCGCTTGCCGCAACCCCATTACTCGGCTTCCCAATTTTCCCCTCCAACCATGCGGCGTTGATGCCCGCGTTCGTTTTGATTCTTCTGCTTGTCTCCGAGCGCTGGAATCGCCGCCAGATCCTGGTTGGTTTCATCGTGCTCGCGAGCGGCTTCCTAATTCCGTATGGTTTGTACTACGCGTCGTTTGTTTTCTCATCCTACGCGTACAAAGATTTGCTCGCAATCCTTCCGCCCACTACAACGATCCTTGCCCTGTATTGGATGCGCTGGTTTGCCGTCCGCTCGCCGCGCACGTGGTCCGACCAGGTAGGGCTTCGCAAATGAACTGGCGTCACTACCTTGCCCTCTTCCTCGTTGGCTTGGCTGTCCCATTCGCAGTCTCGCGTTATCAAAACCTGCCGGGTTACATGGACGCCGATTATTATTTCGCCGGCGGCATTCAACTCGCGCAGGGCAAAGGCTTCACCGAACCCTACATTTGGAATTACCTCAGCGATCCGCGCTCGCTCCCGAATCCCTCGCACACCTACTGGATGCCGCTCGCGTCCATCGTCTCCGCCCTGGGGATGTGGATGACAGGACTCACCACCTACTCGGCTGGACGCGCTCCGTTCATTCTCCTTTCAGCCTGTGTGCCCCTCCTGACAGCGAGTCTCGCCTTCGACGTTTCCCGCCAAACCCGCCTCGCGATGGTGTCGGGCCTGCTGGCGATCTTCTCGGCGTACTACGCGCCATTCATGCCCGTCCCTGACAACTACGCCATCTACATGATCCTCGGCGCGACATTTTTGCTCCTCGCCCCGCGCGCTGAAAAGTGGATTCCCCTCGCCCTCGGCGCGCTCGCGGGTTTGTTGACACTCTCGCGCAGTGACGGTCTGCTCTGGCTCGGTTTGGCAGGCCTCACAGTATTGTGGAAAACCTTCAACACGCAATACGCAATAATCAGCGCGCAGCGCGTAATACGCAACTTATTTGCCCAACGGCTCCAGGCAATTTTGATTGCCGGCTTCCTCGCCCTCCTCGGCTACCTCCTCACCATGGGCATCTGGCACTACCGAAACTTCACGTTATTCGGCTCTTTCCTCGCCCCCGGCGGCGGGCGCTTGCTCTGGCTCGAAAACTACAACCAGACATTTATTTATCCAGCCGAGGCATTAACTCGCGTTGGATTCCTTCAAGCAGGCTGGGACGCGGCTCTGCAAGATCGGCTCGCCGCGTTCACTGACAATTTGGGTATCACGTTTGGCGCGCAAGGCGAGATATTTCTCCTTCCCTTCATTATTATCGGGCTGTGGGGCTTGCGAAAAGAATTGCGGACGAAGATCGCGGTGACAGGCTGGGTGATTCTGTTTGCAGTGATGACGATCATCTTCGCGTTTGCCGGTCCGCGCGGGAGTTTCTTCCATGCCGGCGCGGCGTTTCAACCCATGTGGTGGGTAGCCGCTCCCGTCGGGTTGGATGCGGTCCTCGCGTGGGCGCGCAGGCGTGGTCAGTTCCAGGACGAGCGCGCTCCTCTTGTTTTTCAAGGCATTATTGTTTTGCTGGCTGTTTTCATAACGGTCTGGCTCGTGAATCTCCGCGTGATCTCAGACGGCTGGGCGCGGGACGATGCCGTCTATGCGGGGGTGGAGGAAATGTTTCAGGAAAATGGAATCAGCCCGAACGACGTGGTGATCGTCCGCAATCCGCCGGGATATTTCATTGTGTCAGGTCGGTCGGCGGTCGCGTTGCCGTTTGGGGATGAGTCGACCATCCTTGCCGTTGCTGAAAAATTCGACGCGCGATATCTAATCATCGAAGAGGATGGCACGTACGACGCGATCCAGGATTTGTACGACGACCCGCAGGTGAATTCAAATTTTCTCTATGTAGGAGAAGTGGATGGCGCGCGCCTCTATCGCATTGAAGCGACCCCTTGATTGGCGCGTGATCGTCGCGTTCGCCTCGCTCATCGCCGTAGGGTTGTACCTGCTGATCGGCGCAATGATGATTCGTGTTGGCTTCCCACTCGATGACACATGGATTCATTTGACCTATGCCAGAAATTTCGCCGAACATGGCGAATGGGCGTTTCGACTGGGCGAGCAATCTGCCGGTTCCACGTCGCCGCTTTGGACGTTGTTGCTCTCGATTGGATATTTGATCCGCCTTGCTCCTTATGGCTGGACATTTTTCCTCGGCTGGCTCATGTTGACCCTGCTCGCCATTTTTGCCGAAGCCAGCGCGCGAAAATTGTTGGCGGGTTATCAGCCTCGCATCCCATGGATTGGGATCTTTTTTGCGTTTGCCTGGCATCTCGCCTGGGCGGCAACCTCCGGGATGGAAACCCTGCTCCACGCGTTGTTGATCTTTCTTGTATTGACCTCCCTCATTGGTGATTCGCGTCGATATTCAATGTTGGGCTTGCTCGCAGGTCTCAGCGTGTGGGTCCGCCCCGATGGAGCGACATTGCTGGGTCCGATCCTTTTTACGATCGTCCTGACTGAAAACAATTGGAACTCACGCGGCAGATCGGCTTTGTCCGTGCTGATCGGTTTTGGGGCATTGTTCCTTCTGTATCTATTGTTCAATCTCGCGCTCTCCGGCAACCCGATGCCGAACACGTTCTATGCCAAACAAGCGGAGTATCAAACGGTCTGGCTTGGTCAACCGCTGAAAGATCGCCTGATGGAATATCTGGCTCCAATTTTTGCGAGCCCGTTCATTGCTTTATTTCCCGGTGTGTTGGTTTGGGTGGGCGGGGCAATTCGGAATCGAAATTGGGGCGCGCTGGCTGGCGTCGTCTGGTTTGTGGGATACATCCTGATCTATTTTCTGCGATTGCCCCCATATCAACATGGGCGTTACATCATCCCTGCTTTTCCAATCTTGTATTTGTGGGGGTTGTTGGGTATGGCTGGTTTTATGCTGAACGCAAAATCGAATCCGCGCCTGAAATTTCTTTGGAAGACTCTGGTCGCGGTGTTATTGGTTTTTTTCTTGATCCTTGGCGGGTTGCAAAATGCCAAGGATGTGTTCTGGGTGGAGAGTGAAATGGTTGCCACGGCTGAATGGGTGAAACAAAATATACCTCCCGACGCAATCCTCGCCGTGCACGATATTGGCGCAATGGGATACTTTGTCTCAAACCCGCTGGTCGACCTTGCCGGGCTGGTGGACCCGGGGGTGATCCCGTTCATCCGCGATGAACCAAGCCTGGCAATTTATCTAAATGATCGAGCCGTCGGGTACCTGATTGTGCCTCCGGGTTTTTATAAGGAGCTTATTGAAAACCGTGAAATACTCTTTGTCGCGGGTGGAGCTTCATCATCTGCGAAGCCTGATGAACACATGCTGGTCTTAAAATGGAAGCGATGAATGCTAAAACGATATTGAAATGCAGGCGCAAACCAGTCAAATTGCCCGCATGTTCCACCTGTGCTATACTCCCACGAACAGTTACTCATGGGATTGAATTATGAATGAAATTACTCTGATCGTTGCAGACGACCACCCGTTATTTCGGCAGGGCGTGGTGGATGCGCTGTCCCTGGAACGGGATTTTCGAATTTTGTCTCAAGCTTCCGATGGGAATGACGCGCTTGAACAGATCCGATCACTAAAACCCAACGTAGCGATCCTCGATGTGAACATGCCCGGCTTGAATGGTCAGCAGGTCACGCATCGTGTGTTTTCCGATCGTATTCCAACCCGCATTGTTTTGCTTACTGGATATGACGATGTCGAGCAGGCGATCCACGCGATGCTCGCAGGCGCGGCAGGATATTGCGCAAAAGATATTGAACCGGATGTGTTGGCGCGCACGATACGCGCCGTTTCGGATGGCAGGTACGCGGTCGGTGGAAACGTGTTCAACCGGCGCGAACTCGATCACTGGATCGATGAGCAAATGGAAGGCACGCGTCGATCGTATAGCGAGCCTGGCGCGCCGTTCCATCCTCTGTCTGACCGTGAAATGGAAGTCCTCGGTTGTGTCGTGCGCGGCATGAGCAACAAGGAAATTGCCGGTATGTTGGGGATCAGTCACCAGACTGTGAAAAACCACGTCACCTCGATCCTTCGCAAATTCGGCGTCGAAGACCGCACCCAGGCAGTCGTCTACGCCCTCAAGCGCGGTTGGGTTAAGTTACAATTCGACCAAGAGAAAACCCAGGAGTAATTTTATGTCTGTGGAAATGGAATTGCCCGCCGGCGAGTTGGACATTCAGACCGAACTTGATGAAACAATCCGCGCGTTGCGTGAGATTACCTTGATGATCGAGCAGAGTCAGGTTGAAGTATCCAAACTTTCCCAGCGGAACGCGGCAATTACCACTCACCTGCAACAGGTTCAGAATCAGTTGGACAATATGCCACAGCAGGAAATCCGAAACGCGTACGATTCTGCCCTGGATGCCCAACAACGACTATTTGTGATGCGGGGGCAGTTGGAAAAACTCCAAAGTGAAAAGACGCACCTCGAACGCTTCAAATCAGCGCTTGAACGGGCAAGCGCAATGACCGTAGGCGGCGGAGCGACTGCTTCTTCGTCCGGGTCGACTTCAAAAAGCCCCATGGCAAGCGTCGAGATGCTGGTCAACGCGCAGGAAACAGAGCGCCAGCGCCTGTCGCGCCAGATACACGACGGTCCCGCCCAAGCCCTCTCGAATTTTATTCTTCAGACCGAGATCGCCATGCGCCTGATGGATTTGGATATAAACCAAGCTCGGGATGAATTGAATAATTTGAAATCATCCGCGATGGGCACATTTCAGAAGGTGAGAAATTTCATCTTTGAGTTGCGCCCGATGATGTTGGATGACCTGGGCTTGGTCCCCACGCTCCGACGTTATGCCGATGCCTTCCGGGAACAGACAGGGATTGATGTGACCATCACCGTAACCGGCAATGAACGTCGCCTGCAACCCTACCTCGAAGTCATGTTATTCCGCGCGATTCAAGAATTACTCGGGAACTCTGCCCGTCACGGGCAGGCAACCCAGGTGAAGGTGTTGATTGACTTGGGCGAGGATCGAATCCGCGTTAGCATCGACGATAATGGCAAAGGGTTTGATCCAGACAGCGCGCTTCAGAATAACAGCCTTGGGCTGAAATTGATTCGCGAGCGGGCTGAAATGTTGGGTGGAAATTTCGAGATCGACAGTTCTCCGGGCAAAGGTGCGCGCGTTTCTTTTGCGGTTTCGGCGCGATCGTAGATTTCAAAGTCGTTAGGAGAAGATAACAGGATTGTAAGCGTTTTAGACCTTCCCAATCTTGATTTTTACTTCTTTCTGGATAAAATGATGTCAACCCTGAGAGCTATCTCAGGAAAACAATATTTTAGGTTCAAAGGAGATTTCATCATGTTATTCGCACCCAAAGAAAAAGGTCAAGGCTTGGTTGAGTATGCCATCATCATTGCTCTCGTGGCGATCGTGGTCATTGCGGTCATGAATTTGCTCGGACCCAAGATCGGCAACACCTTCTCCAGCATCAACAACTCCCTGCCGTAACCATCACTCTGACCCCAAAAAAATAGGACTCTGCCACTGGCAGAGTCCTACTTTTTTACTAATTTGCCATTATTGCCTCATATTTATGCTGTATAATCACAGGATAGATGGACAAATCAACTTGACTGATGGATAGTCAAGAGAGGAGATCTGAAATATGCGTCGCGGACGATTACTAATCTTCGTTGTATTGATCCTTATAGTGGGGTTGGGTGTTGTGTTTGTTGCCCTGAAATTGTTCGCTCCTCCCACACAGCAACCAGAGACCCAAACGGCGGTGACGGAAATCTACTATGCCGCTCAAAACATTCCCCAAGGCGCTGAGATCACAGCCGATTTGCTCGGCAAATTTGCCCTTCCCTCGGCGAATGTCGCAGAAGTGATGTATACAGCAGGGGAAGAGGCAAATTTGGTGGGGCAGACCGCTCGTTTTACACTTGAACAAGGCGTTGTGATCACATCCTCCATGGTGGGGTCAAAACCGGTTGAAATTTCGGGCCCGGCTTGGGCGGTTCAAATTCCAACAGGTATGGTGGCGGTTACGATTCCGACGAACCGTCTTGCCGCCGCTGGCTATGGAATCAATGATGGCGCTCATGTCAACGTCAATGCCTGCCTGCTATTTATTGATATTGACCAAACATTTCAAACGATTCTGCCCAATCGCACGTCTGTTGTTACGGGCACGGGGTTTCCTCCCGATGCCTTGCCTGTTCTATCCGCCGCCGCGGTTTCTGGCGGAGAAGGCTCAACTCAGGGGCGCGTAGAACTTGACCAAACGTTTCAACAGCCATTTTATGCGATTCCATCGGAGGTACAGCGTCCGCGCATGGTTTGTCAAGTGATCTTGCAGGATAAAGTTGTGATGAAACTTGGCAATTTCACATTGGCGGCTCCCTCGGCAGACCCGAATGCCACCCCATCTCCGGCACAGGCACAGGCACAGGCAGCGCCGGATATTATTACGATCATGGTTGACCCTCAGGATTCAATTTATTTGAATTACCTGGTGTATAACGGAGCGATGATCACCATGACCTTGCGCAACCCGAGTGATACATCCCGGATCGAGACCCAGGCGGCAACGTTGACCAACTTGTTAACGAAGTACGGTATTTCTCCTCCTGCAAAGCTCAACTTTACGACAGGACCCAGGGTTGATATCTTGACCCCGCCTGTGTTACCTAACGATACCGTAACTGCTGAACCTTAAGCGTATTGTAAACAGTCAAACAGTAGAGGTTGATCCTTCATGGCACCGGGCGACAAAATAAAAGTCTTGATCGTTGATGATATTTCCGAAACACGAGAGAATGTTCGGAAGCTTTTGCAGTTTGAGTCGGACGTTGAGGTCGTTGGCGTTGCGAGAACCGGCAAAGAGGCAATTCAGACATCCTTGGAAGTGCAGCCAGATGTAGTTTTGATGGACATCAACATGCCGGATATGGATGGGATTGCCGCTACGGAAGCGATTCGAGCCAAACAGCCGGCTGTGCAGGTGGTCATCCTCTCGGTTCAAAGCGATCAAAATTATATGCGTCGGGCTATGCTTGCCGGGGCGCGCGATTTTCTCACGAAGCCCCCCATGGGGGATGAGTTAATATCCGCGATTCGCCGGGCTGGCGCGATGGCGCTGAACGAGAAAGCGAAAGCCGCCCAAACGCAAGTAGCGCCTGCCATGGGGGCGATGGGTGGGGCAAATTACTCCTATGGCACCAAGGGAAAAATTGTGACGATATATAGCCCTAAAGGCGGGGTTGGTTGCACTACCATTGCCGTAAACCTTGCCCTCACTCTAAATAACGAGGATACTCGCGCCGCTTTGGTAGACGCAAACCTTCAGTTTGGAGATGTGGCTGTGTTCGTCAATGAACAGGGCAAGAATACGATTGCCGACCTAGCTCCCCGCGCCGATGAACTGGACCCGGAGATCGTTGAAGAAGTCATGGTGAAACATGCGGCGTCGGGCTTGCATATCCTTGCCGCCCCCAGTCGTCCTGAACATGCAGAAAAGGTCACCGGCGAGCAGTTGTCGAGGGTGCTCGAATATCTGCAAAAACTTTATCCGTATGTAGTGGTTGATACATCGCCCTACCTGACCGACCATATTCTTTCCATCCTTGATATAAGCGATATCATCGTTCTTGTCACATCTCAGGATATACCTTCCGTTAAGAACTGCCGTCTGTTTTTGGATCTGCTTCAAACAATGGGCGTCGATCGTGAAAGGATAATTTTTGTGATGAATCGCTTCGACAAACGGATTAATATCACGCCGGACCGCGTGGCTGACAACCTAAAACAACCGGTTGCGACAGTCATTCCACTGGACGAGCAGGTGGCAACGAAGGCGGTGAATCGCGGTGTTCCGTTTGTTCTGGACGCCAAAAATCAACCGGCATCCCGGGGAATTCTTTCCCTGGCGGAAAACGTCCGCGCGCGCGTTGCCGATCTCGAAGCCAACGGTGAATCGGATCGGGTTGCCAGGCGATAAGGAATGATTTCAGGAGATAAACATGTCTCTATTAAAAAGAATTGAACAAGGGCAGGCGGGATCGTCCGGCGGAGGGCAGTCATCCACCAATCAAGGGGGTGGTGATAGCTCAAAGCTGGCTTCCTTGCAGGCAAGGCGTGTGAACGCGCCAATCACTTCTCCGCAGGCTGGCACATATTTCGATTTAAAAACCCGCGTGCAGAATAAATTACTCTCCGAGCTCGACCCAACCATGGATATCTCGCGGACCGAGGACGTTCGCAAAACGATCCAGGATTTGTTCGAGCAAATTCTGGCGGAAGAAAATATCGTTCTCTCGCGGCCCGAAAAAGCCCGTTTGTTCGAGCAGATCACAGCGGAAATCCTCGGCTTTGGTCCGTTGCAAACATTGTTGGAAGATGAAACCATTACAGAAGTGATGGTGAACGGCGCGAAAAATCTATATATCGAGCGCAAAGGGAAGATCCACCGCGTGCCGGTGACGTTTGAGAATAACGACCATGTGATGAGAATCATCGATCGCATTGTGGCGCCCCTGGGGCGGCGCATTGACGAATCAAGCCCGTACGTGGATGCGCGTTTGCCGGATGGCTCCCGTGTCAACGCCGTAATTCCTCCAATCTCTCTCGTTGGACCGGTCCTGACCATCCGTAAATTCTCCAAGAATCCAATTACTGTGGAGCAACTCATCACGTATGGGTCGTTATCGGCGGAAGGCGTGCAGTTCTTAAAGGCATGCGTAGAATCCAGATTGAACGTGGTGATTTCCGGAGGCACAGGCTCTGGGAAAACAACACTCTTGAACGTGTTGTCCAGTTTCATCCCTGCGGACGAGCGCATCTTGACCATCGAAAATGCCGCCGAGTTACAGCTTCGCCAGGAACATGTGGTCACGCTTGAATCGAAGCCACCCAACATCGAAGGGCGCGGCGAGATTACAATCCGGCAGTTGGTAATCAATGCGTTGCGTATGCGCCCCGACCGCATCGTGGTGGGGGAGATCCGCGATGAGGCGGCGCTGGACATGTTGCAGGCGATGAACACGGGTCACGACGGTTCCATGACCACCTTGCACTCGAACAGCCCGCGGGACACCCTCTCCCGTCTTGAAACGATGACCCTGATGGCTGGCATGGAACTCCCCTCGCGCGCCATCCGTGAGCAGATTGCCTCTGCGGTGGATGTAATTTGCCACCAGGAACGTATGCGCGATGGCACAAGAAAAGTCACCAACATCACTGAAGTTAGCGGTATGGAAGGCGATGTGATCACTATGACCGATATCTTTGTGTTCGAACAAACTGGGATCGAGAATAGCCAAATTGTTGGGCGGTTGCGCCCAACCGGTTTGCGCCCTAAATTTATGGATAAAATCGAAGCGTCGGGCATTAATTTACCCCCATCGATTTTTGGTATTGGCGAAAGACGACGTTACTAGGTCGCTTTTGCAGGTGCATGTTCAATGAATCCCGTCATATTACTTGGAGGGGGTCTCCTACTCCTCGTGCTCCTCATTGTTGGCGCGGTCATTACGGTTGTCAGCGACCGGTCGTTAGTGGAAGAGCGCCTGGGTCAATTCCTTGAAGACGATAAACTTCGTGTTGAAGACGCGCCGCGCGGCGCGGCAGTTACCGAATGGTTAAATCGGCGGGTTGCGAAATCTTCCTGGGGCGACCAGGTTGCGCGTGAATTGGCGCGCGCCGATCTCAAATTTAAGGTATCTGAATATTATGCGTTGATCTTTATCTCGACCATTGTCGTGGGCGCGATTGGTTATTTCATCCAGACAATCTGGATATCAGCTGTCATTGGCGGAATTATCGGATTCTTCCTGCCGAGATTTTACGTTAAACGACAGAAAACTCAGCGGCTCTACAGGTTCAACGATCAACTTTCTGATATGCTGAACCTGATGGTGAACGGCTTGCGCGCGGGATACTCGACCATGCAAGCCATGGAAGCGGTGAGCCGGGAACTCCCAGCGCCGATCTCCGATGAATTCCGACGGTTGGTGCAGGAAATGCAGATCGGCATCCCACAGGAGAAAGCCCTCGACAATATGCTCCGCCGTATTCCCAGCGACGACCTTGATTTCGTGATTACGGCGATCAATGTTCAGCGGGAAGTCGGCGGTAACCTTTCCGAAATCCTCGATACCATCTCCTTTACCATTCGCGAACGCGTGCGCATTAAGGGAGAGATACGCGTGTTAACCGCATCTGTGCGTACCTCCGGAGCCATTTTGTCGATGATACCGGTTTTCCTAAGCCTGGCGCTTTGGTTTGTTAGCCCAACTTATCTGGCAGGTTTTTTTGACGATCGCGGAGGGCTACCCCAACCGTTATGTGGAATTGTTGCCGTGGCGGTCATCGTCGGCATGATCGCGCTCGGTTATTTCATCATGATGAAGATCGCGGATATCGAGGTGTGATATGAGCATCGGATTGTTAATCTTCGGCGGCGTTGTCTTATTAGTAATTCTTGCCGTGGTGCTCTTTAGCATCCGGGCAAACGCTTCTGCGCAGGGACAATCGGACGACCCATTGCAGGATCGGCTCTCGGAATTTATTCAGCGCGGCGAAGTGGCATCGCTTGAGGAGATTGAGCTTTCTCAGAATTTCAGCGAACGGGTGCTCATCCCGGCGGTGAGGCGGTTGGGCGAGTTTTCAGCCCGCTTTACGCCTCAAAAGATGATCCAGGATACCGCCCGTAATCTTGAACTGGCAGGCAACCCCTGGCCCGTGGACGCGCCCACGTTTTTGGCAATTCGCTTTATTCTTGCCGTTGTGCTGGGCGGGTTCATGGTTACGGTGGTGGCTTTAAACCCGGCGCCAAACCCAACAAATAACTTTCTCTACATTGGCGGCTCGATCTTTGGAGGTTTTTTTCTGCCTCACCTGATTGTGACGAGTCGAATCACGCGGCGGCAAACGGAAGTGCGAAAAGCAATGCCCGATGCCCTGGATTTGCTGACGATCTGCGTGGAGGCAGGCTTGGGCTTTGATGCCGCCATGGCAAAAGTGACCGAGAAATGGGAGAACGAACTTTCTTTGGCGTTCGCGCGCACCATCCGCGAAGTGCAATTGGGTAAGACCCGCCGCGAAGCGTTGAAAACCATGGGGGACCGTCTCGGGATCCCCGAGGTGTCGAGTTTTGTGGCGGCGATCATTCAAAGTGAAATGTTGGGCGTAAGCATGGCGCGCGTGTTGAGAATTCAATCGGATCAAATGCGCGTCAAGCGACGCCAGATTGCGGAAGAGGCGGCTCATAAGGCGCCTGTGAAAATGATCATTCCCATGGCGCTGTTGATCTTCCCGTCCATTATGATCATTATTCTTACTCCGGCGGCGTTAAATATTTTCGCAACCTTGTAGCGATATTCATTTGCTTTGAAACGAATACCCTGGTCGTATCGCCTCTACCGATGGACCTGGAGCGGGTTGGACCTGCTCTTCCCGCCGGTGTGCGGAGGATGCGGAACGCCCGGTTCGCGCTGGTGCGCTGATTGCCGAAAGCGCGTTCCGAGAATCGACAAGCCGTTTTGTGATAAATGCGGAATACCGACGAAAGGGGCTGAACGATGCGAGAAATGCACAGCAAACCCGCCCGCGTATCGAATGATGCGTTCATGGGCGGTTTTTGATTCGCCGGTGCAGAACGCGCTCCGCGCCATCAAGTATCGCCGCAACATCGGGCTGGCAGATGCGATCGCAGTTGACATGGTCGAATTTGTGCGAATGCTAAAGTGGAAGGTGGAAGTATTGATCCCGATCCCGTTGGGGAAGGCTCGTTTGCAAGAGCGGGGATATAATCAAGTTGCGCTCGTTGCGCGCCCGCTCGCGTATGAACTTGGCATTTCGTACGCGCCACATGGAGGGAGAAAGGTCCGCGAGACGCGCTCGCAGGTTGGGTTGACGGCGGCTGAACGAAGAGAAAATGTCCGCGCGGCGTTTCAGGCTGACCCGTCGGAAGTGAAGCGGAAATCCGTCCTGTTGATGGACGACGTGGCGACGACCGGTTCGACCATCTCAGCCTGCGCCGAGGCGGCGCTGTCTGCGGGCGCAGCGGAGGTGTATGCGCTGACGATCGCGCGCGCGCTTTCGCATCACGATCTGAATCGCGTTTGACAATCATGCGTAAGCGTGATTGATAAAATATTTTCAGGAGGTCTGTCATGACAAGCAAGATCGATGTTCAGGCTCGAAACATGCGTTTGACCGATAACACCCGCGAGTATGTTGAAAAGAAGTCTGCCAAACTTGAGCGGCTCCTTCAGGATATAGAGGAAGTGTACGTTGAGTTGTCGCACATAAAAACCGCGCGGCAGGCGAGCGACCGGCAAGTGGCGCAAATGACCGTGCGTGGAAAAGGGTTCATGTTGCGAACGGAGGAACGATCCGACGAGTTGCATGTCGCTTTCGATACGGCATTAGACAAGATGCAACGGCAGATCGAGCGCTACAAAGGGAAGCGTCATCGCGGGCGCGGCGATGGGCGCTCGGCGGCAGAGGTCGTGGAAGAAGAAGAAATGCCTGTGGATGAGACCGGCGAACTCCTGCCGTTGATCGCAAAACGAAAGAAGTTCATCATCATGCCGATGGACGAGGACGAGGCGGTCGAGCAGATGCGCCTGCTTGGGCACAACAACTTTTTCATCTTCTTCAACGCGGAGAGGAATGCGATCCAGGTGTTGTATCGCCGTCGCAACGGCTCGTATGGTTTGATCGAGCCGGTTGTCGGATAATCAATAGAACGCGAAAACGGCTCTTGACGCGCGAATTGCCAAGAAAATCGCGCGTCAAGATAATCAACAGCCAACAGAAAGTTCGAGAAATGTTGATGGCGTTACGGAGGACAAAA
>CASGHD010000189.1 GCA_949319575.1 uncultured Anaerolineales bacterium | reverse complement strand
GGCTCTGGTCAACGCGACTTCACCCATCGGCAGGCGCGGACATCTTTTTTACAACACACTCTTCGACGAGAACGCATCCTGTCACATCGCCATCGGACGCGCCTACCGCTTCACTCTCACGGGTGGGGCTGAGTTGACCGATGAAGAATTTATCGCCGCTGGAGGTAACGTCAGCCTCAACCACGTGGATTTCATGATCGGCTCGCCGCACATAGACATTGACGGGATCAAAGACGATGGCGCGCGCGAACCTGTGATGCGCTCCGGTGAATGGGCGTTCGAGGCGTAGGAATCTCTGATTGCGAGCAGTTGCACTGCGAGCAGAAAAATTAACCGCTAAGAACGCAAAGAACGCAAAGGTTTAAAAATTCACATTAACACTTTCAAATCTTTACACTATCAAGCATGTCACCCTGAGCGATAGCGAAGGGTCTCTACTGCAATGTTAGAGATTCTTCGCTCCGCTCAGAATGACATTCCGTTAGGTGAGTTAAAAAGATTTTCTTCGCGATCTTCGCATGCTTAGCGGTTCAAATAGCAGAAAAAATTAACCGCGAAGAACGCTAAGGACGCAAAGATTTAAAAGGTTTTTCTTCGCGATCTTCGCGTGCTTGGCAGTTGAAATAGCAGAAAAATTTAACCGCGAAGAACGCTAAGGACGCAAAGTTTTTAAAAAGATTTTCTTCGCGACCTTCGCGCGCTTGGCGGTTCAAATAGCAGAAAAAATTAACCGCGAAGAACGCTAAGGACGCAAAGTTCTTAAAAAGATTTTCTTCGCGACCTTCGCGCGCTTGGCGGTTCAAATAGCAGGAAAATTTAACCGCAAAGAACGCTAAGAACGCAAAGTTTTTAAAAAGATTTTCTTCGCGATCTTCGCGTTGTTTCGACAAGCTCAACACAAGGCTTAGCGGTTCAAATTAGCGGTTGAAAAAGGAATCTCCCATGACCGAACAAGAATTCGACGAACTACTTTCCAAATACGCCGACGTTGTCGTGCGCATCGGACTCAACCTCCGCAAGGGACAACGCCTCATCCTGCGCGGAATCTTGGATGACGCGCCGCTGATGCGTAAGGTGACTGAAAGCGCGTATAAGGCTGGGGCAATCTACGTCGAGCCGATCTACACCGATGAGCGCATCACGCGCATCCGCTTTGAACACGCCGACCCCGAGTCGCTGACCGAAGTGCCGAATTGGATGTTGACTCGTTATGAGGAATACTACGAACGCATGGACGCGGAGCTTGCCATCCAATCCAGCGACCCCGAATTGCTCACAGGCATCAACCCCGAATTGATCGCGAAAAGTCGCAAAGCGACGGCGCAAAAGTTTGAGCCGCTTCGCAAATACGAGAATACAACCAACTGGTGCGTGGTTGCCACCGCCTCACCCGCGTGGGCGCGGAAGGTGTTCCCAACCGTCCCTGCGAAAGAAGCGGTGGAAAAGTTATGGGCGGAGATCTTCGCCAGTTGTCGAATCTATGAACCCGATCCAGTCGCGGCGTGGCAGGCGCACGTCGAGAAACTCAAAAAGTATCGCGACTATTTGAACGCGCAAAAATTCAGCGCGCTTCATTATCGCAGTCCCAACACAGACTTGACCATCGGCTTGCCAGAAAAACATCTCTGGCAGGGCGCGCAAGCGGAATTCAAAAACGGAATCACCGGCATACCCAACCTCCCCACCGAGGAAGTGTTCACCACGCCGCACAAAGATAAAGTGGACGGAGTCGTTTCCTCAACCATGCCGTTGAACTACGGCGGCGTGTTGATCGAAGATTTCAACCTCACTTTTGAAAACGGGCGCATTGTGAAAGTCACCGCGAAAAAGGGCGAAGAGACCTTGAAGAAATTAATCGAGACAGACGAGAACGCGGCGCGGCTCGGCGAGTGCGCGCTCGTGCCGAACAGTTCGCCCATCAGCCAGCGCAAGATTTTGTTTTACAACACGCTCTTCGACGAGAACGCATCCTGTCACATCGCCATCGGAAATTCCTACCGCGACACCATCATCGGCGGCGAAGACATGACCGAGGAAGAATTCGCGGCGGCGGGCGGCAACAAATCCCTCGTCCACACCGATTTCATGATCGGCTCGGATCAATTGGATATTGATGGGATCAAAGCGGATGGCTCGCGCGTGGCAGTCTTTCGCGCGGGTGAGTGGCAGTGAACGTGTAACATGCAAAAACAAAAATCCCAACCCATCGCCACCGATCAATTTCTCACCGAGGAATACGAGTACATCGCGCAGACCGCCGCGCAGGCGAATGAAGATCGCGCGCGAGTCTCTTCCTTTTACCTCATCGCCGTCGGGTCGTTGATCGCCGCCATCTTTGGCACCCAATTCTTCGACGCGGATTTCTTCACACGAGGCGTCAAATTCATCTTTAGCGGGATCTTCCTCCTGCTCACGCTGATGGGCACAAGCACCATCGTGCAACTGGCAAGACTGCGCGCGGCATGGCACGAGTCCATGCTGGCGATGAATCAACTCAAAGAATTCATGATCTCACAAAACAAGGATATATCGAAGGCGTTCCGCTGGACCTCGCGCACGCTCCCGCCAAAATATAAAAAGGCGAGCATCTCTTTTTATCAGGCGCGTGAAGCCGCCATCCTCAGCGGCGTGACGTTCACCGCGTCCGTCTACTTTGCGGAATACGCGCTGGGCATGAATAGTTGGGTTAACTGGCTCATCGCCGCCGCGTGCGGAATCGTTGTTATCTTTTTGCAGATCGTTATTTACAAGCGGGCGTTGAACTAACATGCCACGCGATTACATCTCCCAACCTCCCACCGCGTTCCAACGCCGCCCGCATCTCACTAAAGATGACGATTGGATTCGCGCTTTCCTGCGTGAAGCAAAGATCGGACACATCGCCACCTCTGAGAACGGACAGCCGTTTATCAATCCCACCACGTTCTGGTACGACGAAGCGAATCATCAAATTGTGTTCCATTCCAACGTCGCGGGGCGAGTCCGCTCGAATGTGGAAGCCAACCCGCAGGTCAGCTTGGAGGCGAGCGAGTTGGGGAAGTTCCTGCCGTCGAATGTCGCGCTCGAGTTCTCGCTTCAGTTCCGCAGTGTGGTCGTCTTCGGCTCCGCGCGGCTGGTGGACGATCCCACCGAAGCGCGTCAATTGTTATATGGCTTGATCGGAAAATATTTCCCCGCGATGACCGCTGGAAAAGAATACCGCGAGATCACCGACAAAGAATTGCGCGCCACTTCGATCTATGCGATTCAAATCGAATCGTGGACTGGAAAAGAAAACTGGGCGGAGCGCGCCGATCAATCCGACGAGTGGGTGTCGCTGGACGAGAAATGGTTTGAGTAATTCTTCTGCCACAGATTTCACGGATTTGCGCCGATATAAAAACAATCCGTGATAATCCGCGCAATCTGTGGCTAAGAACTTTTGATTCGCTCCACCCCAATCCCTGCGCTGCTTGGCAAAAGCATCTTCGCCCCATCATACGTCACCCCGCGATATGGATCGTTCTTGATCAACAACGGTCCGTCCAAATCGGCGTAATCGCACAGCGGAGCCAAATGCGCCGCGGCAGTGACTCCCACCGACGACTCGACCATGCAACTCAACATGATTCTCATATCGTGCGCCCGCGCCGTGTGGATCATCCGCAACGCTTCACGAATCCCCTCGCTCTTCATCGTCTTCACCACCACGCCGTCAATTGCGCCAGCAAGTTTCGCAACATCATGCGAAGTCTTCGCCGTTTCATCCGCAAAGATAGGAATCTCAATTCGTTGAGCGCGTAATTGATCTTTCAACCAAAAGTAGCCATCCACATCATCCACCGCCAGCGGCTGTTCGATAAATTCCAGATCGTACTCCGCCAAGCGCGGGATGATCTGCAACGCGCGCTCACGACTCCACCCCGCGTTCGCGTCGACTCTCAATTTTGAATTGGTCGCGCCGCGAATAGCTTTGACTCGCGCCTCATCCTCCTCCCCTCCCAACTTGATCTTCAGAATCGGATGCCCCGATGCTTTCGCCTGCTCCGCCATCACATGCGGTTCATCCATCCCAATCGTGAACGATGTGAGAGGAATGTTTTGCGGATTCAATCCAAATAATTTATACAACGGCTGATTCAATTTCTTCCCCCACAGATCATGCAACGCCTCATCAATCGCAGACCGCGCCGCGCGCGAGCCAGCAGGCCGCTTGTCGAGAATCGCATCCATGTCAAAAAGATCGTCACCCAAATCAGGCACAGATTTCAAATACTCGATAATCCCCTCTTGCGTCTCGCCGTAATATGGAACCGCCGCCGCTTCGCCCACGCCGTCATCGAGATACACCAACACATTATGCCGCTGGTCGCTCGCCCCATGCGCCACGCGAAAGGTCGTCCGCAAATCAAGTGTGATCGGTTCCCAGAAAAGTTTCATTGTTCAATCTCCCAAACAAGCGCACATATTAACACAGATGGTAGAATCGCTCCATGCAAAACATCCTCGATGACTTCGCCAAAACGCTCGATAAACGCGTCACTGTATTCGATGTGAAAGTTGATTCGCAAACCAGCGACTCCCTCACTCTCAGCGGACGCGTCCTTCACAAATCGCAATTGGATGAACTGCCCCGCCTCTTCCCTACGTGGAGGCTTGATCCAGCTTCCGTCCACATTCTCCACACGGGCGGCAACGAGCGCGTCCACGTTGCGACGAATCTAACAGGCTTGCACGAAAGCCCCACGTTCCGCGTGCCTCTCCTCAGCGAGTTGACCTTCGGCGCTGAACTCGAAGTGTTGGAAGAACAAGACAAGTGGGTCCACGTCCGCCAAACGGATGGTTATCTCGGCTGGGCATATCGTCCCTATCTCAGCGAGGGACTCGCTCCCGCGTCTACGCATCTCGTGATTGCACCCGTCATCGAATTGCGCGCCGAGCCAAACATCGTCAGCGGTGTGATCACGCGGGTCGTAAGCGGAACAAGCCTCACCGTCGAAGAGACGCGGGATGGTTGGTCGAAAGTCCGCGCGAACCGAGTCGGCTGGGTCGAGTCGCAACATCTGCGCGCGTTAAGCGACATCTCGCAAACAGTGGAAGAGAAACGCGTCACACTCGAATCCGATTCAGGACGCATGATCGGCGTTCCATATCTTTGGGGCGGGTCTAGCGGCAACGGCATTGACTGTTCGGGCTTCGCGCAATTGCTTCACCGCTGGGTGGGAATCGAAATTCCGCGCGATGCCGATATGCAGTGCGACGCCGCGAACCCAGTCGAAGCGCCGTATCAACTTGGTGATTTGTTCTTCTTTGGCGAAGGGGAAGGGCGCGAGATTTCGCACGTGG
>CASGHD010000188.1 GCA_949319575.1 uncultured Anaerolineales bacterium | reverse complement strand
CCACTCCTTCGGAGTTTCTTCTCGGTCGCTCCAGCTTCGACCGCATCCTCGGCTTACGGCTTGAAGCACGAAGACGCTTTCCAGAATACGCACTTGGGTAGGATTGGGAGATAATTTTTAGGCTTACCATTTCGTTTAAGTTCATTGTGAATAGCAAGGATAGATAACATGACAATATTTATTTTCACTGACAAGGCTCAGAAACTATTTGGAGAAGCCAAAGGGAACTTATATTTTGATGTGTTTTTAGTTATTGCAAGTTTTGGGTTCTTGTTGTATGCAATTTATATCAGAACTCACGACAAGAATCGTTCTATTGCTCGTTACATTATTACAGGGTTATTATTTCTAACATTTAGTGTTAGTTGGTTTAATGATGAAAATCAACGATACAGATATTTAAGTAATCAATACTCAGAGTTGACCTCCGCATACAGGAATCGAGAATATAAAATTGTAGAAGGCTATGTTGAGGTTCTGCATAAGGAACCCGAAGGAGGACATGATACGGGAGATGTTATCCGTATAAATGGAGTTGAGTTTGAACTGAGTTGTTTCCATAATACGTTTGGATACAATAAGACTATTGTGTTCGGTGGAGTTTTAAACGAGGGAGTATTTGCAACAGTTTATTATTATCAGCCAGATGGGCTATCAGGTCGTGATGTAGTTATCATGCGAATTGATATGCTTGAAAAAATAACCAATACAGCCAGTCTAGACCCATTATTCCCATGCGCAGATTACTAACAAACTCATGCCTCTTGAACTTCTGAAATCCAAAACTAAAGACCCGGCAGGTTTTATTGTGACACTTGCCCGTCAGACTTCTACGAATGGCGCAGAAGTTGGACGATCACAGTTCTGTGGAAACCTGTCAGGTCTGGTAACGTGACCAGCTTAATTATTCGGAGAACAACATGGAAATCAAATTTGGAAATCGAACGATCGGTTTGAACCACCCCACCTATTTCATCGCCGACATTGCCGCGAATCACGATGGCGATTTGGAACGGGCGAAACTGCTTATCCGCTTGGCGAAAGAGGCGGGGGCAGATGCCGCCAAATTCCAGAACTTCGACGCGCCGAAGATTGTCTCGGATTACGGCTTCTCGCGCATGAACGCGCAGGTCAGCCATCAGGCAACGTGGAAGAAATCTGTGACGGAGGTCTATCGCGCCGCGTCGATTCCCTTCGAGTGGACGACGACGTTGATGGAGGAATGTCAGAAAGCGGGCATTGATTATTTCTCCTCGCCGTATGATTTCAATGCGATTGATTTCCTCGACCAGTATGTGCCTGTCTACAAAGCTGGCTCTGGCGAAATTGATTGGATCGAGGCGTTGGAACGTATGGCGAGCAAGGGCAAGCCGTTCTTTATCGCTACGGGCGCATCCACGATTGGCGAAGTGCAGAAGGCTGTCCATGCGATATTGAAGATCAACAAGCAACTCGTCCTGATGCAGTGCAATACCAATTACACCGCCAGCCCGAACAACTATGACCATTTGCATATCAACGTGTTGAAGACCTACGCAACCATGTTCCCCGATGTGATTCTGGGACTCTCCGATCACACGCACGCGGTCGCTCCCGTTCTCGCGGCGGTGACGCTTGGCGCGCGCGTCATCGAGCGTCACTTCACGGACAGCAACGACCGCGAAGGTCCCGACCATAAATTTGCGATGGATCCCGCTAAATGGGCGCGCATGGTCGAAGAAACGCGCCTGCTGGAACGTTCGCTCGGCTCCTCCGATAAATTTATCGCGGAGAACGAGATTGATACCGCCGTTGTGCAACGTCGCTGTCTGCGCGCGGCGCGGGAGATCAAAGCGGGCGAGGTCTTCACGCGCGACATGATTGATGTGTTGCGTCCTGCTACCGTTGGCGCGATCAAACCTGATCAGATTGAGAATGTCATTGGGACGAAGGCGTTGATTGATATGCCGATGGGTAAAGAGTTGAGGTGGACTGACCTCGGCGTGGCATCTTGAGAGAGGAGATTGGAAAATGGATATTGCAGAATTCCGAAGCATAACCATGACTGTAATTCGAGAAAGCGGTATTGCTGATTACATACCTACCTTGATTCTCCCTGCTGAAGGAGTAGTAATGGCTCTCGAAGGAATTCCAAGTGATATAAGCCATGAAGATGCTGCCCGACAATGGATCAGAGAGAATGGTTACGAATCGATGGAATATTTTTTGGCTTATAAAGTGTCTGATGAAGAAATTTATCTCGAACACCGTAAAGATAATTTGTTGATTGGAACAGCTGTAATCGATAGTAACCTAAAACTTGACGCCTGAAACTTGGAACGTGAAACTTTGAAGATCATTTATTTCTCAAAGAATTACACCCCTCACGATTATCGGTTTCTGTTTTCGTTGTCACAGACGAAGCATGAAATTTTCTTTTTGCAATTGGAAGCGACGCTTCGGCAAACGGAGGATCGTCCTGTCCCTGCGAATGTTCGGCAGATTCTATGGGCAGGTGGAAAGCGTGAGTTCCGATGGCGGGATGTGCCGCGTTTGACCTTTGACCTTCGACGTTTGACCAGAGAGATCAAGCCTGATTTGATCCACGCGGGTCCGATACAGAATTGTGCGTTTCTCGTCGCCTTGAGCGGGTTTCGTCATTTGCTGGCGATGTCGTGGGGATATGATTTGGTGATGGAGGCAGATAAGAACGCATGGATGCGTTGGGTTACGAGATACACGTTACGACGAAGCACGTTCTTTACGAGTGATGCGAATGTGACGCGAGAGAAGGCGATTGCGTTGGGGATGAATCCTGAGCGGACGACAGTGTTTCCGTGGGGGATTGATTTGGAGCATTTTCATCCAAAGGTTACAGGTCAAAAGTCGAAGGTCAAAAGTCGTAAATCGCCAATCGTAAATCGTAAATCAATCACACTGTTTTGCAGTCGCACATGGGAGTTAATTTACGGCGTGGATGTTTTGGCGAAGGCGTTTGTCAAGGTGGCGAGTGTGAATCCTGATGTGAATTTGATTTTGTTGGGAGGCGGGTCGCAGGGAGCGAAGATCCGTCAGATATTGATGAATGGCGGGGTGATGGAGCGAGTCCATTTTGGGGGACAGGTGGGACAACGCGATTTGCCGCGCTGGTATCACATGGCGGATATCTACATCTCGCCTTCGCACGTGGACGGCTCGTCTGTGACGCTGATGGAGGCGATGGCGAGCGGATTGCCGTGTTTGGTATCTGATATTGCGGGGAATAAGGAATGGATTCAGGATGGAGTTAACGGCTGGTTGTTCCGTGATGGGGATGTGGATGATCTGGCGGAGAAGATTCTATCTGCGATAAAGAAGAAGAAAGAATTTAAGAGGATTGGAGAATTGGCGCGGAAGACGGCGGAGGAGAGGGCGGATTGGAGGAGAAATTTTGGTACACTTCTTGAGGCTTATGAGAAAATTTTGCCACAGAGACGCTGAGACGCGGAGACTCTTCGACTGCGTGCCGAGGAGCATCGGCACTCCGCTACCCTGAAGGGTACGATGTCAGGGCGAGGAAAAGGCTGATCGAGGCGAATCAGTTGTCGGCTGGGAGCGAAGCGTGCGTCAGTGTGGATAAAAGTTGAAGAGTTGGAATTCATCCATGAATTGAGGAGATTGCTTCGGGCTATCGCCCTCGCAACGACATAAGGTGTATATGCTTACTTTTGAAAAGTTGGTCGAGGGGTTTCGCGGGCTGGGCGTGGAGGAGGGGGATACGATGCTCGTCCATAGTTCGTATAAATCTTTGGGCGAGGTAGACGGTGGACCGCAGACGGTGATCCGCGCGTTGGAGGTTGTGCTTGGCGCGGAGGGGACGCTGATCATGCCGACGTTCAATTTTGATTTCAACAAAGGCGCGGCGTGGGATGTGCGGACGACGCCGTCGAAGATGGGCGCGCTGACGGAACTGGTGCGGCTCGACCCGCGCGCGAAGCGGGTGTTTCATCCGTTTTATTCGTTTGCGATTTTGGGCAAGCACGCTGAGGCGCTGGGAAGTTTGCGATATAAGAGCGCGTATGAACGGGATTCGGTGTTTGGAAAGTTGCGCGATCTGGATGCGAAGATCATGGTGATCGGGCTGTCGTATACGAACAGCATGACGTTCTTTCATCACATCGAGCAAATGGAAGGCGTGGATTATCGCTTCCTGAAACAGTTCATGGGCGAGGTGACGGATGAGAATGGCAACACGTACACGGATACGTTCGAGATGCTCGTGCGCGACATTGATAAAGGCGTTGTGACTGAGGTGGACCCGATGGGCGCGTTGATGGAAGAGGCTGGCGTGATTCAGTCTGCAAGAATCGGTGATGCGGATGTGAAGTTGATGAAGGCGAATGAAGTCTATGAGTTCACGGCGCGCGAGATGAGGCGCGATCCGTTTTTGTTGTATTATGTGAAGAAAGATGAGTAGAGAATAGAGAGTAGTTGCGATTTATTTGCTGTAGTGGTATCTCGCTTGCAGGAAGTCAATTCGATTATCGCGCACGAGATAGACGATGCGATGTTCCTGTGTCAACCTGCGCGACCAACAACCAGCGCCAAGATATTTGAGCGGTTCGGGTTTGCCAATGCCTTCGAATGGATCGCGTAGGATTGAGTCAATCAATTCAAAGACGCGCAATGCGAGTTTGCGGTCAGTCTCGACCCAATAGCGGAGATCTTCGATAAATTCAGGTTGAAAAAACGCCTCACGCCTTTTCTGCTTCAAGCCCCACCTCTTGGCGCAAGCCATCCATGCTCATAGCTTGACCTTCGTTCTTCAACGCCCGCGCCAACGCGGACAAAATCCGTTGGGCGTTTTGCGTTGAACGCATCAGATACGCGGTTTCGGTCAGGCTGGCAAGTTCATCTGCTGAGATCATGGCGACATCCTCGGAACCGCGCCGTTGAATAATAACCACTTCGCGGTCTTTGGTGACGCGGTCGAGCAGGCTGGCGAGTTGTTCGCGTGCGCTGGTGTAGGTGAATTCGATGGTCATAGGTGACACTCCAATCTGTACAGGAATACTGTACGA
>CASGHD010000187.1 GCA_949319575.1 uncultured Anaerolineales bacterium | reverse complement strand
ATCGTCCACATTTTGCTGATTGCGGATCGAATCCAGCGTGTCTTCATCGAAGTTCGTCATCCGCAGTTCGATGTTGGCTGGCACGTTCGCCGAATACGACGCGCTCATATCCTGCTGGATGATCTGGTACGCGCCCGCGATCACGCCAATCGAAAACACGCCCACTGCGATGGAAAATACCACAAGCAATGTGCGGGCTTTGTTATCTATCAGGTCGTGCAATACTTTTCGCCAACGAGGTTTCATTTTGATTTACGATTTTCGATTTCAGATTTACGATTTTTTGATTACTGCCAGACTTGGTGGTCGAGTAGCCCGAAGCGACAGCCGAGGGCGTATCGAGACCACCACGCCTGTCTTCATGTTTCCTTCTGGTCTCGGTTTCGACAAGCTCGACCAGCAAAATAATCTTGTCAACACACATTACGCTGTTACAACTCCGAAGGAGTGAAATGATTATAGATTTGCATGAAATAGGCGTGTCAACCCCGAAGGGGTGTCATGATTTTGAATGATGGTATATCATCCCTTCGGGATTTGATGGCAATGTGCGCCATTTCTATAATTCTGCCATCCCTTCGGGATTATTGGCGCGTAAGACGAGTTGCTAATTACGTTTTCCTCTTTCCATTCGCCGAGTCGCCGACGATCATCCCATCCGCGATGGTGATGTTGCGTGTGGTGCGCGAGGTCAGCGAGGGATCGTGAGTCACCATCAACACGGTTTTGCCGCGCCGCGCGAGTTCTTCAAACAAATCAATGATGATGTTCGCGGACTTGGTATCGAGGTTGCCCGTCGGTTCGTCGGCGGCGAGCAGGGGCGGGTCACATGCCAACGCGCGCGCGATCGCGGCGAGTTGTTGTTGTCCCGTTGAAACCAGCACAGGGAGTTTATTCGCAAACTTTTCAAGCCCTACCAGTTTCAACATGTCCATCGCGTGCTTGGGGCGTTCATCGAAGTCGTACATGTCGGCGTAATCCATCGGCAACATCGCGTTTTCAAGCAGGGTGAGCATCGGCAGTAACTGGAAAAATTGAAACACGATTCCCAAATTTCGCCCGCGCCATTTCGAGCGCTGACTTTCACTCACGCCCGTGTAAATGTCCGTGCCGCCGATGACCACTTTGCCGTCTGTGGGATGGTCAATGCCCGTAATCATGTTCAACAGTGTGGATTTTCCACTGCCCGATTTTCCGACAATCGAAACGAACTCGCCGCGCTTGATGGTCAGGTCAACGCCTTTCAAGACGGTGAACTCGCCCGCCGCGTTTTTGAATCGCTTGACGACTCCGTGCAGGTCAATCATCGCCTCAGGCGACGACATCGCATGATGGTGTGAACCAGACTTCCCCTTGGCGCGACGCGGGCTCATTTCCGCCTCCACCACGATAATTTTCGCTTGGGATTCAAATCCGCTTCATTATCGCCCTTCGACTGCGCTCCGCTTCTCTCAGGGAGGGAAGCCAACTCCCCATCGGTGATTCGCATCGCGCGCGAAAAACGCGTGGACAGCGACTCGTCATGCGTGACCATCACGATGGTCTTGCCTTGATCTGTCACGAGGCGCTCGAAGACTTCAAAGATGTGATCGGCGGTGAGCGAGTCGAGACTGCCCGTTGGCTCGTCCGCGATCAAGATGGGAGGATCGTTCGCCAGCGCGCGCGCAATCGCGACGCGTTGTTGTTGACCGCCCGAAATGAAGGCGGGAAGTTTATCGGCATGTTCTTCGATCTCGACCAGCCGCAATAAATCCAGCGCGCGTTGACGCGACTGCTTCGGATTAAAGTTTCCGCACAAATCCATCGGCAAGGTGATATTTTCAACCAACGTGAGCATCGGCAACAATTGAAACGACTGAAACACAACGCCCATCGTTTGCCCACGCCACAAAGCAATTTCATCTTCGTTTTTCTTGTGAACCGAAATGGGCGAGCCGTTGGAATGGATGACGACTTCACCTTCACTGAGATGATCCACGCCTGTGATCATGTTAAGCAGTGTAGATTTTCCCGCGCCCGATTTCCCCAGGATGCCAACGAATTCACCCGCGCCGATCTGCATGTTGACGCGTTTGAGCGCGGTGAAATCGCCCGCCGCGGTGGAATACGTTTTCACCACGTCGCGCAGTTCGATCAGGTTTTGGGTTGAGGATTTGGCTTTCATTTTTATAGCAAGAGAATAAATTATCTTGAAAATTCCCCGAAGGAACTTCCTCAACATTATACCCTCTCTGTTCATTTGTGAAAATTTTCCTAATCTCTGGCTTAGGAAGGAAAACCTCAGCCACAGATTTCACGGATTCACACGGATTTTTTAAAAGCAAATCTGTGAAAATCTGTGTAATCCGTGGCAGAGAATGGTTTCGGTTAAACGAGGCTATAATCGAAATAATTATTATCGAGGAGAATACCATGTCCAATGTTTATGCATCCAAACACCCGCTGGTGGCGCACAAAATTTCGCGCCTGCGCGACAAAATCACCGAGCCTAAGAAATTCCGCGAGCTGGTGCGCGAGATCGCCGCGTTACTCGCCTACGAAGCCACTGCGGATTTGGCTGTATCGCCGCGCGAATTCGAAACTCCATTAGCCAAAATGACAGGCTCCGAGTTGACAGAGAAGATCGGACTCGTGCCCATTCTGCGCGCGGGGCTTGGCATGGTGGAAGGAATATGGGAACTTATGCCTGTTGCAGAAGTCTGGCACATCGGCTTGTATCGCGATGAACACACGTTGCGACCTGTCGAGTATTACAACAAACTCCCCACTGAACCCACCGTGTCGGTTTGCCTCATCCTCGATCCCATGCTCGCCACAGGCGGCTCGGCAACTGCAACTGCAGATCTATTGAAAAGATGGGGCGTGAAGAAGATCAAGTTTGTCGGTCTCATTGCCGCGCCTGAGGGAATCAAAGCGATGCAAACCGCTCACCCTGATATTGACATTCACATCGGCGCGATAGATAGTCACCTCAACGAACGGGCGTATATTGTGCCTGGGCTGGGCGATGCGGGAGATCGGCAGTTTGGGACGGGATAAAGAAGAGAGAATTGGAGGATTAGAGAATTGAGAAAAGAGATTAGAGACTGGAGATTTTGGCTTGCATACGTCAACTGATTGGAGGCTGACATGGCAAAGGCTGAATTGAAAACGAAAGTAAACAAGGCAAGCGTAACGGCGTTTTTAAATAAAGTTGATGGTGAGCAAAAGCGCAAAGACTCTTTCGAGATATTGAAGATCATGCAACAGGTCTCAAAAGAGAAGCCGAAGATGTGGGGTCCCAGCATCGTTGGGTTTGGGTTGTCTCATTACAAGTACGAAAGCGGGCGTGAAGGCGACATGCCGTTGATCGCCTTCTCTCCGCGCAAGCAGTACATCACGTTATACGTTTTGAGGGGAGCCGATCACGAATCTTCATTGCTCAAAAAACTTGGCAAACACGCAAGAAGCAAGGTGTGTTTGTATATCAAAAAGCTAAGTGACGTGGATATGAATGTGCTCAAAGACCTGATCGCCAATTCATACAAGGCATCGAAAGCGCAAAAGTAAATTTGACACCTGCGAAAATCACTTCGCCACAGAGAGCACAGAGAAAAAGAGATTTTCTCAATGGTCTCAGCGGACTCTGTGGCTAATTTATATCGGAGGCTGACATGGCTAAGAAGACTGAGTTAAAGACCAAGGTCAACAAAGCGAGCGTCGAAGGTTTCCTGAGTAAAGTGAAGGACGAGGCTGTCCGAAATGACTGCTTCGAGATTCTGAAAATAATGAAGCAGGTTACGAAAGAAGAGCCGAAGATGTGGGGTTCGAGCATCGTCGGCTTCGGCAGTTATCACTACAAAGGCGCGGGCGGTCGTGAAGGCGATTGGATGCTGACGGGTTTTTCTCCTCGTAAACAAAACCTGACGTTGTACTTGATGGGAGGGCTGAACACGCAGACAGCCTTGTTGAAAAAACTTGGCAAACATAAAACAAGCGTAGGATGTTTATATATCAAGAAACTGGATGATGTGGACAAAAAAGTTTTGAAAGAGCTTGTCACCGCGTCGGTGAAGAGAATGAAACAACTCAGCCAATGACATTGCAAAAAGACATTGAAGGCAACGAGAAAAAATATCTTCACGAGTTTGCAGACTTTAAAGGCAAGCGCGTCTTGGAGATCGGGTGCGGCGAAGGGCGGCTGACGTGGCAATACGCCAACGCTTCCTCTCTCACCATCGGGCTGGATTCAGACCATGACGCGTTACGCGTCGCTTCGATTGACTCGCCCCACGACCGAAAACACAAAATCCATTTCGCCTGCGCCGAAGCGGAGTATCTTCCCTTCTCCAAAGAGACATTCGACATTGCCGTGCTGGCGTGGTCGCTTTGATGTATCACGCATGAGGGCATGGTCCATGCCCTGAGCGAAATTCGGCGCGTGCTGATTCCCAGCGGAATCTTAATTGACCTGCGCCCGATGCTCGATCGCTGGGAGGTGGAGGTGGCGTCCGCGCGCGAGACAAACGTCACAGGCAGAGTGAACGATTTTGAAATCGGCGTGGCAGACGACACCGCCGCGAATCGCTCGATGGCGGAGGCAGAGTCAAACGGATGGTTCATCCGCGAACGCGAGGAATTCTTTTCGTATGTCTACTCGTGGGACACGCCGCACGAAATGGAAGAGTGGATTAATGAAGAATGGAACGACTTCATCGAGTTGGATGAAGAGGCTACACACGCCACGCGTTCGGCTTGGGCGCTCTCAGACGGCGACGCGCGCGCGCAGTTGCGGATGAAGATGCTGATTGCGAGGTGGAGGAAGGGAGAATAGACTTCATCGGAAATTAAATCGGGGCGCTGATTCACGCAGAAAACGCAGATTTTTCTTTTTTGAATCAGCGAAGCCTGGGTTTTTCTGCGTCCAAAGACATTGCGTAAGATAATCAGACACAATCTTCTGAAAGGAAAACCCGCATGGCGCAATCGCCTCAATTAAGCAACCGCGAACAGGACGTGGTAAATCTCCTCCTCGAAGGCAAAAGCAACAAGTTGATTGCTTCGTCTCTTCACATTTC
>CASGHD010000186.1 GCA_949319575.1 uncultured Anaerolineales bacterium | reverse complement strand
TGCTCGCCTGCCCCGATATTTTTCGGGGTCCCGACGCCTGTCCTGAGCCTGTCGAAGGGAAGCAATCTCCCGGCGTTGGGGGACTGCTTCGGCAAAACCAAGAGCGCCTCGCAGCGACATGTTCCCAGGCTGAGTAGTTACTTAAATTCTTAATCTGCAATAGTTGTCTTTTCTCGGCACAGAAGCGACTGAAGTCGCTTCTACAAAAACCCATCCTATATTTCAGTCTATGACCAGTTATTCATCGTCCGCGCACCGAAAGCCGATGCGTGGGGAAAAATCGCCGAGGTAGGTTTTGGAGCCCGGGGCGGAATTCATGCTCGATCCTCTCACCGACGAACGCTTCGATACGCGGATATTGATCTCCGCATCGCCCAAACTTCCGCCGCGCACCACGCGATTCAGGCTCGAACTCGATTCGGGTCCAAGCGGATTTGCCAGCGGTGACGTCAGATAAAAATCGAAATCGTAAAAATCGTTCGTCCACTCTGCAACATTGCCTGCCATATCCAGCGCGCCGAACGGGCTGGCTCCCATGGCATAACTTCCAACACGCGAAGTGTCGGTCACGAGCATGTTGAAGTTGGCGAAGCGCCAGTCGGGTTTGTCTTCGCCCCAGGGGAAGGAGCGCATATCGTCTCCGCGCGCGGCGCGTTCCCATTCCGCTTCGGCGGGGAGTCTGCGGTTTGCCCATTCGCAATACGTTTTTGCCTGTCCCCACGTGACGTAGATCACAGGATAGTCTTTGAACTCAGGGTTGCCAAAATAGTTGGCTATTCTCGCCGTGCCCGGATTCTGCGGCAGGTCGCACGCGCCCGCGCTCACACACAACGCATACATTGCGGTGGTCACTTCAAGTTGATCCATCCAAAATGCGTCGATTGCGACCTCATGCGCGGGGAATTCATCCGGCGCGGCGCGCGCATCGTATCCGCCCATGTGCAGGATGCCGGCAGGGATGTAGACTTGCGGCATCCCATCAGCGGATGAGAAGCGGAAGGTCTGCGCTTCAAGCGTGGACGTGGGGCTGGGCGCGGCTACCTCGGCAGTGTTCGCAGGGACGGAGGTCGGCGCGCTTGTGGCGGGGGAGGGGGGCGAAGCCGGCGCAACGGTGGGAAGAGGCGTTGCAGTGGAACATGCGGCGAGGAGGGCAAGGAGAATTGGGAGAATTTTTTTCATGAGGTAATCTCGTAATGCAAAGTTTATTTTTCGCCCATATTTTTGCAAGGGCGTAGTTGTGCGAGTACAACGGTTTTTGTAAGCACAAACGCAAATTGAAGTTTGCCGTACTATGGCGTTGAGCCGACGAAATTTAACGCGTATAGGGCGTCTTCGTAAGCGGGTCGGATGGATAACGCCTTGCGCCATGCCTTGATCGCTCCATTGAGGTCGCCGTTACGATACAGCGCCCAGCCGCGCCAGAGCCAGGTTTCTTCGGACATTTCGGTGCGTTGGAGGGCGTACTCCGTTAGAGCGAGCAGGTCATCGTTGCGGTTCGCGTGGAAGTTAGCGAGGAACGCGCCGAACTGATAGCGGAACATCCGCTGGGGCAAGCCGAGTTCGCGCGATTTGTCGTACGCGGCGTTGGCTTCATCGTAGCGTTCGAAGTAGACGAGATTGCTCCCCACGTTGAACCACGCGAACGCGTCGGAGGGATCCGCGGCTGTGGCGGCTTGGGCGAGTTCCAGCGTCCGCTGGCGATTCAGGTCGGCGTCCCAGTTGGAGCCGAGGATCGTCTTGATCTCCTCTTCCTGTTCTGGCAGATAAACGATCATGTACAAATAGTTGAACGGCTTCCATTCCGATTCGAGTTGGTTGTAGGGAATTTTCTTGTCGGGTCCGCGATACGTATCCTGCGCGGTAAAGGTTTGCGTGGCGTCGTCGTAGCCGGTGAGCAAAAGATAATGCGCCGCCCAGAGATCATCGTCTGCCCAGCCCGAGTCTTGAGGGTTGAGCGCGGTGGTGGATTCGACGATGACGGGGTATGCCGCGGCGAGGAGGCGTTTGAGGGTGTCGAGGTCGCCGCCGACACGGTATTCGATGCGGAGCCAGCCCGCGTAATTGCGCGCCCAGAACGCCATCTCTTCAGGGTTGACGTTGCGGTCGCCGTTGACAGGCTTGATAACATCGGAAATATCTTTTTGCGAGCCGCTCCAGCCAAACATGTGAAGCATCATCGAAAGCGCGGCGGGGCCGCAATTGTTGGCGGTCTGTTTTTCGTAGGGAGGCGAGTTGAGCAGAGCCTGCGCGGGAGGCGGAGCGAGTGTTGGCGTCGGCGGAATCTCGGTCGTGACGATTCCGCTTGCGCCCTGTGGGTCAGTTGTCGGAGTTGGTTGAATAGCGGATGTCGGTGTGACGGGCTTTGTCGGTTGCGGGATCGCGGTGGGCACATCCCCGACAGGGTGGATCACATTTTTTACATACGTCCGCGCCACTTCAAACCGCCACGACAAGCGGCTGTTGATGGCGGGGATTTGATAGAGCAGAAGGGCAAGCAGAATGAACCCCGCGCCGCCGAATGCGATATTTTTTTTCGTCATGCGAAAAAGTGTACCAGAGGCGGATGAGTCGAGATTAATCCGCAGATTTTACAGAGCACGCGGATTAAAGAAAAATCTGTGAAATCTGCGTACTCTGCGGATGTCTTTATTGATGCCCCAACAACCCCAACGCCGCTTTGATGGAAGGGTCGGTCTCGAAGGTGATCGTATCCCATTCGGCGAAGGCTTCCACATCGGGGATGATTCCCGATAATTCAAAATTCGTTTCGGAGGTGGCGGAGTAAAACGTTTCAGAGGCGATCCACACTTGTGAGTTGTCGTCGAAGTTGTAGCCATGCAACACTTCCACGTTGCCGAGGCTGGTCTGCCCGACGACTTTGGCGCGGCCGAGGTCTTTCAACACCCCGGCGAAGATCTCGCCATAACTGACGGTATCCTCGCTCACGATGACGATAATGGGCACAGTCTGCGAGTTGTGAATCGGGTCTGCTTTCACTTGGAGCGCCCGCGAGTCGTTTCGGCTGACGAATTTGCCCAGTGTCCCATCTACGAATAGTTTGAAGATCGGGTCTACCACAGAACTGCTCCCGCCGCCGTTCAAGCGCACGTCGAGGATCAACCCATCCAGCGGACCGAACGCCTCCAGCGCGTCATCGATCTGCGGGGGAATCGTTTCATCGAAAAAGGTGGGGATGAAAATATAGCCGATCTTCGAGCCGTCGGTGGTGGGCACAAGTTGTGAAACGATGTTCAGGTTTCCCTGGATCGAAGTGCGGATCAGCATAATGTCGCGCGGCGCCTCGCCCGGCGTTTGCACCGTGAGCGTCACCGCCGAACATTTCGGTCCGCGAATTTGACGCGTGGCATCGGCATCGAATTGCAGGGGAACGCCATCCACGCCGATGATCTTGTCGTGCGGTTTGATGCCCGCGTGTTCGGCAGGCGAGTTGGGAAAGGTGGAAATGATCGAGATGATCTGCCGCTCGGGGTCGGGCAGGGAGAAAATACCCACGCCAACATAATCGTTCTCGCCGCGTAATTCTGCTTCGGAGGCTTTCACCTCGAGAGGCGAAAGATAGAACGAATGCTCATCGCCCAGTTCGTTGATCAAGGTCTGCATTTCGAGGTAAAACATTTCGGTCTCCAGCCCCGCTTCGATCTTGGCGCGATACCGCGCTTTGATCTCCTTCCAATCTTTGCCGTTGAAATCGGGGTACACATACACGGCGTCCACTTTTTTGGCGAGCTCGTCGAACACATCCAATTGCAAGTCTTTGGAAATTTCGGGATTCGGCTCGAAGGTGACGGTGGGTTGCGCCAGCGCAAGCTCCGGCGGGATCGTGGCGAACGGCGCGGATGCCTGACACTCCGGCGGGATATATGACGGAACAAGCGGAGACGGGAAAGAGGCGAGGGTGGCAATCGGCGTTGTGATTGGCGCCGATGTGGCGGTCGCGGGGACGAGCATCCGCGTGACAAAATTGCATGAAAGCATGGATAAAACCAGCAACCCCAAACCGACGTGTTTTAATTTCATAGGGTATGTTCCTTTATACGTTCGAATAATTCAGCGACGGGTTTCAGATCGACCACGGATACCGCGAGATTTTTTACGCGCGTCTTTTCATACTGAAACACGCGCGCCCCTTCATAGACGGGCGTTGCGCGGCGGTTGAACTCCTCGCGCGAAAGAAAACCAGCCAGCACGATCTCCATGCCGTAGACCCAGATATTACCCCAATCGAACGCGCCGATCACATGCGCTTCGTTTTCGCTCATGTTTCGGATGCCGATGCGCGCATTCGGCGGCGCTTTGCTGTGGATGCGCGCCAGCGAAAAGAATTCATTGGGGATTTCGACTCGCTTGCGCGGCGGAATCTCCACCTCAAGCAGACGCGTCTCTCGCCCTTCATCTTGCCCGCCCAACTCAAGCGTGATCGCCTCCTCCGCCTCCGACTTGACGACCAGCGCGCCGAGCGGATTCCACGCGGCGGGTCTCATCCACGAATCGGGCAGAACATGAACCAAATAATGCGGCTGGTTCGCGGCGACGACTTTCCTCATCTCCTCCTGCGACGCGGCAACCAACCCCGGCAAAAACGCGAAGAGGTAAATGTCGCGGTCTGAATGTCCCTCCGCCGCGTTCTGGTCGGAGGGGACAAGCGCGGGCGCGTTCAAGATCACCTGCGGGTTGCGCTTCATCTCCGAAATTTGTTCGCGATGCGAAATGAGAAACGATTGGATGTCGCATCTTCGCCCGCCCAATGAAACATCATAGCGATCAGGGTTCGTGAACGGCGCCGCGCCCTTCACATCGAAGGGAATGTTCCGCTCCGAAAGATAGCGCCGGAACGCCAACTCCACCGCCACGCCGGCGACGGTTCGTCTCAACCGGCTGTACGGCGAACCTCCCGCGCGATGGTACGTGTGAGGCAATGCCCTTAGCGCGTACGCAATCCCCGCCTCGGTCAAGTCGCGGGTGTAGGGGAGGTGGAGCAGGTTGGAGGGGGTGAGCATAATGAATTTAGTTTACGCAATACGCAGTACGGAATATGGCGATTACAGCATGTTGCAAACCGCGTATTTTGGTTACTCATTCCTAAACTGCAAACAATAGTGATGGAACGTATTACTCACCCACGCGGAGCCCATCCCGAACGGCGCGAGGGACTGGTTATCTTGCAGCCAAATTTTTTCATCCTTCAACGTGTACGTCTTTCCCAATTCTCTCGCAAGATCCCACGCCAGCGGATAAATCTTCCCGCCCTTCTTCACATTCTTGACGATGATCGTGAGATATGCCTTCTCGCGTAGTAACGGCTTCAGTCGTTTGTAAATATCAATCAACCCCTCCAGAAATTTTTCATAATCTTCGATATTCCCCAAGTCGTTCGGGTCGTCCGAATAGTGGACGTCCAACTCGTCCGAGTCGCGGCGCTTCTTTTGAGTCTCCGCGCCTTTTGCTTTCAACATATCCCAATAGGGAGGCGAAGTTAAAACATAGTCGAAGGTCACAAGTCCAAGGTCAAGCGCGTTTGCGGCATCACCATTGATGACCTTCGACGTTAGACCTTCGACCTTTTCACCCAACACGTTTCTTTCCTCATCAATAATTTTCGCTGCAATCTTCGCGTATTTGGGATTCAACTCGATGCCGTAACTGTTCCGCCCTGCGCGCAACGCGGCGACGAGAGTGGACCCTGTCCCTGCCATGGGGTCGAGAATGGTTTCGCCCTCCTTGGTGAAGAACTCGATGAACTCCTGCGCCATCGTCTCTGGGTATTTGGCGGGATGGACCAAAACGCCCTTCTTACGCGGCGGAGGGTTATGGATGAACCACGACTTCTGGAATTTCAACCATTCCTTGTTGGTGAGGTTGTTGAGTTTATTTTTCATGGTATGTCATGCTAAGCGGGGCGAAGCATCTCCAATCCCGTAGTGAGACCCTTCGCTACACTCAGAGAGTGTTTCTTAAGTCTGTGTCATCTTCTTTTTGTACACGGAGTGCGCGGAAAACACGGAGAAGAGCCTCTTTTTTGATGGTTTTCCGTGCAACTCCGTGAAATCCGTGGCGTCTGTGTCCAAAAAAGTCTTTAAGAAACAGTCTCTCAGGGGGACATGGTTATGCAGTGCGCAATACGCGGCAAAAATACTCCGTACTGCGTATCACGGGCTTGGCGTCCTCGTCGGGAACTCATACCCCACATCATACACAATTAAATCTGAAAACGTAACCGTGACCGGGGTATCGCCAGTCGAACGCGCGTATACGCCGAAACCGCCGTTGGGAAAACTTTTATCGACAATGCTGAATTGAAAACGGTCATTGAGAAAAACCCGCATCTCGGCGTCGACCGCCCAAATTCCGATGCGCGCTTCGCCCGGCGCGCCCGGCGGAGCGTCTCCGCTGGCGACCGGCTCGAAGATGGTGAGCCGCGTGCCGGTTTTGATTCGCTCCACGAAGACGGAGCCATTGCAGGCGAGGGCAAAGCGGTAGAACGAATTCCCGGCGGCGCGGATGATGAGTCCGTAATTGTCTTCGCCTCGGCAAGTGCTCGTCCGCGCGGTGATCTCGGCGTAGAAGTTGCCGACGGCGAGTTCATGCCTCATGCTGGCGAGATAAATGCCGGGTTGCACGACGATGGTCAAACGGTTGCGGCTGATGGCGGCGCTCCCCTGGTCGGATAGGGCAGTGTCCCATGAGGCGAAGTCTGAGAAATCATCATCGAGGATCAACGCGCCGATGCCGGGGTTCATCTCCGGTGTGGAGGTGGCGGTAACGATCTCCGGCAGGGTTGGCGTGGCGGACGGGGGGAACCAGATCACACTCGGCGTTGGAAGCGGAGTCTCCGAGGGAGGGAGAGTCGAGGCGGCGGGAATCGCATCCGCTGGCGAGCAGGCGGTGAGGAGGAATCCCATCAAGAAAATTTTGAATATAGTTCGCATGAAGTACAATATCGTCGTTCGACATTCTAGCATACAAGGAGATTGTATGACTGATACGAAGGCGCTCGTGACAGGCGCGTGCGGTGAAATTGGTCAGGCTCTTGTGCAGGCATTGGCGATGCGCGGCGGATATCAAATCACAACGTCGGACCTGGCGCCGTTGCCCGATAGCATCAGGAAAATTTCGGCAGAGCATGTGCAGGGGGATTTGGTTTATAAGATCAAAACGTTTTACGATTACGACTTCGATGTGATCTTTCATCTCGCGGCGTCGCTGTCTTCCAAAGCCGAGGCGGCAAGCGAGGAGGCGCATCGCATCAATGTGGAGGGCACGATGCAATTGCTCATGCTTGCCGCGTATCGTTCGGAGAAACATCACAAGTCGGTAAAATTTTTATTCCCAAGTTCGATCGCCGCGTACGGGATGGGGAGTCTTGCGGTGAAAAGGTCGGCGGGGCGCGTGAAGGAAAATGAATACAACTCGCCGCAGACGATGTATGGATGCAATAAACTGTATTGTGAAAAATTGGGAATTTATTACGGCAAGTTTTTCGGGCAAAAACATTTGGATGACAACCCGCCTCATTTCCTGGACTTTCGGTCGATTCGGTTCCCCGGCTTGATCTCAGCCTTGACCCTGCCCAGCAGCGGCACCAGCGACTATGGACCGGAGATGCTCCATGCGGCGGCGCAAGGGAAAGACTACGCGTGTTTCGTGCGCGAAGATTCGAAAATTTCGTTCATGGCAATGCCCGACGCGATCCGCTCGCTGTTGATGTTGATGGACGCGCCGCGCGCGAATTTGAATCACCAGGTGTATAACATCGCCGCCTTCGCGCTTACCGCTGGCGAATTCCGTGACCGCGCCTTGAGAGCCTTCCCCGGCGCGAATATCTCGTTCGAGCCGAGCCCGCGCCGGCAGGGAATCGTCGATTCGTGGCCCCAGGATGTGGATGATTCGCTGGCGCGCGCCGAATGGGGCTGGCTACCGGAATATGACGCGGATCGATTCTTCGACGATTACTTTTTGCCTGAGATCAGGAAGAGATATAACGCTTAAGACAACTGATTGTTACCGCTCAGAACGCCAGGAGCGTGAAGAAAAAATTATCTTTGCGCTCACACTAGAAATCAATTAACCACGAGGTTACAGAGACTTCGAGATTCATCTCCGCGTTTCCTGTGGCGACAAAAACCGGGTCAACGGTGGAGGCGCCTCGTTTCTACGCCAAATCACGAGACGCGGAAAAATACAGATGAACGTAACTGCTCAGGCATGTCGTTGCGAGGAGGCTCTTGCTCGCCTGCCCCAATGTTTTTCGGGGTCCCGACGAAGCAATCTCCCGGCGTTGGGAGACTGCTTCGGCAAAACCAAGAGCGCCTCGCAGCGACATGTTCCCAGGCTGAGTAGTTACAGATGAACGCTGATTTTTCAACAAGCAGGCGAAAAAAGTTTTTTATCAGCGTTTGCAACGTCCTAAAAGGAAAGTGTCAGGTGGTTAGTTGTAGACTAGCCAGTGGATTAGAGACTGTTTCTTAAAGACTTTTTTGAACACGGACGCCGCGGATTTCGCTGAGTTTCACGGAAAAAACCATCAAAAAGAGGCTCTTTTTCCGCGCTTTCCGTGCAATCCGTGTACAAAAAGAAGATGACACAGACTTAAGAAGCACTCTTTTAGGCAGGTTCCTAAAACCCCTCCGCCACGTACTCGCCCCATACCAGTCTCAGCGCATTACAAATCTCTCCGAGTGTGACATCATTCTCGACACACTCAATAAACAACGGCATCAGGTTATCGGAACCTCCCGCCGCGGACTTCAATTTGCCGAGCAACTCGCCAACTCTTTCCTTCTTTCTTCTTTCCCTTAATTCCCTCAACCTTTCCCTCTGTCCCAACTCAATGGCGGGGTCAACTTTCAGGCGTTCCAAAGTCACTTCCTCGTCAACAGCAAATTGATTCACGCCCACTACCACCTGCTCTCCTCTTTCGATGGCTTGTTGCGCGGCGTACGCGGCATTTTGGATCTCGCTTTGCATGAATCCTTTTTCAATGGATTGCAATGCGCCGCCCATATCGTCAATTTTGGAGATGTATTCCTGCGCGCCTTTTTCCATCTCGTCGGTGAGATATTCGATCAGGTACGACCCCGCCAGCGGATCAACCGAGTCTGCCACGCCCGACTCATACGCGAGAATCTGTTGTGTGCGGAGCGCGACACGCACGGCTTTTTCGGTGGGAAGCCACAACGCCTCGTCCATGCTGTTGGTGTGCAGGGACTGCGTCCCGCCGAGAATGGCAGACAATGCTTGCACAGTCACTCTCACAACATTGTTCTCCGGCTGTTGCGCGGTGAGGGTCGAGCCTGCGGTCTGTGTGTGGAAGCGTAACTGCCACGAGGATGGCTTCTGCGCTTTGAACCGTTCGCGCATAATTTTTGCCCATAACCTGCGCGCGGCGCGGAACTTTGCCACTTCTTCTAAAAAGTTGTTGTGCGCGTTGAAAAAGAAGGAGAGTTGACCGGCAAACTCGTCCACGTTCAAGCCAGCCTGCAACGCCGCTTCCACGTAGGCGATTCCGTTCGCCAGCGTGAACGCGACCTCCTGCGCCGAAGTCGAGCCTGCCTCGCGGATGTGATAGCCTGAGATCGAGATCGTGTTCCAGTTCGGAACTTCTTTCTCGCAGAATTGAAAAATATTGGTAATGAGTCGCATCGAGGGGGCAGGCGGAAAAATATACGTGCCGCGCGCGACGTATTCTTTGAGGATGTCGTTTTGAATCGTGCCGCGCAGTTTTTTCACGTCTGCGCCCTGGCGCTTGGCGACTGCGATATACATCGCCAACAAAACTCCCGCAGGCGCGTTGATCGTCATGGATGTGGAAACTTTATCGAGCGGGATCTGGTCGAACAACTGCTCCATATCGTGTACGGAGGAAATCGAAACGCCTACTTTGCCAACTTCGCCTTGCGCGATCGGGTCGTCCGCATCGTAGCCAATTTGAGTTGGCAGGTCAAAGGCGACGGATAAGCCAGTTTGCCCATTTTGTAATAGGTAAAGATATCGTTTATTGGTCTCTTCCGCGGTGGAGAAGCCCGCATATTGGCGCATGGTCCAAAAACGGGAGCGATACATCGTGGGTTGGACGCCGCGTGTGAAGGGGTATTCGCCGGGGAAGCCGAGTCGCTCGGAGTAAACTGGATCAGCCTCCCCCGGAAGAGCGAGGCGGGGCAGTTCGATTCCAGAGGAAGTTTCGAAGCGTTCGCGCCGCTCTTTGAATTTATCCAATGATTTTTTCAGGACGTTTTCCTGCCATTTTTTGTATTGATCCTGAAGTGTCATCGCGCCTCCATAAAAACATTTTCTACGCTAGTATACAGCAAATAAAGGCGGCTGAATTGTATCTGCTCAGGCATGTCGTTGCGAGGAGGGCTCTTGCTCGCCTGCCCCGGTGTTTTTTCGGGGTCCCGCCGCCTGTCCTGAGCCTGTCGAAGGGAAGCAATCTCCCGGTATGGGGAGACTGCTTCGGCAAAACCAGGAGCGCCTCGCAGCGACATGTTCCGAGGCTGAGCAGTTACGCTGAATTAATATCGGCTCTCTGGGAATTGCCGTGATTGTTACGCCAGCAGTTGCACGGCTGGCGGGCGGCAGTGCAACTGCCGCCGGAACTGGCGGTTCATCACGGCAACTCGTAAAGACCCTTAATATCAAAACTCTGATGTGCTTCTAACTATCTGACACTTTCCTTTTTTTGGACGCAGATGAACGCTGAAAACGCTGATAAAAACTTTTTTCGCCTGTTTTTTTATTGTTTTTCTCCGTGTTTCCGTGATTCCGTGGTTAGGGTTTTCCGCCTGTGGTGAAACCCATCTACATACTTTTAGCGCGCCCGGTTCATTTGAGTTACTCCTGATTTCCAAAACGATGGCGCCTCAAAATCAAAATAGATGAACAGTATGAAGTGTAATGCCTGAAACGGCGCCACCTACTCCCAAGCCTACAACGCGGAAACTTGTGTTGAGCTTGTCAAAACAATAGAATCTCCGCCATCACCAATCGGATGGGCGGCTGCACAACGGGAACGATCCTCGAATCGTGGTCGTTTGCCGGAGCCATGCCCTGAGTGATAGCGAAGGGATGGGGACGGAGTCCGTGTTAGCACAGCGCGCGTCACCGGCGCGAGCGGAGCGCCCGGACTCGACCACTCACAAATTAAAAACAAACTCCCCATGCCATGAAAGCAGGGGAGTGGGAGAACATTTGTGGGAAATGCTACACAGCGGCGGGGCGGAACTTATACCCGTATACATGATATATGCCGCGCCGGACAGATCCGCTTGCAGTTGTGAGGAGGAATCTGACGATCCCAAGTATTCGATACAATCACAACATCCTTCATTCTATCTTCTTCTTTTCCGTCAATCCAACCATCTCCAATATCTCCGCGCCTGATTCTTCCTGCTTGTATGCCATCATGTGAATGCCAGCCACACCTTTGATTTCCTTGATTTGCTGAATGATCTCGGCGCAAATCTTTTTGCCTTCCTCTCGCTTTTTCTCGCTGGGTGTTTTTCGCATTCGTTCCACGATCTCATCGGGGATATACACGCCCGGCACTTTGGTGCGCATGAACTCGGCGGTTTTCTCAGAACGCAGCGGACCCACACCGATGAGAATAAAACTCTTTTCATGCAAACCCAGGTCGCAGACTTTCTGCATATGACTCTTCAAACGCCCCACATCAAAACAATATTGGGATTGAAAGAACTCCGCCCCCGCTTCGATCTTCTTCGCCAAGCGATATGGACGAAATTCAAACGGTTCGACAAACGGGTTGTCTGCTCCTCCCAAAAAGAACGTTGGCTTCGCGGACAGTTTTCTCCCGCTCAAAAAAATCCCGTCATCTCGCATGATCCGCGCGGTCTGAATCAACTGTATCGAATCCATATCGAAGACCCGCTTCGCCTGCGGATGATCGCCGGTCGTCACGTCATCGCCCGTGATACACAACACGTTATACAAGCCCAGCGCGCTCGCGCCGAGCAATTCTCCCTGCATGGCAATGCGGTTGCGGTCACGGCACGACATCTGAAAGATGACCTCATACCCCGCATTGGACAAAATCGTACACGTCGCCACACTCGAAATATGACAGTTCGCCCCCGACCCATCAGTAACATTCAACGCGTCAGCATATGGACCCAGGATATTTGCCGCCTTCAACACATCCTGCGGATTGGCGCTGTCGGGCGGGCTGATTTCCGCAGCCACCACGAATTTGCCAGAGCGCAGTGCGGATTCGAAACGTCCGTTCGTTCTATTTTTGTTCATGACTTAACCCTGTTTCTGTTTTCCAGGCTTCGGGTATTTCCGCGCTTTTCATGAACGCGATATTCATAAACGCCGATCTATCCATATTTTGCTGGTTTAGCGGCGGCTGGATCTGGTAAATATCATCGCCATAGATTTTCATTTTCTGCGAACGTTCGAAGACTTCGACCCACACACATTTCATGGTCGCGTCAACTTCACAGTAGCCGCCCAACCGCACCCCGCCGCATGGACCGTTGCGCAGATTTTTCGGGCAACTCATGGGGCAGGTCATGCCTGTGTAGTGCAGTGTGCATTGACCGCACATCTTGCAGTTGAACACTGCGCCTTTGCCGATTTTTTCAGGAGTGCGAAACAACGCCTCCGCCCGGTCATACCCCATGCGTCGCCAAAGCGGCTGCAAGGCATTCACCACCTGCTCGGTAACCTGATAGGTAACTTCCAATAAATAGGGATGATCTCGTAAACGATTGAAGAATGACATAGTTGAATATCTCAAAAATATGACCGACGACGACCGATCGCTGACCGCAATTACCAATTACTTTCGTCCACCGTCTGCGGTCTACGGCTTAATTCATGTCCCGTTCACCATGCCACCATCAATGCCAGTCAACCACCATCTCAGTGGCGTCATCCCGCCCTGCCAATATCAGCGCAGGGACATTAATTTGCGGCAAGCAACACGATTTTTTCAGGGTCGTTGGTTTCTGCGATGGGTCGCCAAAGGTCTGCGGCTGTGGGGCGGATGGGACTGAGTGTGGTGTCGAACAGGGCAAGGCGCATGAGTTCGAAGGCGACAGCGCAGCCGAATGCGAAACCTGTCAGGGCGGAGCGTTGGGGAGATTCTGCCAGAGTTGCCAGAGTCATCTCTCGGACAGAATCACCTCTGGTCAAGTTCATGATGCGAATGTCTGCCATAACCGCAAGGTGGGCGGTTTAATCTTCCCATAAAGTTTCGTCGTGCAATATCCCGGACAGAAGTACAAGCGATGATTGGTTTGCTATCGTTTTTCACCAGCGTCTTTGTTGCGTTTACGAAATGCCTTAATCCAGCGCATACTAAACTCGTCCCTGCCCATTGCCATGTCGGCGGCAAGGATCGCGGCATTGATCTCAGTGACAAGGGGATTGGTAATGGGGCATGTGAGCCCAGCTTGAATTGCCATGGCGATGTAAGTGGCATTGACGTATTTGCGATCAGGTAAACCGAACGAAACATTACTTGCGCCCATGGTAATGTTCACGCCGAATTCCTGCACAATGAGTCTGACAGATTCGAGTGTGACCCAGCCCGCTTTGTGATCGGCACTCATTGCCATTGCCAGCGGATCGATCACGATGTCTTCGATGGGAATGCCAAGTTGGGTGGCGCGTTTGATGATCTTCTCTGCCACAGTAACGCGCTCTTCAGGAGATGCGGGGATGCCGTTGCTGTCAATGCACAAACCGATGACCGCCGCGCCGTGTTCTTTGACCAGCGGCAGGACTGTCTCTAGCGATTTCATTTCACCATTGACCGAATTGACAAGCGGCTTGCCTTTATAAAGGTTGAGCGCCGCTTCGAGCGCCTTCGGGTTGACCGTATCAATACACAAAGGAACATCCGTGACGGCGATGACTTCTTTTATGATCTGTTCAAGTAGGGCGGCTTCATCGGCGCCAGGGACGCCCGCGTTGATATCCAATACGGTTGCGCCAGCTGCGACCTGCGCCAGCGCGTCGCGGCGAACGGATTCAAAATCGCCTGCTTCAAGGGCGGCTAACACTTCTTTGCGACCCGTGGGGTTGATGCGTTCGCCGATGATGACGGTCGGCGCATCGCGGTGAATAACGACGCGTTTGCTCTTGTTGGTTAATGTAGTCTCGATCATTATGTTTTTTAGCTCGTCTCATTTCTCTAGCAATGCATGGACCATTCCCACAGCACGGCTGGCGTCGGGGGAGAAGCCGTCTGCGCCTATACGGTTCGCAAACGTTTCTGTCACAGGCGCGCCGCCGATGATGATCTTCACCTCATCCCGTAACCCCTCTGCTATTACCGCTTCGATCGTGGTCTTCATCATGGACATGGTGGTCGTCAACAGCGCGGACATGGCGAGGATGTCCGGTTTTTCCTCCTTGATTGCGCGGATAAAGTCTTCGACGGGCACATCCACACCCAGGTCTTTGATCACATAGCCATCGCCTTCCAGCATCAACGCGACGAGATTCTTGCCAATATCGTGCAAATCTCCCTTGACCGTGCCGATTACCACCTTGCCGCTGGGCTTGGCGTCGCCCTTTTGCAGATGGGGCTTGAGCGTCATCATCCCACTTTGCATGGCGCGTGCCGCAATCAACATCTCAGGCACGTAATATTCACCCTCTTCGAAGCGGCGTCCCACTTCGCGCATGGCGGCAATCATGCCGTCGTTCAGAATCGTGTTCGGGTCGAGGTTCGCATCCAGCGCTTCCTGCACGTTGGATTGCACGCCGCCGAAATCTCCTTCCAGTACTGCGTCGAATAATTTTTGAAGTACCGCTTCCATGTTTGATTTGCTCCTTAATACTTGGTTGATGGGGGGTTAGACGTATAAAGCCAGCGTCCCCTTTATATAATCTTCGATATCCGTCGCCGTGCCAAACGACATGGCTTGATTTGCGATTTCACGCGCCCGCTCATCCGTCAATTGACCGATGAGGTATTTCGCTTCGGGGATGGCGCGCGGGTTCATGCTGAACTCGTCCAAGCCGAAGCCGAGCAGGATCGGAATGGCTTTGGTCATGCCCGCCAGTTCGCCGCACATGCCAACCCATTTCCCGTTGGCGTGCGCCGCGTCAATCGTCTGTTTGATGAGGCGCAATACCGCGGGATGCAACGGCTGGAATAGATTCGCCACTTTTGCGTTGCCGCGATCCACGGCAAGGGTGTACTGGGTCAGGTCGTTCGTGCCGAGGCTGAAAAAGTCGGAGGCTTCGGCGAGCACATCCACCAGAACCGCCGCAGCGGGAGTCTCGACCATGATGCCCACGGGGACGTCGAATGCAAATTCAACGGAGGCAAGCGCCAGGTCGCGTTTGACCGTGTCAACGATGTCGCGCGCACGCCGCAGTTCATCCAGATCCGATACCATGGGGAACATGATGCGGGCATTGTGACCCATCGCGGCGCGCAGAATGGCGCGAATCTGCTTCTTGAACAGTTCGGGTTCGTCCAGACTGATGCGGATGGCGCGCCAGCCGAGGAAGGGATTCATTTCGTTTGGAAATGGGAGATAGGAGGGCGGTTTGTCGCCGCCGATGTCCAGCGTGCGGACAATCACGGGGCGATCACCCATGACTTTGAAAATGTCTCGATAGATGCGGAATTGTTTTTCCTCACTGGGCGGCTGTGCGTCCTCGAGATAGAGGAATTCGGTGCGGAGCAGACCGATGCCCTCCGCGCCGTTTTCGACCGCGGTGTGCGCCGAGGCGACTTCGCCGATATTGGCGGCGACCTCTACGCGGCGACCGTTTGCGGTGCGGGCTTCTTTATCCACACTGGCTTTCATGACTTGCATGCGCGACTCGCGTTGTTGTTTACGCCCTTGAAAAATTTCGACGGTTTGATTTGCAGGCGCAACGATCAACACTCCCTCTTTTCCATCGAGCGCGAGCGGTGTTTGCGCCGAGATCGACTCAAGCAGCGACTCGCCCAACCCGACGATGGCGGGGATGCCAAGTGTGCGCGCCAGAATGGCGGAGTGTGAGGTCAGCCCGCCATGAACGGTGCAAAACCCAAGTGTGAGATGCGGGTCGAGACTGGCAGTGTCGGAGGGAGTCAGGTCGCTGGCGATGATGACGGACGGTTCAGTGACCGCGCCCAGGGCTGTATCCGGCAACCCAAGCAGGACGCGCAGGATGCGGCGACCGACATCTTTCACATCCAGCGCGCGCGCCGCGAAGAGTTCATCGTTCATGCCTGCGAGCAGACCGGCGAGTTCGTCTGTGGCGTTGACCAATGCCTGTTCGGCGGTCTGACCGCTCCCGACGAGTTCACGGACTCTTCCTTCAAGCGCGGGGTCATTCAACATTTCCCGGTGCGCTTCGAAGATGGCGGCTTCCTCTTTGCCCGCGCGTTTCTCGATGGCATCGGACAAGCCCTGCAATTCGACGCGGGCTTGTTCGCGGGCGGCATCGAAGCGGGACAGTTCTTCATCCGCGCTTTCGGCGGCGCGGGCAGGCACGGTCAATTCCGTTGGGATGTAGCGGAAAGCCGGACCGATCGCGATACCGTCGCTGGCGGGGATTCCTTGCAGGGTTTTCTCTGGCATGATTCTTCCATCCGCAAAATGAATTTTGCGTTACGACTCGCCGAAGTTGCTTTCGATCAATGATTTCAACGCGGCAAGTGCGGCGTCGGCGTCCGCGCCTTCGGTCTGGATGACGATCTCGTGATCTTTCATCACGCCCAGGGTCAGCACCATGATGATGCTTTTGGCGTCCACGAAGTTTCCGTTTGCCGAGAGATTCTTCACCTTGATGGCGGAGGAAAACTTCGCGGCGGTTTGAACGAACAGCGATGCGGGACGCGCATGCAGTCCGACCTTGTGTTTAACCGGGATCGTTGCTTCAAGCATGAGGGTTTATTTCTCCTATAAGTCAATATAAAAGCATGGACGGTGACTCGAGCCCGGTCACCAGATCTGAGAGGAAACGCGCCGCCACGATGCCGTCAATGACGCGGTGGTCTGCGGAAAGAGTCAGCGACAAAATCGGGCGGACTTCGACATGATCCTGTTCGTCAATCACGACGGGTTTCCGCACGGCGCTTCCGACTGCGAGAATCGCGCTCTCTGGCGGGTTGATGATGGCGCGGAATTGGCGGATGCCGAACATGCCCAGGTTGGAAATGGTGAACGTGCCGCCCTGCACGTCTTCGAGTTTCAATTTGTTCTCACGCGCCCGTTCCGCCAATTCGACGAGACGCAGGTTGATTTCTCCGACGCCTAATTTATCCGCGCCCTTCAACACTGGCACGACCAAGCCTTGCGGCGCGGCGGCGGCGACGCCGATGTTCACATCCTTCCACAGCGAAATCGAATCGCCGTTGAACGATGCGTTGAGGTACGGGTTGTGCACCAGCGCCCAGGCGACGACCTTGATGATCAACGCGGTGACGGTGACGCGCGGTTGCGCGAGTTTTTCTGCTTGCGCGTTGAACCGCTTGCGGACATCCTCCGCTTCGGTCATGTCCACGTCCACGGTCAGGGCGATGTGCGGGGATTGCTGGAAACTTTGTTGCATCCGTTCGGCGATCGTGCGGCGGATGCCCGTCAACGGGATGACTTCCGCTTCGCGCTCGTGACTGACGGATGCCGGGATGTGCTTTGCCGTCTTCGACACATCAGCGGATTGCACGCGTCCACGCGGACCCGAGCCTGCCACGCTTTCGAGATCAATTCCCTTCTCTCGAGCGACACGGCGCGCGGCGGGGGTTGCCGCGACCGCGACTCTCGATGCGGGCGTTTGATTCGCAAGATACAGTTCCACATCCTTGCGCGTGATTTTGTCGCCAGAGGAAGCGACCTTCGTTAGATCCACGCCCTCCTCTTTTGCCATACGCGCTGCGACGGGCGTGGCTTGGGCGGCGGCCAAGGTTTGGGAAACAGGATCAACTTCGGGCTTGGAAAGAGGCGGGGTCGAATCCGCTTTGGGTAAATCGGCGAGAGTCTCACCATCCTTCAAGATGTAGGCGATGATGGTTGTCACGGGGACGACATCGCCGTCTTTGTATGCGATGCGGGCGAGCGTGCCGGTTGCGGGGGAGGGGACTTCGATGGCGACCTTGTCGGTCTCGACCGTCAGCACGGTCTCTTCGAATTTGATGAAGTCGCCGTCGCGCTTTTCCCATGAAATGATGGTGGCTTGCTCCTGGTCCATGTCGAACTTGGGCATGATGAATGGGACGGGCATGTCAGACCTTCCCCGAGACCATCATGCGGATTTCGGCTTCGATGTCGGCGTCCTGCGGGATGGCGAATTTTTCGAGACCGCGGTTGTAGGGGATGGGGATATCCCTGCCGCCGAGACGACGCACGGGCGTATCGAGATAATCGAAGGCGGGACTGCCGACGACCGACGCGATGACTTCGCCCGCCCAGCCGCCCGTCTGGCAGGCTTCATGGACAACGAGCAGGCGTCCCGTTTTGGTGACCGAGTTGATGATGGTTTCGGTGTCGAGCGGAAGCAGTGTGCGCGGGTCAATCACTTCGACTTCGATGCCGTCCTGCGCGAGACGTTCGGCGATATGGAGTGTCTTCATCACCATGATGTTGTTGGCGACGACGGTGATGTCGCGTCCTGCGCGTTTGACCTCCGCCACGCCGATGGGAATCGTATAATCGTCCTCTGGCACTTCGCCCTTGGTTTTGTAGAGAACCTTATGCTCGACAAAGCACACGGGATTTGGGTCGCGGATGGCGGCGAGCATCAAACCTTTGGCGTCGTATGGCGTGGAGGGATTGACGACCTTGAGACCAGGGAAGTGCATGAGGATGCTTTCGAGCGATTGCGAATGCTGCGACGCCGCGCCCGTGCCTGATCCGCCAGGCATACGAACGACGATGGGAACGCTGGTGCGCCCGCCGAACATGAAGCGCATCTTGGCGGCTTGGTTGGCGATCTGGTCGAGAGCCAGCAGGACAAAGTCCATGAACATGATCTCGGCGACGGGGCGCATTCCCAGTAGGGAGGCGCCGACGGCGGTGGCGACGATGGTCGCTTCGGAGATGGGCGTCTCGCGCACGCGCTCGGGACCGAACTCGTCCAACATACCGTGGGTCAGCCCAAATGCGCCGCCGTACACGCCGATGTCTTCGCCGAGCAGGAAGACGCGCTCGTCACGTTTCATCTCCTGCCAGAGCGCCTGGCGGATCGCTTCGAGATAGGTCATCTCAGGCATAGATGTAATCCATCAGTGTCGAGAGGTCGGGTTCGGGGGAGGCTTCGGCGAATTCCACCGCTTTGAGAATGACCTGTTCCGCCTGCGCATCCACCTCCTGCGCCTGCTCTTCATTGAATACTTCGGCTTGAAGCAAATGTTTGGTGAAACGCATGATCGGATCGCGGTTCTGCTTCCAGTCTTCGATCTCCTCCTTCGAACGGTACAGGTTGCGGTCGCTCTTGGAATGACCGAAGTAACGGTACGTCAGCGCCTCCACAAAATAGGGACCGTTTCCCGCGCGGACGTGATCGGCGGCTTCCTTGATCGCCTCATATACTTCGACCACCGCGTTGCCGTCCACCGTGGACCAGGGGATGCCGTACGCTTCGGCGCGTTGGGCAATCGGCAGTTTCGCCACGACGCGTTCCACATCCATGGACATGCCGTACTTGTTGTTCTCGCAGATATAAAGGATGGGCAGTTTCCACAAACTCGCCATGTTCAAGGCTTCGTGGAAGACGCCCTCATTGGAAGCGCCGTCGCCGAAGATGCAGACGCAAATCTCCTTGCGCCTCTGCATCTGGAGGGCGAGTCCCACGCCGACCGCCTGCGGGATTCCGCCGCCGACGATTCCATTCGCGCCCAGGTTGTTGGATTGAAAGTCCGCGATATGCATCGAGCCGCCGCGTCCGTGGTTGAAGCCCGTGTCCTTGCCCAAAAACTCCGCCATCATCAGGTTGACGTCCGCGCCCTTGGCGATGAAGTGACCGTGTCCGCGATGATGGTTGATGAGGTAATCGTCGGGTTGCAACGCCAGGCGCGTGCCAGCCGCCACCGCCTCCTGCCCCGCCGAGAGATGCATCGTGCCGTGGACTTTTCCCGCCGCGTAGAGTCGGTCTGCCGTATATTCGAAGTGACGGACGGTACACATCGTCCGATACAAACCGATCAACGTCTCGTCGGATAACTCCAGCCGTCGCACGCGTTCGTCAAAATCAGCCTGCGTATTGATTTCCTTCACCTTTGGTTTCGCCATGAATGCCTCGATTATTTTTCATCCGCCAGGTCGAGCACTTTCCTGGCGGTGGCAGTATCTGTCACCAGCACGTTGACATACCCGCCGCGCAGCGCGCCGAGAATTGCCTCCACTTTCCCTTCGCCGCCCGCCACACCCAAACGGGTCGGGATGGACAGCAAATCCTTGCGGCGGATGGTCATCAGGCGGCGCGTGAATTCCTCACAGGCGGGCTGACCGTGGATGTCGAAATGCAACCCGCACACATCGCCGATGCCGCCTTCGCGCCGCAACTCCTTCAACTCTTGAAGCGAGACATAACCCGCCAGGTAAAAACTGGAATATTCGGGCAATGTCGTGCCGACGCCCACCAGCGCCATATCGGTCTTTCTCCCCGCCTTGACCGTTTCCTGGATGCTCTTTGTCTCCAGCAGCGACGCCACCATTTGCTCGTCCTTGCAGACGTATGGCGCGTTGAGGTAATACGCCTCCCCGCCCACCTTCTCCGAAAGGCGCGACACCAGGTCGTGCCCGTCATATTCCATGTTGCGCACGCCCATCGCGCCGACCAGTTGCACCAGCCGCATCGGGAGCGCTTCGGAGGTTTCGAAGGCATCCACAGTCGCGCTGATGGACGTACCCCACGCCAGACCGAGCGTCATATCCGATGCGGCGTAGCGTTTCAACATTTGCGCCCCCGCGTTTCCCAGCGCGCGTACGAGACGCTCGCCCTCCGCGGGAGCCGTCACTGCGAAGGCGTCCTTCAAACCGAAGCGTTCGACCAGCGCAAGTTCCAGGTCAGGGTCCGATTTTGCCGCGCGCCGAATGCGGATCTCCACGATGCCGCCCTGCCGCGCCTCCGTCAACATGCGCGAGATCATCGAACGCGTCACGCCCACGGCTTTGGCGATCTCGGACTGGTTCTTATCCTCCAGGTAATACATCTCCGCGACATCCGCCAGCAGACTGGCGCGATCCTGGGTGACTCTCTTATCCTTCATATAATCCTTCCAATAAAAAAATTTTAAACCGCCACGCGGGGCAGAACGCGCGTCAACGCATCCACGAACAGGTCCAGTTCCGCTTCCGTGGTGAACATGCCCAGCGAGATGCGCAATGTCGCTTCGATCTGTTCGCGCGGCAGTCCCATGGCGGTCAACACATGCGACGGCTCGATGGATTTTGAATTGCAAGCCGACCCCAGCGAGACGGCAAAACCTTCCTGATTCAAACGGATCTGCAGCATCTCGGCATCCGCGCCTTCAAAACTGACGGAGACGACATGCGGCGCGACTTCTCCTTTTGGACCGTTCACGATCACGCCCGGACCTGAAGCCTGCATCGCGTTGACCAGGCGTTCTCTCAGCCCAAGCAGACGAGCGCGTTCCTCTGCGCGATGCCCGCGGACGAGTTTGACTGCCGCAGCCAGACCGAGAATCCCTGGCACATTTTCCGTCCCGGCGCGCCGAGAACCTTCCTGCGCCCCGCCGACAATGAGCGGAGAGAGTTCGATGCCCCTGCGAACATATAATGCGCCGATGCCTTTCGGTCCATAAATCTTATGCGCCGACAGCGAGAGCATGTCCACGCCCAGGGCGTTCACATCCACATCGAGCAGACCGATGCCCTGCACCGCGTCGGTGTGCAGGCAGATGCCGCGCTCGCGGGCGATGCGGCTGATCTCCGCGATGGGCTGGATCGAACCGACTTCGTTGTTGACCAGCATGATGGAGATGAGCGCCGTCTCAGGGCGGATGGCGCGGCGGACATCTTCGGGGTCAACGAGACCGCGTCCATCCACGGGCAGGCAGGTCACGGCACAACCTTCGCGTTCCAATTCCTGCGCGGCATGAAGGACCGCGTGATGCTCGATGGCTGAGGTGATGAGATGAGTTTTGTTTGGCGGGAGCCGTTTCAACCCCCCGAAAATGGCGAGATTGTCCGCTTCGGTCGCGCCGCTGGTAAAGATGATCTCATCGGGGGCGCAACCCAACGCGGACGCGACATCCGCGCGCGCCTGTTTGAGCAAGCCAGCCGCATTTTGTCCAGCCCAGTGCAGGCTCGACGGATTGCCGAAGTCCGCCTCCAGCGCGGAAAGAATCGCATCCCGCACGATCGAGTGGACAGGTGTGGTGGCGCAATAGTCAAGATAAATGCGGGATTTCATAATGAATCCAAAAAAATGACAGGGCGTTACGTCGGGTAATCGGCTTGTATCTGTGTCAGTATCTTTTCGATGGTGGCGGGATGCATCGGGTCGCCGATCAGCGGCTTGATGTTGATGACCGGACAGCCCGCTTCCGACTCGGTAAAGGCAGGCAGCAGTTGCAGGATCAGGTTCGAGCGCGGCGGGAAACCGTATTCGCCTGCCGCAAGATGTGTGACGACCTGGCAGGCGATGCCCTGCTTCTCGAAGAACTCTGTGAGTTGCTCCGCCACGATCATCACCCGGTTGGAGCAATGTCCGCCGACCACGCAAACTTTGTATGTCGTCATGTCTGTCTCTCGCTTTATCGAAGAGGGATGCGGGTGGCTTCCGCCCGTTTTCGTAAGACGGAAGCCACCTCACTATTCAGTTGTAGTCTAGCCGAACAATCCAAACAGCTTCTGGATGAAGAAGCCAAGGATGTCGCCGCCCATATCCCAGCTGGCGAGTTTCAAGCCCTGGGAGATCTGTTCGCCGTACTGTCCCATCATATTGAAAGCCTCTGTATGGGATTCCACGGTCCATGTCGAGAAGTACATGAACGGGATCGCGTAGAGCAACAGCACGATCACGGTCTTGATGACGTTGCCCTTGGTATAAGGCACCACCGCGCCAGCCCAGAACGGGATGACCGCCAGGGAGGCGATGGGGAGCATCTGCACGCCGGGCAGTACCGCCGCCAACAGGACGCACAGCGGGAACAGGATGACGGAGGACGCCATCACCGCTGGGTGACCAAGCAACACGGCGCAGTCCACCGCGACGTAGATCTCGCGGTCCTTGAAGCGCTCGCGCATGTACTGGACGATGGACATGGTGATCGGCACGATGCCTTCGGCGATGATCGAGACCATGCGGGGCAGGACGACCATCATGGTCGCCACCTGCATACCCAAGCCGAGCCACGCCTGGACGGAATATCCAGCCGCGATGCCGATGATGAAGCCCAGGACAAGTCCCAGGATCGCCGGTTCACCGATCAAGCCGAAACGCTTCTTGATGCCGTCGGGGGAGGCGTCCCAATCCTTGATGCCGGGGATGCGGTCGAGCAGCCACACCACGGGCATGGCGAAGAGACTGGCTTGCACGGTCGTGCCGCAAGGCACACCGATGCCCGGCATGTCGTTGAACTCCTGGTATTTCTTGGCGGTCAAGTCGCTCATGAGACTGCCCAGCACAAGATAAAGCACGCCAGCGGCGATACCCAACACCACGTTCCCGCCGGTGAGAGCCCAGACGAAGCCCGCCAAAGCGGAGCCGTGCCAGTAGGACCAGACATCCGTCCACAGCGTCTTGGTGAGTTTCAGCACGACCATCAGGATGTTGATGACCAGCAAGGAGACGATCAAACCTGCGACACCGGGCCACCCCCAAGCAATCCCGGCATCCGCCCAGTTGACGTCCACATAGGATTTTTCGATGCCCATGTTGGTCGCCAGCGCCTGCACCGCCGGTTGCAGGGCGGAGATGATCAGGTTGACAACCAGGAACAGACCGGCAAGACCCACGCCAGTGGTCACGCCACCGCGCACGGCTTTGGCAAAGCCCACGCGGAAGATGAGCCCCAGGATGATCAGCACGATCGGCACGATCACCGTCGAGCCTAATCCCAGAAACCAGCCAACAGCAGTTTGTAGAATTTCCATGTTGCATTCTCCTCTTGATTTTATGAGATTGCGGTCATTTACTATTGACCACATCTACAATCTTATTAAGCAGGACGTTCTTCTCCTCCTGCGAGCCGATCAGGAACGGCATCCCCTGAATGACCGGCACATCGAAGGTACGGAAGATCTTCATCATCGAAACGATCAGGACCAGGTCGGTGCGCGTCAGATAGCCTTCGATGTCGGCCATCAAAATGCGCTTGACCTCTACGTCTGCGAACCCCTCCTGCGCTATGCGCTCACGGATCGAATCCTCCGCAATCGTGGAGGTATTGATGCCCGCGCCGCAGGCTACAACGATCAATTTACCCATATCTTCCTTCTGCCTCCTTCCACACAAGATAGTCGACTATCGGGGCAAACAAGTGGAATCATCTCCTGCGACCTGCCTCCTTCTCGAAAACAATCCAGCATCTGGTTCCTCAACCCAGGCGGAGCTCACGCCTGAGCCAGGATGCAACCCCCAGCAGGGTGGACTGTTCCCGCAACTCAACTAATTTTTCCGGCTGACCGAACAACGTGGCCAGGTTTCTCAAGGTTTGGATCTGTTCCTCCGGATCGCGGTTTGCCAGCATGAAGACCACGCTCACATCCAGACCTTCGTCCGGGTCGGCCATATTTTGAAATGTCACCGGCTGACGCATCACCGCCACCCCCAAAGCGGACCGGTGGACTCCTTCGGCATCCGCGTGGGGGAAGGCGATGCAAAACGGCTTGGTCGGCAATCCGGTGGGATGGTGCTGTTCGCGTTCCCAGGTCTGCCTGCCGTAGTCCGCGGCGACAAATCCCTGCGCGTGCATCCTGCCAGCCAACAGGTCAATGACTTCTTTTGCGTCACCTGCTTGAAGATCAAATGCGATCAGGGTTTCGTTGAATTCCAGTGTCATGATTTCTTTTGTCCATAACGATGATGGTAGTAATCAAAGGAGGCGGTCGCCTGCTCTGCGGTCAAAGTGACAAGCTTGCCTATCGAACAGGCGATAGAATATGTCCGGGCGGCTTCCTCCAGCGTGACGGCGCGTTCAAGGGCGTGTTCGAGCGTTTTCCCGACGGTGATCGGTCCGTGATTCCCAAGCAGGACTGCGTACCCATTTCCCATCACCTGGACGGGTAGAGTGGGGAATTCAGGATCTTCCACGCTCAGGTAACGCGTCACCGGCACAGGCTGACCGAACCAGTCCGCCATCGTCTCGGTGATGACCGGGATGGGTTGATGGACAACGGAGAATGAAGTCGCATGTGGCGAATGGGTATGGACGACCGCAAAAATTTCATCGGGGCGGGCGCGCATAAAACCGGTCCACAGATTGAGCGCCACAGACGGTCGAAATTTGCCTTCGACGAGATTCATGTCCATATCGGTGACGATCATGTCGTCCGGGGTGAGGCGTTCGTAGTCCAACCCGCTGGGGGTGACGACCACGTATCCTGTCTCCGGGTCGCGCGCGCAGACTGTCCCTCCCGCCATCCATACAAGGTTGTATTTCGGCAGGAGCAGAGCCGTCTGCAAAACGTGGGCGCGTAATTCTTCAAGGATCATTTCAGCGGATATTTCCCAAGGTCATGCCCGGCTTGGAAAAAGGCAAGCATGTTTTCGAGCGGGATGTCGTTGCTGAAGTTGTGCGCCGGCGCAAGGATGTAGCCGCCGCCTTCGCCCATCTGCTCGATGCGCAGGCGAACCTCACGGCGCACGTCCTCCACCGTGCCGTTGTTGAGAACCGTCTTCACATCCACGCCGCCCTGGAAGGTGAGGTCCTTGCCGAAGTCACGTTTCAACTCGACCGGGTCCATGCCGCGCAGGTGTCCTTCGATGGGATTGAGGATATCGAAACCAGTCTCGATCAGGTCGGGGATAAATTTGCGGATTGCGCCGTCGTTGTGCAATAGCACCTTTGCATTTGGCGCTTTCTTCTTGATCATCTCGATGGATTTTTTATAGCGCGGTTTGAAGAACTTGGTGTACACCGCCGGGTTGAACATGGGACCCGCGTTCGTGCCGTAATCGTCCGCCATCTCCACGATTTGCACGTACGGACCAACCACGCTGAGGAAGGCGTCATAGAAACCATCCAGCACTTCGGCGAGTTTGCCGAGCAGGTGATCCAAGATGTGCGTGTCCATCACGGTCAGGAGCAGGGCGTTTTCCATGCCGACCAATGCGCGGGTCATCTCCCACAAGTTGCCATAAACAGGGCGGTGCGCCACGATGGCGTAATTTGTATTGTGATACAGGTGTTCGACTTCCTCTTTTAGCCCCTCTAATCGAACCGGGTCGTATGGATTGGGCCACGGATATTTCTCGATCTTCTCGATGGACAGATCCTTGCCCAGCGGCGCGCCGTGCAAATCGTAATAGCCGGAGACCAGCCGGTGGGTGATGCCCCACTCGTCCACAAATTCCTTGAACTCCCCGATCATCGAATTGGATATGTAATTTGTCGGCGGGCGGATGTGGATGAAGCGGAAGTCCGTGCCGAGTTTTTCGAGCACCGGGTTGTAATCAGGCGTGGTGTAGAAGCCCACCAGCGTCCGCCGCGGAATGTCCTGAACCTGAAAATGGTCGCGCAATAAGAGATAACGCTGTTCCGTCAGGTGATTCGCCGACCCTCCCAGTGTGATGGGGACGCGGTCCGGTTCTTTGTGGTCAAGTGTCAGTGCGACGCGTTCGCGCGGCGAAAGTTCGGGCATATTCACTCCATTCACAAATGTGAATTTAAATTCACTTATGTGAGTTTATCAGTAAAACACACATTCGTCAACGGAGTTGCGCCGAATTTCAAAGTTCCGGGTTGATCACCACTTTGACCGCTTCGCCCGCGATCATCCTTTTCAAAGCGAGTTCCACCTGTTCCAACGGAAGTTCACCGTTCAACAACGGGGCGGTCTTCACGCCGCCGGAGACGATCAAGTCGAACGCTTTGCGCGCCTCCGCCGCCGTCCCGCCGTGCATGTTGAGCAGGTCAATCTCCCCGTAATGGACGCGCGCCGCGTCGATCTCCACTTTTGTCCCGCCAGGCAAACCGCCAAACCATAATACCCGTCCGCCTTTGCGGACAGCCTCCACCGCCGTTTCCCAAGCAGTCTTCGTCCCCGCACATTCGATCACCACATCCGCGCCGTAACCGCCGGTAAACTCGCGGATGAAAGCGACGGTATCTGCTTCTTGTGCATTGAGAGTGTGCGCCGCGCCCAACTCCGCCGCGACTTTCAACCGCGCAGGACTATGCCCGACTGCGATCACCTGACTCGCGCCTGACCATTGCGCCAATTGCAGATGCAGGAGACTGACGGGTCCTCCCGCGCCGATAATTGCCACCGTATCCCCAGGCTGGATCGCCGCCTTATGCCAGCCATGCACAACCGTAACCAGCGGCTCGAGCAGGGCAGCTTCGGCGTAAGGAATATGATCCGGAATCTCGAATGCCGTCTTCCGCGTGATCGAAGCGGGGACGATCATGTACTCCGCGAACGCGCCGAAGTTGTAGACCAGGTTCTCGCACAGATTTCCCTGACCGCGCCTGCAAAAGAAACATTCCCCACACTCGGCAAAGACATTGGCTGTGACGCGCATCCCTTCGCGGAATTGCGTTACGCCTCTTCCGACAGATACAACATCCCCGCCGAATTCGTGACCGAAGACGAACGGCGGCGGAAACTTGGGATGCCCGCGCCGGTATGTTTTCACGTCCGTGCCGCAGGTCGGCGCGGCGCGGACTTTGACCAGGAGCTCTCCCTCCTTCGGCTCAGGGATTGGAAGATTCTGAATCTCGATCTTTCCGGGACCGAGATAGACCGCCGCGCGCATTTCTTTACTCATGTTTCCTCCGCCTTGAACGACTGGTGTTGCAAATTGCGTATCAGGGCATAATCCGAATCCAGACTGCCCCGCTCACGGTTCGGATCTGCAACGCACCGTCGCCTGTTCCAAACCGCCCATCGCACCAACGCGTGGACGAGTTAATGCCGGATAACATGCAAGCCATGTCGCCGCTGGTGGATTGCACATTAAGCATCAGCGTGGAATCCGCTTCGAGAGTCACATCCACAGGTCCATGGTCGGTTTCGAGGCGGAGATTGTCGCCCGCATGAATCAAGCCGGTGAAGTTAATCGTTCCCATGATCGTCGAGACGCCAATATCCCCGTTCGCGCCATCGAGAGTCAACAAGCCGTAATTTCCAACGACGCTGATGATCCCCGCGCTGTTCTTCACGGTCACATCCCCGCGGTTGGAATGCGCCGTAATCCCCCCTTGTGCATCTTCGATCAAAACATCTCCCGAAACCGAAGCCGCTTCCAGTTCGCCCGAGTAATCCCGCACCTCAATGGATGCAGAGTCGGTCTCGATTGTCAACGCGGCTTTATTTGGAACGCTGATCTCCAAATGAACCGGCGGATCGGAAGATCGCTTTCCCGTGTAATTGACGACGATCTGGATTTGATCGTTAACTGTCGTTACACTGTATTCCGTTTGATCGGGGGCGAGTGTCTGACCGGCAACGCTCACCTGCCCCTCTTCACTGCCCCGAACGGTCAAATCTCCCGCGTTGAGACGTATCAATACAGATTGACCTTCGTGTATTGGCGCACTCTGTACTGGAAGTTGGACCGGTGAATTCCCGGACGCGCAGGCGGAAAGTAACAGGCACAGGAGGATCGCAACGATTTTTTTCATGACGAGATGACATCAAGTTTACCCCATCACTAGTTTTGGACGATACTGCAGCGTATCCGCCGAATGCGCGGACTGCATATCTTCACCCTAGCCAAGTCCGTAATTGTCCATGCCAGTTTCATAATGTGCCGATACACGGATTAGGCTGGTATATTTACAGTACGATGTCGCTACCTTCATCAAACACTGACAAACGTCCTGCACTTGAAAGTTATAACCTTAAAACTTATGAAATACACAGACCGATGTTTGCTTCTCTCTCTGCCTTTTTCTTTACCTTTATGTTCTCAGTGAGTAAGCTGTCAGGCGGCTAGTCAATTTTCAAAACTCGGTAGTTGCCTACTCGCTCATATACCCGGCAACCATCTTCGAAAACAACTCGAACGCCGCTTGCACATCCACTTTTTGAGGATCGAGCAGCCACTGAATCTGCAACCCGTCCACAACTGCCAGGATGAGCGTGGCGAGTTTCTCAGGTTCCACGTCGCGGCGGAAGCGCGGCTGGTTCATGCGCAGAAATTGCTCCACATACATCTCGCGCACGCGACGGTAACGCTCCACAAAAAAATCATGAGAGGGGTGGTCGCTTCGGACGCTTTCCCCCACCAACACCACGAACAGTTGAATCAACCCCGGGGTCTTTTGCTCTTCGATCAGCACGCCCTCGTGAAGTTTCAGAATTTCAAAGACGCTCTCCTTTTCCTTTTGGAGTATCCCTGAATATCGTTCGACCTCCTTCCGGTCGTGATACTCCAACACGCCCTGCAACAAATGCACTTTGCTGGGGAAGTAATGCAGGACGCCCGGCTCGGTCAGCCCGGTCGCCTCGGCGATCCGCGCCAGGGTTGCGCCTTGAAAGCCATACTCGCCAAAGAGCGCCGTGGCTTTTTCGAGAATCTCATCCTTGCGGTCACGTCGCACGCGTTTGGGTTTTGTTTGGGAGGTTGAATTTGCCATGCCCCGATTATATACGTTTTTGCAAATTTCTTACCTAGCGCTAGTTAGGTAAGAAGGGTAAAATCGGTCAAACTTTCTCAAGGAGAGGCACATGACAAACTGGGATCACACAACCGATGTCGTTATTGTCGGCACGGGCGGCGGCGGGATGACTGCCGCACTGGTGGCAAAGCAGGCGGGGCTGGATGTTTTGATGGTTGAGAAATCGGAATACTACGGCGGCTCGACGGCTCTCTCCGGGGGTGGGCTGTGGATTCCGAATAATTACCTTTTACAACGGGACGGTTTGGACGACTCGCCCGAAAAAGCGCGCACTTATTTGCAAAGCACCGTCGGGAATCGCACGCCGCAATCCTTGCAGGACGCGTATCTGGAAAATGCCCCGGAGATGGTGAAGTATCTGGCAGGCAATTCGCAAGTCCGCTTTCAACGCGCAAAGGGCTACGCCGATTATTATCCAGAACGACCCGGCGGCATGGCGGATGGACGCGCGCTCGAAGCCGCTCCCTTCAACGGCGCGAAACTCGGCAGCGACTTCCCGCAACTGCGCCCGATGAGTCTCGAAGCCCCGGCGGGACTGGCGTTCAGCATTGGCGAATACAACAAACTGGGCATGATCACCTCCACCTGGGCGGGCAAGTGGACGGCGCTCAAAGTGGGCATTCGGACAATTTTCAACATGCTGACCGGCGTGAAGTATCTGACTCTCGGTCGGACGTTGATCGCGCGCCTGCGGTTCTCGCTCAAAGATGAAAACGTCCCCATCTGGCTGAACTCGCCGCTCAAGGAGTTGGTGATTGAGAACGGGGCGTGCGTGGGAATCGTCGTCGAGAAAGATGGCAAGCCGATTCGGATTCGCGCCAACAAAGGCGTGGTTCTGGCGGCGGGCGGATTCGATCACAACCAAGCCATGCGCGAAAAATATCAGAAGGCGCCCGTCAATCACGAGTGGAGTTCGGGCAACCCCGCCAACACCGGCGACGTGATCCAGGCGGGGATGAAGATCGGCGGAAAAATTGACCTGATGGACGACGCCTGGTGGGGACCGACCAGCGTCCCGCCGAACGCGCCGCCTATGTTCCACGTCGGCGAACGCTCGTACCCGGGCGGGATCATGGTCAACGCGGCAGGCAAACGGTTCACGAATGAAGCGGCGTCCTACGTCGAAGTCGTCCACGCGATGTACGAGAAGCACACCGCCGAAGTCCCGCACGTCCCCGCGACCTTCATCATGGACAGCCGCTATCGCAGCAAATATATTTTCGGCACGTTGTTCCCGATGCAGGCGATTCCCGAATCCTATTTCACGAGCGGATATTTCAAACGCGCCGACACCATCGAAGAACTGGCGAAGCAATGCGGCATGGATTCCAACACTCTCGCGGAGACGATTGGACGCTTCAATCAATTTGCCCGCAGCGGCGTGGACGAAGATTTCCGTCGCGGCGACAGCGCCTACGACCGCTACTACGGCGACCCGACGGTGAAGCCCAATCCCTGCCTTGCGCCCATCGAGAAGCCGCCGTTCTACGCAGTGCAGATGGTGGCGGGCGATCTCGGCACGAAGGGCGGGCTGGTGATGGACGAACACGCGCGCGTCCTGCGCGAAGACGGCTCTATCATCGCGGGCTTGTACGCCGTCGGCAACAACTCCGCTTCGGTGATGGGCAACACCTATCCCGGCGCGGGCAGCACGATTGGACCTTCGATGACCTTCGGCTACATCGCCGCGAAACACATCGCGGGCGGGAAGATCCGTCCCGTTGGGAAATTGCCGTAAAGCCGAAACCGAAAAGGCTTTAAACACAAAGTACACCAAGATCACGAAGGAAAACCTTTAAAACCTTTCTGTACTTCGTGTTGTTTCGGCAGGCTCAACACAACGCCGTTGTGTTTAAAAATTCTTGCACAAAAAAACAAGAAATTCATTTGTTATGTATTAAAGATATTCAAGCATTTTAGGATTTATTCCAAACAACAAGGAGCATACTTCATGAAAACTCAAAACAAAATCATCGTCGTCACGGGCGGCGGAAATGGCATCGGGCGAGAACTGGTTCTGCATCTTCTGAACAAAGGCGCGCGCGTCGCCGCGCTCGACATTAGCGAAGCAGGGCTGAAAGAGACCGCTGAACTCGCGGGCGACAAGAAAGATAAACTCTCTCTGCACGTCGTCAACATCACCGACCGTGCGGCAGTGGAAGCCCTGCCCGAACAGGTCATCGCCAAACACGGCGCGGTGGATGGGGTAATCAACGTCGCGGGCATCATCCAGCCCTTCGTTCGCATCAACGATCTCGACTATTCCGCCATCGAGCGTGTGATGAACGTCAATTTCTACGGCACGCTCTACATGATCAAAACCTTCCTGCCGCACCTGCTCAAACGTCCCGAAGCGCACATCGCCAACATCTCCAGTATGGGCGGATTCCTCCCCGTGCCGGGACAGGGCATCTACGGCGCGTCGAAGGCGGCGGTCAAATTGATGACCGAAGCCCTGCACTCCGAACTCTCGAACACCAACGTCAAGGTGACGGTCATCTTCCCCGGCGCCATCGGCACAAATATCGCGAACAATTCTGGCGTGGGTGACAGTTTGAAGGTGGACGCATCGAGCAATCAACGCGCCATGAAAGTCCTGCCTCCCAGCAAAGCTGCGGAAATCATCGTGGACGGGATCGAGCGTGATGAGTACGAAATTCTGGTCGGGCGTGATTCCGCGTTCATGAACTTCATTTACCGTATCAGTTCCAAACGTGCGGCAAGATTTATTTCAAAGCAAATGGCGTCGCTGCTGCCGGAGTGAGGCTGCAAATGCTTCACGCAACAAAGCGGAGCGATAACCCAGAAAAAATTGGGCAAGAGATTCACTAACCCGTAAAAAAATCTCTACCTTACATCCCAAACCCTAAAGGTCTGTTTTGCCTTCGCAAATCACCGATGAATCGGCAAGACCTTTAGGGTTTCTTTACGAAGGAAATATACGGTAGCAAAAAATAAAAAAGGATTTACCCATGCCCCGCGTTTCCATCAATACGCCTGCCCCGGATTTCAACCTGACCGATTACACCGGCAAGACTTTCAAATTATCAGCCCTGCGCAACCAAAAGAATGTGCTGCTGGTCTTCAACCGCACATTTGCCTGACCATTCTGCCAAAAGCAGATGGCGCAGTTGCGCCAGGACCATCAGAAATTTATTGAATGCAATGTCGAAGTTGTGGTTGTGGGACCTGAAGATGTAAAAGCCTTCACTGCCTACTTCGAAAAAGAAGCGCTTCCCTTCATCGGCTTGCCCGATCCCAAGTCCAGCGTGCTGAAACTGTACGGACAGGAAGTTAACCTGTTCAAAATGGGACGCATGCCCGCCCAGGTACTGATTGACAAGGCTGGAGTGGCGCGTTATGTCCATTATGGGCACGATATGACGGATATCCCTGCCAACGAGGAGATCTTGTCCCTAGCGGATGAGATCAACCTAGGATAAGCCAATCCAAGACGAGTATCGTAAACGAATCTTATACTCTAATAAAAAATATTGCCCCAACAATCCTGCAAAAAGGGAAGGATTATCGAGGCGTTTTTCCTTATGTACGCACCCTTTGATGGAAAGTGCGGCATGACCGTTTGCGGATACTGATACACTCGTCTAGCAACTCATTAATCTGGAATACGCTCCAACTCTCGCCAACTGATGAAAGATCCAGTACTAGTCTGCATGGACTGCTCTCCTCCATAAACAACATACACTTGTTTTTTAGGAACCGCCGTCAACTGTTGCCAGTATTGGAGGTTGTCGAAGTAACTGGTAGACATCGTTTTACCAGATTTGATCTCAACTGGGGTGATTTTTTCGCCATTTACCAATAGACAGTCAATCTCTTTACCATGGTTGTCCTGCCAAAAATACGGCAGACGATTCTCGCCACGATGGAAGTTGCGCTTAATAAACTCATTGATGATCAGATTCTCAAAAAGCCCACCCTTGAGATAGTGTGAGTTAACCTGATTTTCCTCGCGAATACCAAGCAGGGAACAAGCAATGCCCGTGTCGTAAAAGTATAACTTAGGCGATTTGACCAACCGCTTGTTGAAGTTGCGATGATAGGGTTGCAGACGATACAGGATGTAGGAACTCTCCAAAATGGATAGCCAGGCTTTGGCAGTGTTTGGGCTGATGCCAGCGTCGCTTGCCAGGCTGGCATAGTTGAGCAACTGTCCGATCCGCCCGGCGCATAACTGTGTGAATTGAATAAAAGAATTGATATCTCCGATGTTTTTCATCAAACGCACATCTTTCTCAACATAGGTTTGGATGTACGCCGGATAAAAATCAGTGGGATCGATGTCACGATCATAAATACGTGGATATAGACCTTTGAAAATCAGACTTTCGTATTGCACCGCACCTGGCTTCATTTCAGAAAAAGATAACGGCAGCAAGTGTAGAACAGCAGTACGTCCTGCCAGCGTTTGACTGATTTTTTCCATCAACAGGAAGTTTGATGAACCGGTCAGAATGAATTGAATTTTTCGGTTCTCATCTACCAGCTTTTGAATGTAGGAAAACAAATCTGGAGTATTTTGGATTTCATCTAAAATCGCCCCGTTCGGATAATTGGCGAGGAAGCCACGCGCATCGGTCAGCGCAATCTGGCGGATGTCAGGCTCTTCCAAAGATACATAAGGCAAGGTAGGAAAGGTAGCCCGAACGAGGGTGGTCTTCCCTGATTGGCGAGGACCAGTGAGGGTAATGACTTGGAATTTCTTCGCAAGTGTAATTAGCTTGGTTGCCAGAGTTCTTTCGATCATAAGAGCACTCCACTGAGCGGATAATGGCTATCGATGTTTCTATTTTATCATTAATTGTACAAATATGCAATAATGTTGCGTAATTGTACAAACCAGAACTCGGCGACTAAATATCGAATGGTATTTCTGGAGCATAGAATAAAAAGCACCATAGATTACCAAGGAGTCAAAAATGTCTCGCCGAGCAGTGATCTACATCCGTACATCATCCGAAATCCAAGGAGAAAAATCCAGCCCCAGTGAACAAGAAAGTGATTGCCAAATGCTAGCAAAACAAAAAGGATTCGATGTAATTCATGTGTATCGGGATGTGGAAAAGTACCGAGTGGGGAACAGGTTGGTCGAGCCTTCTGGCAGCCGTTCAGACCGTCCCGGTTTGCAGTCCATGCTCAAAGATGCGTCTAGGGACAAATTCGATGTCATCCTCGTCTGGCGCGAAGACAGACTGTATCGCGGGATACGAGCGATGTTGACCGTCTTGGAAACCGTCCAAGACTACAAGATCGAAATCCTGCTCGCAAAAGAAAACTTCGATCCCAAGATCGCTCCCATCCGTGCCTGGGTAGCCCAAATGGAATTGGATGGGATGAAAGAGCGGATGGAGATGGGAGTCAAAGCGCGGCTCGGAGCAGGAAAAGCAAATACTGGACAGGATCGCTACGGCTATATTCGTATAGGTGAAAATATCCACCTTGTCGAAGAAGAGGCGAAATGGGTTCGGAATATCTTTGATTGGTACATTCAAAAAACTCCCCTCAATCTAATTCGAAAACGCCTGATCGCTGGCAATGCTCCACAAAAGGGGAGCAGCATTCCCCGACACATCCAATGGTCCCGGTCCAGTATTCAGGCTATACTGCGGTCTGCCAGAGAATATGCTTATGGATTCAAAAGCTATTCCCGTGCAGGGCAGACCTTCCAAATCCCTGTTGCACCCATCATCAATATATCCACCTATGAATTGTTTATGAAAATGCGAGAAGAAAACAAAACTTACCCCGAACACCGCCGGCAAAATGATTACCTGATAGCCGGACATTTGAAATGTGCCTGTAATTTGACTTGGCGGGCACGCACAGCAACCCATCGCAACAGCCGCAAGGGAGAGTGGGTGGAGCGCAAGACCCCGATCAGTACCTATTTCTGCCCACAACCCCATAAGGAACTCAGACCCCCGGAATGCCCGAAATCCGTGAGTGCTAAACGAGCAGAAACTCAGGTCTGGAAGAAATTGTATGAGTTCGCAATGAACCCGGAATTCCTACATGCGCAAGCCAAAGACCTGGTCAAACAACTCCAGCAAAAGTACGAACATCTACAAAAAGATCGGAGGCAGATTCTTGAAGAACTGGATAAGGAGTCCGCTAAGCGCCAACAAGTGATTACGGAAGCCCGCATAAAGATGAGGGCGGATGCTGAATTTGATGCGCGGATGCGTGAACTGTATACAGTAGAAGAACGATTGAAACGCAGGCTGACAGCCCTGGAACAAGAGTTAGACACCTATGCCACGTGGGATTGGGAAGAAAAGGTCAAGGAGTATGTGTCGAATCTTCAGGTAGGGATCGAAGAATTGAACAAGGCTATCCCCAAAACTCCCGAAGAGCAGCATCGTGTCTTTTTGATGAAAAAGCAACTGGTGGATGAACTTGTTGCTGAAGCGATGATCAATGGCAAGCGGGATATTCAGGTGGAGTTTCGAGCCAAAATCATGGATCAGGAAGTGAGAAAAAAACTACTGGATTTTCCGAATGGTGGTGAAATTGTAGCTCGGCTGTAATGAGTAGTTGTCAACCTTACGGACATCATGGAACGAACCGAACCTTACTAACCGAATAACCTTGAGGACATCGTGGAATCCTTGGCATGGAGATTGAAAAGTTCGTGCAACCAGTGGGTTGCGGGCTTTTGAAACGCTTCCGACAAAG
>CASGHD010000185.1 GCA_949319575.1 uncultured Anaerolineales bacterium | reverse complement strand
GTCCCCCGGTTGGGTCATCATGGCGTACGACATTCAATGGTGTTGCGACAACGGACGCCACGAATTCGATTTCATGCGCGGCGACGAGGAATACAAGTATCGCATGGGCGGTGTGAATCGGTTTGTGATGAGGGCGAGGGCGGTCAGATTGTCTCTTTCTTGAACATATCTTGAATCACGTAACCGCACAAGGCGAATCCAAGCAAAACAAAAGGCATCTGCCATGCTAAAGGGAAAAGATTGGTATGAATGTATGAAGTGGCTTTGAAAATGATATACCAGGATAGCGGTGCGGCGATGGAGTACCAGGTTGAGATAAGTAATGCAATGCCTGTACGATGATTATTGATGTGAAGTCCGATCCTGTGTTTGAAAAGGTAGAGAGCGGTAAACAATCCGAATATAACAATCAAATGCCAATAGGCAACGGAGATATCCTTCTCGCCAGTTGATATTACCATCGCGTAGCTGTTAAGATATTTTTTGATTACAACTAGGTGGCTTGACCTCAAGCTTTCTGCGTATATCCCCTTGTAGTCATCGGGATTGCCTGCAGCACGGCGATTAAATGTATCAGTAACATATTCTACTCCGCTTGAAAGGCTTCCTTCACTGGCGGTAATTTGTAGGATGAGAATCCCGAGTCCCGCGATGGTTGCCAACGCGAGAACACTGCCCAGAATCACGCTTCGTTTAGCTAACAATTTCCATCCCCATTTATCTCTCGTTGCGAAATAGACAAATGGAACAGTTGACATCACTAGAGCGGTTGTGATGATCTCGAATCCGGTGAAAAGGATCTTAATCAGGATCGTACTGAAAACCGCAAAATAGATTTTCCAAGCGAGGAAATTTTTCCTTTTCGAAGCGTTTGCCAACATAAAAATTCCATAAACAAAAGGCAGGTAGAATGCCCAAAGATTCCAGTAGAGATTGCCTGCCGGGATGATCATCCATTCAGAAATAACCGCAAAGAGCAACACTAATGTGCCCGCCAGCCAGCCAAACTCAACCGCGATAACTGCCGCGATCAACGCGATAACAATTGAAGAAACGAAAGCGACCGATGTCCCGAATATTTTCAAGTTGACTGTCGGAGGAAAATTTGTCAAGATGTCGAACAAGCCAAAGATGACCCCTTGAAATCCCGGATGTGATTTATAAACCAGATACGATTGAATCGCCTGTCCGGTTTGATATATTTCATATTGATGATTTGCGATCTCCGAGCCGAATTTCCAGCCTTCTTGAGAATCCACCAGACCTAACAGCCCACCGGAAGAAAATAACCCATCCTGTTGCGACTTTGCCAATCTTGCTACTACGACTCTCTCGGCGCCGGGCAGACCACTAATGAATTTGATAAATGCCCAATGATCGCCGTTATATTGTCGAAAAAGTAATAGTATCCCAGAGAGTAAGAAGAATACAAAAATTCGTCGGTTCTTATTCATAACGATCCTACTAATCAAGTTTTTTCAAGAAGAAATCAATGTCCTCACGAGAAACCCCGAACAGGATACTTGGCGGATGTCGAAGCATCTCGCCAATATCTGAACAGCGGCTGGTATCGAGAGTGGTTATCAAAATAACAATTGATGGTGTCCGGTTACCTGTTTACTGATCGTTGAAAGATGCCTGAATTTTTAATAACGCATCGTAATCTGATACCGAATCTTTTCGCACATAATCTCCCGAATACAATGATTCGCCTGTATGAGCAAAAATAGATTTGTCTATTGCTTCATTGATTGCAATATAATCTTGTCGAAACCTCGGGTCGGCGTCAAAATTGGATGCGTAAGCCCACGTTCCATGTGTGTGGATAAAGACTGGTTTCAGCGTATCGAATACATAGTCATAAAAAACTTGATTATTCCCTAAGCTTTGCGCTATAACTTTATCTGTCAGACCTGCAAGATCATACACCTTGAGGTGAGAATAGTACAATGTACCTCCCACATCGGGAAGGAGTATTGAACCATCTTCAATGCCCAACGATACCGCATATTCGTTAAACCGATGCCCGTATAATTCTGCCACCAAGGTAAATGGGACCGTTGGAGACTTCGCAAAATTAATTGAGCGGGAAAGAAATGAAGAACTGCTGTCGGTTAAAAACAGCATGAATAAAACAATCAGTAATATGCTGCTAATACTGCGATTCAGATCGGTTTTTTCATAAAACAACTCCGCAGTTATGTACATGAGCAAATAGAACATTGGAAAAAAAGGTGTGGCAAATCTGAACTCGGGCATCCAATCAGCCGGTAGCAGAATAAAAATAATTAAAGAGATCGCGATTGCGACTGCCAGTATTATAAGAGGTCGTGTAATATTTTTTGTAAAGCCCAAATAAATAAACATACTGGATATGCTGATAAAAATATATTTAAGTAAGCCGGCTGAGTTTAGCAAATTACCTGTTTTTTCAAACCATTCATCAGGCGCTAGAGTTATTCCTCCACCCTTCGCATAGTATGTGTTAGGAAAAAAGTCTCCAAAATAAAAATACCTGAAAACTATATAACTTCCAAATATCAGTATAAAGACGCCGAGGTGCATAAATATTGGTTTTAGCGTGTCTTTAATGTTATTCTTGGTTAGCAAGGATTCGATGAAGATGACAAGTGGGAAGATGGCGACATAAAGGATTCCGTCTGGGCGAGTCAAAGCGCAAAATGCAGATAAAATTGCAATTGTTATTATCAACTTTGATGTATTGTTCTTGTTTTTGCCATACTCGAGAGTTTTCCATAAAACCATGATGACCAGAAATACATAAAGCGAATTTTCTAATCCTGACACAGACCAAATGACGAAGGATGGGTTCAACGCCAAAATGGTTAAGCAAAAAAAGTTCCAAGTTGCGGGTACTTTACGGCGCTCTCTCTGAAAATTTTCCAGATAACTACAAACGATCCCAGGACAAGGAGTAAACTGACGATCTTGGGCGTTAATATTGGGTCGAAGATTCTTAACGCAAAAAATGGAGCCAATAACATTACCCATGTAAAGTTCGAAAATCCTTCTACCGGATTCGTCCCGGGCTGGGATACAAGGCCATGACCCGCCGCAAAACTCCTTGAATATGCAAACGAAATACCAGCATCGTCAATAATCCAAGTCCTGAAAAGTAAGGAGTGCAAAACAAGGAGGGCAAAAGGTAAAATTATGGGTAATGACTTTTGTAATTTAGTTCGATCTAATAATTTGAAGGTCATGGTTTTCTCAATGGCGATCAATAATTTGTGATTGCAGAGGGTGCAGAAATCCGCTTGAGCAGAGAAAAACACGTAGTCTTCAACTTGCATCTCTCGCCCGCTGCAAAATTATACATCATCCACTCTGAAAGGTTAATCTGTAAAATCAATATTAACTCAATCTGCCGCTGGAAGAAGGCCGACTGCCCCTGTTGTCATGATTGTAGCAAAGTCAGGCATTTCTCGCTAATGCATCCGAGGCAATTCGCCCATCTGCGCTATTCGCGTTCCAAACACGTTCGGAGGTTGTCTGCCACCCTCGATAATCGTATTCGCGAACCATCCCCCAACCATCGCCGTTGAAACTGGGGAATAGGAGAAGCGTTCCGACGATTACAAAGAATAAAAAAGTGCGAGATTTCGTTTGCATGAATTGATCATTCTCAAAGTGAATTACCCTCCTCCTCCAACCCCTCCCACAATCCCGCCCTCAGTCAATTTTCTCAAATCCCCTAACGCGGATTCAATCTCCGCATCTGTCACTGGTCTATCCTCATCGCGATGTTTCAGCAAACCAGCCTTCGCTTTTTCAATCGCCAACTCTTTGATCGAAGCATTCAACGACATAGCTTCTTTCACCAACGCCGCGCCTTGTGAATAACCGATGACGGGATTCAACGCGGTGACGATGATCGCGTTTTTTGCCAGCCAACCCTCCGCTTTTTCGCGGTTGGCGGTCACGCCTTTCACCGCGCGTTCGGTAAACGCGTTCACCGAGCCGATAACCACTTGCATCATCTCGAACAAATTGTGCGCGATGATCGGCATCATCACATTCAATTCGAGTTGTCCCGCCTGCGCCGCCATCGCCACGGTCGTGTCGCATCCCACCACATGGAACATGGCTTGATCCAACATCTCAGCCATCACGGGATTCACTTTTCCCGGCATGATGGATGATCCCGGTTGAACGGCGGGTAATCTGATTTCGTCGAATCCAGTTGAAGGTCCCGAAGATAAGAGGCGGAAGTCGTTGGCGATGCGGATCAATGTCAACGCGAGAGTCCGCAGCGACGATGAAAAATCCGCCGCGTCCGCCATGGATTGCATGGACTCAAATAAATTATCGGATGTGTGCAACTCAAGCCCCGTGATCTCGGATAATTTTTTCACCATGCGAGCGTGATATTCGGGATGTGCGTTCAACCCGGACCCGACAGCTGTGCCGCCAATCCCCAGCCTGCGCAACCCCTCAGCGGATCTTCGCACACGTTCCGCGTCGCGCTCGATGGCTTTGGCGTACGCGCCAAACTCCTGACCCAATCTCACAGGGACAGCATCCTGCAAATGTGTTCTACCCGATTTCACAACTTCATCAAATTCTTTCGCTTTCACTTCCAACGCCGACTGCAAATTTTTCAACGAAGTCAACAACTCATCCACGCGCCACAACGCACCGAGACGAATCGCGGTTGGAATTGTGTCATTCGTGGATTGTGCCATGTTGACATGATCGTTCGGATGCACATAATATTTTCCGAGCCCGCCGCCGAGGATTTGTGTTGCGCGATTGGCAATCACCTCGTTCGCGTTCATGTTGTGACTCGTCCCCGCGCCCGCTTGGAACGGCTCAACGACAAATTGCGAGTCCCATTTGCCGTCCATCACTTCGGCGGCGGCTTGAGAAACTGAATCAGCCAATTGCTTTGCAGTAAACTTTTTCCCGTCCACTTCGCGGTCGTTGAACAAGCCTAATTCAAAATTCACCAGCGCCGCCGCGCGCTTGACCGCCGCGATAGACCAGATGAACGCGCGCCACGGACGCAACCCGCTGATGGGGAAGTTCTCCACCGCGCGTTGAGTTTGCGCGCCATACAGAGCGTCGGCTGGGACGTTGAGTTCACCGAGCGAATCTTTTTCTTTGCGAAATTCTTTTGAGGTCATCATTTCTCCGAGGATTTGTCATTGCCCAAATTCGTAACGCGACATTTATGTCGCTCGGCTTGGGCAGGGCGACATACATGCTTGCCCTGAGTTTATCGAAGGGTCGCGTTACGTTAATTAATTCTATTTTACACCTGATTATTTTGTGAATTGCATTTCCTATTACAATTATCCCCATTCGCGAGGAGAACTGTTGGATCAACTTCTTGAACTCTTCTGGATATTTCTCAAAGTCAACCTGCTCAGCACGTCGGGACCCGCCTCCGTTGGTTTGTTGTATCACGAAGTGGTCGGCAAACTGGTGACCGAGGGGCAATTTGTGCAAGCGGTGGGGTTGTCGTCCGTCTTGCCGGGGAGCGACGCGCTTCAATTGGCGATGTATGTCGGCTATGCCGTGGCAGGCATCCCCGGTGGATTTGTCGCGCTGCTTGCCTCCATTTTGCCGCCGACGATCATCATCCTTGGTGTGACGATGGTTTTGCATCGCCTGCGGCGTGAAGCGTGGCTCAGCAGTTTCATCGAGGGACTTACCCCCGCAATCTCTGTGCTGATGCTTTTCGTAGCGTGGAAAATATTTGAAAAGGGCGGCTCAACAGGCTGGGAAGGCTGGGCAATCGGACTCGTCAGCTTGATCGCCATGTTCCTAAACGCGCCTGCGCGCATTGTGGTCATTCTTGCCGGGCTGGTCGGCATCTTTTTTCTCAAATGAACGAAACAAAAATCTCCCTTTGGTTTCGCCTGATATGGATGTTCCTCAAAGTGAATATCCTCTCGCCATCCGGCCCCGCGTCGATAGGGTTTTTATATGAAGAGGCGGTGGGCAAGATCATGTCGGAGGAACGATTCGTCGAAGCGGTTGGATTCTCGAATGTTTTGCCCGGTAGCGAAGCGTTGAAACTTGCCATGTTCGTTGGTTTTGCCGCGGGTGGGATCCCCGGCGTGCTTGCGGCATTGGTTGGCGCGATCCTTCCGCCGACGGTGTTGATGTTGATCGTCGCCACGCTCCTCCAGCGTTTTCAACAGGAAGCGTGGCTCAATAGTTTCGTGGCTGGGATGAGTCCTGCGGTTGCGGCGTTGATCGTTTTTGTCGGGTGGGAATTGTTCCGCGCAGGTTCGAAGAAAAAGACAGACCGCCGCGTGATTCTGATCGCTCTCCTCAGCGCGATCGCATTTTGGTTTGATATCCCATCGCCGTTCGTTTTGCTTGGGGCGGGCATGTTCGGCGTTATCTTGTTTGGCAGGCGAGGCTTCAAATGAAATCCGAATTTCTCATCGTAACGAACGGCTTCAAAGGGACGTGGTCCGCCATCGAGTATGGCGCGGCGCTCGCCCAATCCATGCGGATGAAAACCACGCTTCTCGGTGTGACGGAGGAGTTGAACCCGGCGGCGATAGACGATCACCATCCGCTGGAAGATATCTTCGCGCAAGCGGTGGAGTTGTTCCAAAAACTCAATGTTGAATACGCCCTCGATATTCGCAATGGACTTGCTGAGAGAATCATTCCTGAGATCGCGAACAAAGGGAATTTCATCACGGTGGTCAGCCCGTTGGGAAGACCTCAGCTCAAACGCTGGCTCACGGGGCGTTCCATTCGATTGTTGATGGAACAGATCAGCAACCCGATTCTGTACGTGCCTCAAGCGTGTTTGCCGGTGAAAAAATTATTGGTCACAGTAGGCGGGTTGGGGTATGGGGAAGCCGCAGAGAACATCGCTGTTCAAATTGCGCGCGCGAACGACGCGGAGGTTACGCTCTTGTATGTGGTTCCGCCCACCGATCTGGATTATCCCAGCACGCGCGGCGTTCAGGAGCATGTGGATAATTTGGCAGAGACGGATACTCTGCCGGGGCGTAGTTTAAGGAAGGCGTTGGAGATTGCGCAAGGCGCGGGCTTGAACGCAAAAGCCAAAGCGCGGCAGGGAAATATTGTAGAAGAGATTCTGGCGGAAATCAAAGTGGAAAATTACGATCTCGTGTGCATGGGGTCGGCGTACAGCGCAAATACGCTGCGTCAATATTATGCGCCCAACGTCACCGCCGAAGTGGCGGACTCGGCGTCATGCCCGGTATTGACGGCGCGGTTCACACGGCGCGTCTGATTCCCCAAAAGGTCGAAGAGGCTATCGCAGGCCCGGCGTGTATTTCTTTTCCCAGTCCGCGATCGCGGCGCGAATCAACGCTTTGACTTCGACGTCCGGCACTTCATCCACGCCGGCATATTGTGACGCGCCGATGGTGACGATCACCCCGCCTTCTGCGGACTGACTCATGGAAATCCCCCGGCTTGTCAATGGCGACTCGGCAAGTTTTTCTTGCAACACGAGATTGATCTGTCCAACGATGCTGGTTGGCGGTGGGGCAGGTTTTTTTTCCGCGGCGGGTTCGGCTGTCTTCGCAGCGGGCTTGATTGAAATGGGCGGCAGGGGAGCGGGTGCCAGGCTGGGCGAAGCAGGCAGGGGCTGGGAGAGAGGCGGTTGAGAAACGGGCGGAGTTGCCGCATTGGCTAAGCGTTGGTCGTATTCAGGGGTGAGCGCGCGCGCATCGTCAAGTTCCCGCGTGAGATTTTCACGATCCGTTTTTGGTTTCAAACTTTCGGGATTTTCCTTCACCGCGATCGGTGTGGGCTGGGTTTTGGCGGCTTGCTGTTCTTCTTCGCGCTGGCGTTTTTTATACCCAGTACTGCGCCCCTCGTAAAACCCGATGGTGTAGAAGACCAAAACAGCAACGATCCATCCTGCAATTGACCAGTTGATTCCCATGATTATTTCAACCTCTGACAGTTCGGACAAAAATGTGTTCCGCGTTGACCAACTGTGACGCGTATGATTTTTACGCCGCAGTTTTTACAGGGCTTGCCTTCGCGGTCGTAGGCTCGAAAATGGTTTTGGAATTCTCCGCCGCGATAGACCCAGTCGATGGACGCGCCGTTGCGGCGGATGCCTTCGCGCAACACCTTGCAGATCGCATCGCGCAGACGTTCAGCCTGTTTCGCCGTGACCGAGCTTGATTCGCGGCGTGGATGAAGTTTGGCGATGTTGAGCGCCTCGTCGGCGTAGATGTTGCCCAGCCCGGCAAGAAACGATTGGTCGAGCAACAGGGGTTTGAGTTGGCGGCGTCTTCTTTGTAATGCCGCGTACAGCCATTGCGGCGTGAAATCTTTGCCAAGGGGTTCGGGCCCAAGTTTGCCGAGGATTTCTGCCGGGTCTGCCAACAGCCAGACGCGCCCGAATTTGCGTGTGTCATTGAATGTCAGCGACTTGTTGCCTGATAGTTTAATTATAAGGCGGTCGTGTTTCCCTGGTTGGTTTGTACTGGGTTTAATATGCAGGTCGCCGCTCATGCGGAGGTGGATGAGGAGGGTGAATGATGAAAGAGGAAGGATGAAGTATTTGGCGCGACGACCCACATCCAGAATTTTCTGCCCTTTTATTTGTTGCGCGAATTTTTTCGGCGATGGCGCGGCAAGCGCGCGCGACCAGCGCAGGTTGGCGGAGAGGATCGTCCTGCCGACGAGCGCGGGTCTTAATTTTCGCGCGATGGTTTCGACTTCGGGAAGTTCGGGCATGGTTCAGTAGAAAAGTGAATAGTGAACAGTAAACAGTAAACAGTGAATAGTAATGAGTAATCAGTGAACAGTAATCAGTAACGAGATTCACTGATGACTGATGACTGATCACTTAAAAACCGCATTTACTCGTTAAACATTTCTCCCACGCTTCGTCCTTCATGCGCGCGGCGGATGACTTCGCCCAACATGGGAGCGATCGAAAGGACGGTGAGTCGTCCCTTGAGTAATTTCAATATTTTTGGAGATATGGGGACCGTGTCCGTTGTGATCATGTGTTTGATCGGTAATTGCGCCAGCCGCTTCGCGCCGTCTTCCGAAAAGATTGGGTGGATGAACGCGAGATAGACATCCCGCGCGCCGTTCTTTTTGACCACGCCGACTGCCTGCTCGATGGACCCGCCGGTCAACACTTCATCGTCCACGATCAACACGTCTCTGTCTTTCACGTTGCCGATCAAGGTCAGGGCTTTGGCTTTTGAGTCGTTGGCTGTGCGCCTCTTTTCAACGAAAGCGATGGAGGCGTTCAAATCGCGGGCGTAGTTGCGCCCTTTTTTAGCGAAGCCCAGGTCGGTGGAGACGACGACAAGTTTGTGCAATTGCGAGCGCATGCTCTTGTTGATGTGAGCGGTGATCATGTGCGAGGCGGTCAGCACATCCCCGGGGATCGAGAAGAATCCCTGAATTTGACCGGCATGGGGGTCGAACGTCATGTAGCGGTCCGCGCCGGCGCTTTCGATCATGTCGCAGACGAGGCGCGCGGTGATGGGAACACGCGGCTGGTCTTTTTTATCCGAACGCCCGTAACACAAATAGGGGACAACCGCCGTGATGCGCGCCGCCGAATCCAAACGGATGGTCTGGATCATGATGAGCAGTTCCATCAGGTTGTAATGCACCGGCGAGGAGGTGGTTTGGATCACGTACACATCCTGCCCGCGCGCGCTGCGCGTCAGCTTGACGAAGATATTTTCATTAGGGAACTGGATGACTTCGCGCGGGCTGAGATGCTGGTTCAAATAGTTGGCGATCTTTTGCGCGAGGTCGGGCGAGCCGGTGCCCGAGTACAGTTTGATCTCTCCGTACATTTTCATATCGTGATGATGTCCTTGCTGGGTCATACATTCTCCTGCGTTGAATTTCCGTTCAATAATTTCCTCGCCGCCTCATGTGGCGAGAGAGTTCGCCCGACGACTTGTTCGACCATTTCATTATATTTTGATTCCTGGATATTTTCGAAAAAGCGACTCATCAACGCCGCCTGCAGAGACGCCTCCAACTCGGACCGCAACCTGGCTCGGTCTCGTGAAGCCCAATCGCCGGTGACGTGTAAATGCGCGGCGTGTTTCGCAATGGATTCGGCGACTTCCGCGATTCCCTTACCTTCGGTTGCAACAGTTTTGTTGATGGGGGGAATCCAAATCGCCATGTCGCTCTGGGCCGCCGAAGGGTCTTGCTCGAGGGCTGGGAGATTCTTCGCGCCCGCGGGAACCATGACCGTCATTGCTTGCCCGTGGTGGCGGTAAACGCGCGGGGTTGGGTGAGCAAGCGCAAGTGTGGAGCGAAGCGCGCGTTCCGTGTGTTCCACGCCGGGGCGATCCGCTTTGTTGATGACCAGCACATCCGCGATTTCCAAAATCCCCGCTTTGATGGCTTGGATATCGTCGCCCAAGCCGGGCGCTTCGACAACAAGGGTGGTGTGCGCAAGCCGGGCGATATCCACTTCGCTTTGCCCCGCGCCGACGGTTTCGATGATGACGATCTCAAAGCCAGCCGCGTCGAAAACTTGAGCGAACGCGGCGGTGGTCTGCGCGATTCCTCCTACCGAGCCGCGCGAAGCCATCGAGCGGATGAACACGCCGTCGTCGCCGGAGAGATCGCGCATCCGCACGCGGTCTCCCAGCACCGCTCCGCCCGTGAACGGACTCGACGGATCCACCGCGATGATCGCGACTTTTTTATTTTCCGTTTTGCGATAATGCAATGCGAGTTGATTGACGAGGGATGATTTCCCCGTCCCCGGCGCGCCGGTCACTCCGATGAGATGCGCTTTGCCGGTGTGAGGAAAAAGTTCCGCCAGCGCGGCGCGTCCTGCGGGTGAATCATTTTCCACCTGCGTGAGCAGTCGCGCCAACGCGAGGCGGTTGCCTGCGAGAATTAAAGTTGTCGCATCCATCATGACGTTAAAACATTTCCTGCTGCAAAACCACACGCGAATTCGGAATTTTCAGGTTGTTCAGGATGCTAGTCTTAATTGGGCGTTTTTCGTCCCAGAAGATTAGCGCAGATAAAAACCTTTGTACGTTTTCGGAAAGTAAAAAATCAAAAACATCTTTGGCTTCTTCATAGTTTTCGAAACTCAAAAAATAAATAGTATCGTCGAAAACAATCGGTTTGCTTTGTGCCTGTCCTATAAGCCGAAATTTCAAGTTTTTATACAAGCTACAGATCGCAATTTTCCATGGGGCAAAGGTGTATGAGCCAACCCCGAAAATTGAAAAGCGAGGGTTGTTCTGGTAAATTTTGCTTTTGCGAGAATCTAAGTAGATTGCATGAGATTCAAGATACGACCATATTTTTGGAGCGATGGTTTTGAGTGGTTTAGTTTCTTCTCCCACAGATCTTTGTGGCACGATCATGAATCGTTTGGTCTCTGAAACTCTATCGTTGGCTACATCTGAGCCTTTTAGTAGTGGGTAAACGAAATCGGTCTCGATATCCACAATTTCGCCCAACCCATTAAACAATTTCCCGTCGTTTTCCGTGAGTTCCATAATTTCGGAGCAATCATGTTTGATTCCTGAGCGCCATTTTTCGCCGGAAGCGCCTAGTAGAAATTCAAGTTTATCGAAGGCGTCTAAATCTCTTATGGTTAATCCTTGGCGATAACCAACTCGATACTTTGTTTCGTTTGATAGAGAATCGAAAACGTCATAGTCGTAATTGTGCATATCTGGGTCGAAGCGACAATATAGTAAACACGCATCCACCGCCGCACGGAAATGTTTCATGGCGTCAATGTTGTATATTGCGGAATGAGCGACTCCCTGATTTGTTTTATGAAGATGATTCAAGAATTTTCTGGCAACAGATGTCTTGACGAGCATTGCCAAATGCCCTGTCCGATGAAGAAACCATTCTGATACTTTGATAAGCATGAATTCGGAAATATCGAAGTTGCTTTTGCCGGTCAAGGCGTCTAAGCCGTTAAGATTTTGAAAATTTGTTTTCTGGGGCAGATTAAGTCCGCCGATTGCGCCTTGAGTGGCATTTGTAACCCAGGGGAAATTTCCCAAAATTAGAATTTCCCCACCGGTTTCCTTTAATAATCTCTGCCAATCAAATTTGAAAAAGTCACCCTCTCGGATGTCAATTTTTTCAGGTTCGGAAAAATTCTTGCTAGCTGTCTTAAGCTCCGAATAATATTCAGAGTTTACTTCAACTCCCACAAACTTTTTGACATTCGAGAATTTCTCGGTAGCCGACTCTAAGAAAACGCCTAGTCCGCAGGTTGGCTCAATGACGTACTCTGGCGAGACGCCGAGTTCAACCAATTTTTGGCAAACTTCATCCGCCAATTCTTTTGGCGTTTGAAAATCGCCATATTCGATCTTTTTGCTCTTCTCAATTACAGTAACCATCATTTCGCTCTATAAACTAGGCTGATGCCATTTCCCAGTCCCGCATGCTCAATGACTCTGGAATATTGTAATCGCCACTGTAAGGCATTCGAGATTGTGAGATAACCTATTTTTGGTGGATTGGACATAACCTGATCGGCAAGTTTATCCGCTTCATCTTCGTCTAATATGGGTAGATTTTTATCAAACATGAAAGCCTTCAAGTCGTGTTTGTTACCACTGTGTGCCATGATATCTGTCAGCCCAATCGTCATTTGGTAATCAGCGGTTCTATCAGCATCCACGAATATTGTATGCAAAATATTCAATGTGGTGGTTTTTGATTTTGTATTATCTGTTTTTTCATAAACGAAAATCAAAAGAGAATAACCCAAGCCGTAAATTTTTTGTCGTGCAGACTTGAAAGGACAGGACGATTGCGGTTGCGCTATGCTGGTCACTTTCATGTCCACCTGTAGTTCAGGAAAATCTATCCCGCTTGCAGAACTGCCTATCTGAAAACTATACTTCGTTCTCAAATAATTTCTGAATTTATGTTCAAGATATGTTCCGACAGCCTTTCCATCCGTCACCCCAAATAAGCTTTTCTCCTTGTGGCTGGATTCCATTTGCGAAAACTTGTGCGCTTCTCGTTTGAGTATTTGAATTGTCAATTTGGGCATCTGCTCTCCGATCAATAGTACGCAATACGCAGTACGAACTACTTCATCGCCTCGCGAATATCTTTGACGATATCCTCCGTCGAAGCGCCGGGACCGTAAATGCCGGTGATGCCGATTTCCTTCAAGCGGGGCATATCCTCGTCGGGGACAATGCCGCCGATAAATACCCTCACCTTGTCCTGCCCGTTGGCTTGAAGCAGTTCTAGAATGCGCGGAGCGAGCGCCATGTGCGCGCCGGACAGGATGGATAACCCGACCACATCCACGTCCTCTTGTAACGCCGCTTCGGCGATCATCTCTGGCGTTTGGCGTAAGCCGGTGTAAATCACTTCCATGCCGGCGTCGCGTAACGCGCGCGCCACAACTTTTGCGCCGCGGTCGTGCCCATCGAGACCGGGCTTAGCAACCAAAACACGAATCTTATGCTCGCTCATGCATCCTCCGCGAATGAAATCTGGCGTGATTATACTATGAGGGCTATCGTTGTTTTTTTGGCTCTACCGTTTTTAACGGGATACCATCTTTCAAACACAAAGGCTTGCATTGACGGTTCGTCTTTCGCTCACCGTGTCGAAATGACACGACGGTCACAAAGGAAAACCCATGAAATCAAGGCGCTTTTTCCCCTTTGTGTACTTTGTGTCCTTCGTGGCGAGGCTCTTTCCAGTTAATTACGGGAGACCCGTTTTTTTCTCTGCGGTCCCGGTGTTCTCTGTGGCAAAGAGGGTTTGTACACACTTCTTTCGCCGCTCCCCGACCCGTTCCACGCGGCGGTTCACGAATCAAAATATGCTATACTTTGAGCATGCAATCGCAAACGGATTGGACTCAGTGGGTAGAATCCCTGCAGAGACTTAAACTCGACGGACTCGTTGCATGGGTACTCGATGCAGGAGCTCCTCTAACTGTGCTCGGCGCGCAGGTGATGTACATTACCCAACCTTTCCTCGGCGGGAAACATACGACAGCGATCGCTCACATGCTCGAATCAGATGAAGAGACTCAAGCCTTTGCGCGCGTCTTGCGCGGCGGGGGGGCGGCATGATCGCGTTGGGCATCGTCGTTGTCATTGCGCTACTGTTCATCTTCTTCATCGCCCTGCGACGAAGGTCGCCAGCCACACTTCGACGCATTCCCGCCTTTGACCGGCTTAACCGCGAGATCGGCTTGGCGGTTGAAAACGGAACCCGCCTTCACATCTCGTTGGGGCGCGGCAACTTCTTCACCGCGCGCGGCGGCTCGGCGCTGGCGGGGCTGGCGCTCGTCCGCCGAATTGCCGAACGAACCTCAGTTAGCGACCGCCCGCCAGTTGTCACTTCGGGGGATGCCGCCATCACGATCCTCTCACAGGATACGTCGCAATCCGGGTATCGCGCGGCGGGAGCGGAAGAACAATTCCGCGTCACCGCCGGACGGATGACTGGTCTCTCGCCTTTTGCCTATGCCGCAGGGACGATTCCCATCTCTCGCGACGACAACGTCTCCGCGAACATAATCATTGGCGATCTTGGCCCCGAAGCCGGCTTGGTCGTGGAAGGCGCAGACCGACAAGACTCAACCCTGATCGGCGCAAGCGACAACCTGACAGCGCAATCGATTTTTTACGCGGCTTCACAAGAGCCGTTGATCGGCGAAGAGTTATTTGCCTCCGGCGCATACGCGGGGGCAGGCTCGTCTCATGAAGCGAGCTTGAACGCGCAGGATGTGTTGCGCTGGATTTTGATCATCGCCATGCTTGGCGGCTCGTTCGTGAAACTGATCGGGTTGGCTTTCTGATGCGAGTGATTACAGCGACATTCGCCATTGCGGCTGGTCTTTTGGTTTTGCTCGGATATTTCATCGACGCCGACGTGGTGAGGACGATCGGGTCTATCATCACCGATTGGGCGATCATCATCGGGGCATTTGCCGCATTGATCGGCATCATCAACCTCATTTTCGTTCACATGGAAAAATTTCGCGCCCGCCAACCCGGCGGAATGTACAGCGTGATACTTGTTCTTGCCCTCATCTTGACCACCGGGTTCGGCTTGCTCCTCGGTCCCGAAAACCCATTCATGCGCCTTGCTATCGATGCCATCATCGTGCCGGTGGAAAGCGCGCTGATGGCGATCCTGGTAATCACGCTCATCTATGCCAGCATTCGATTATTGCGCCGACGCGTGGATTTGATGTCCGTCATCTTTTTGGTGATCGCTATTTCGGTTTTGATCCTCATCATGCCCACGCCGATCGGGCAGTTGCCCGGTAGTCAGCAATTGCTTGATTTCGTGAACACATTTTCGCGCGGCGGCGCCCGTGGGTTGTTGCTTGGCATCGCGCTCGGAACGCTGTTGACCGGGTTGCGCGTGTTATTTGGGATCGACCGTCCGTATGGGGGGAATTGACCATGCCAGGTTTGCAATGCCCCAACTGCGGAAAAGAAAACCCGGATTTTCTAGATAACTGCCAGTTCTGCCAAACCCCGCTGAGAGTCGAGTCGTCGTTGCAGTTTGGAGAAAGCCCGGTCAAAAAGCATACCGGCGAACTCGAACCGATCTTGCCGCAATGGTTGAAAGACGTTCGACAGCAGTCGAGAGAATCGGCGGAGGAAGATGCCGCAGAAGAGGCGGCAAAACCCAAGGTCCGCAATGAACCGCCCGATTTGCTCGCCGGGCTTGCCGCGCAGGCAAACGATAGAGGGGATGAAGTCCCGGATTGGCTGGCGGGGATCAATCCGCTGGGGAAAGCAGGCGAGGCAGAACAACCACCTGCGCCGTCTGTTTCCGATTTCTTTGCCCAATTCGAAAAAAGCGCGCCCGAATCGGAACCTGTTATCAGTGAGGAAGAAACCGCTTCGCAATCCGTAGATACGCCGGCATGGATGGGCGCCTCGGTTGACTCGGCGCAAACTGAATCGAAAGATGAACTTTCGGAATGGTTCACGCAGGCATCGGCGGAGGAAAGCAAATCTGTTGAGATCGACTCCAATGAAATGGGTTGGATGAACGATGCTGTGGCGCTACCATCCTTCAACCAGCCTGAGCCGGCAAAAGAACCCGAAGACTTGAGATGGCTTCACGATCTCGAAGATTCAACAAAACTACCGGAGCAACCTTCCTCGGCTCCGACGTTTGAATCAGATTCCCTGCCCGGCGCGGAAGCCTCTGCCCCGGATGATTTGAGCTGGCTGAATCAACTTGGCGGCTCATCCGCTTTCGAGTTCGATGCGCCAACACCTGCGCAACCCGAAGAGCAAAAACCTGAATCGTCGTCTGACGATCTTTCGTGGCTAAACAACCTCGGCGGCATTGAGGCGCCGGCAATGCCGAACGAATCGTCCATGCCGGTTTCACCTGCGGACGCCCTCGATTGGCTGACGCCGCAAGAGGGACAAAAAGTATCGCCCTTTGATGAGAAGCCAGCCGAAAGCAATCTCGATTGGTTGAAAGGCGGCGGACAGGAAACCCTCATCTACCCAACCCCCGCCGATTCAACTTCGCCATTCACAAAAATTCCCACCGGTTCGCTGGAGGGCGGCGATGAACTTCCCGCCTGGCTGAAGAGCGCGACTGAGGAACCTTCCATGCCGGCGCCCGGCGCGCTCTCGGATTGGTACAAGGACGACGACGCGGCGGCTCATTCGCCGCTTCAACCTGTTCCCATCGACCCCAACTTTATCCCAGCCCCCATGGACGAGGGATCGTTGTCGAATCAGGATATCGATTCGTTATTCTCTGTGAAATTACCGGATTGGATGTCTGACGCTGAAACGAAGACTGAGGCAGACGCGCCGCAACAAGCGCGTTCAATTCCTGCCTCGTCCGACGAATCGCTTGCCCCAGTGAACCTGCCTTCGTGGGTGCAAGCCATGCGCCCGGCGGAATCGGCTGTAGTTGCCGAACCAGTTTCAATGTCGGAGGAGGCGGAGCGGCAAGGTCCGCTGGCGGGGTTGCAGGGAGTCATCCCCGTTGCCCCGATCGGTTCATCGCGCCGCCCCAAGGCTGTGTCTCTGAAGCTACAAGCCTCCGACGAGCAACAGACTGCGGCGTCGATCCTCGAAACCGTGCTGGCAGGCGAAACTACGGCGCGGGCAATTGGGGCGCAGTCAATGGTTGCTTCCCAGCGGATTCTCCGTTGGGTGTTGTCTGGCTTGTTCCTCATTGTGTTGAGCGCCATGATCTTTATGCGGACGCGAAACCTGCCGATCTCGCCCGATCTTCCGGCGGCGGTTCGATCGGCGGCGGGCATCATTACCCGCCTGCCGCAAAACTCCAGCATGTTGATCGTCATCGATTACGAACCCGCGCTCGCGCCTGAAATGGAAGCGGTCAGCGGTCCCCTGCTCGACCAACTCGTGCTGACCACGCGCGCTCGGCTGGTCTTCATTTCCACTTCGCCAAGCGGGGCGGGGTTAGTGAACCGGCTTCTGCTTAATACCGGGATCAGTTCGCCGGCGGGAATCAATTACCAGCCCGGGACCAACTTCGTGAATTTGGGCTACCTGCCCGGCGGCGCTTCCGGCGTGCGTGAATTTATCGACGCGCCGTCTACTGCCATGCCCGGCGCCGTCGAACGCGCGTTTTCAGAATATGCCGCGGTTATCGTGCTCACCGATAATGGCGAGTCTGGTCGGTTGTGGGTGGAGCAACTGGTGGCGAAGAACCAGGCAGATGCCGGCTATTTCGCTTTTCAACCGCTCCTGTTCGCGGCAAGCGCGCAGGCAACACCATTGCTGCAACCCTACGTGGACTCAGAACAGATCAACGGTATGGTGGGCGGTTTGGCAGATGCGGCTCGTTATGAATTTGTCAACAATAGCCGCCCCGGAATTGTGCGCATCTATTGGGATACATTCGGTGTCGGCATGGTGTTGGGCGTTGTGATGATGATCTTCGGCAGTTTGTGGAGCCTGATCTCGGGCATACTTGCGCGCCGCAAAGCGGCGGAGGCGGGATAGTGATGTCTATTGATTTTCTCGCCGGGCTTGTTGGTTTGATCCTGACCTTGCTGATCTTCAGTTATTTGATCGGCGATAATCCATTGTTTCGGCTTGCCACGTATTTGTTTATTGGCGTTTCGTCCGGGTATGCGGCGGCGGCCATTTGGCATTATGTGTTGATCCCGAAACTGTTCAATCCTTTGAGAAGTAGCGACCCAACCCAGTTACTTTTGGCGGTCCTACCGTTCATCCTTTGTTTCACCTTGTTTGCAAAACTACTGCCGCGCATCTCTTGGATCGGAAACTTCGCCATGGCGATTCTGGCTGGGGTGGGAGCTGCCACAGCCCTGGGTGGGGCGGCGCTCGGCACGCTGATCCCCCAATCGCTGGCGGCGATGGACATGTTCGACCTGCGCGGCTTGGATAGGGCGCAGGCGTTCGCCCGCCTGGTGCAAGGCGCGATCATGCTGGCTGGCACGGTCGCGGCGCTTGGGTATTTTCAATTCAGCGCCAGTCGCGCGCCTGATGGAACTCCCAAACGCAATGCGTTCTTTGAGGGCGTGGCGTGGCTTGGAAAAGTTTTCATCGCCATCACTTTTGGAACATTGTTCGCCGGCGTCTATATGGCGGCGCTGACTGCCATGATCGAACGGTTGAGTTCCATGATCAATTTCATCCGCCAGTTGGCTGGAATATAACGTATGCCCGCATCCCTTGTCCAAACCGAATCCATCCTCGCCATTGATGTCGGCGCGTCGGTTACGCGCGCCGTGTTGTTCGATGTTGTCGAAGGCGAGTATCGTTTTGTCGCCTCCGGGCAGGCTCCCTCCACTGCGGAGGCGCCGTTCAAGAACATCGGCATCGGCGCGCGTGAGGCGATACGAAATTTGCAGAGTGTGACCGGTACGATCCTGCTCGGTCCGCAAGACAATAATATCATCACGCCAACGCAACCCGACGGTTCCGGCGTGGATGGGGTGGTCGCCACCATGTCGGCGGGACCCGCTGTGAAAACTGTGATCGCGGGCTTGCTTTCGGAAGTCTCGCTTCAAAGCGCGCGACGCCTGGCTGAATCTACGTATAGCCGCGTTGTCGACACCCTCGACCTTTCCGACAAACGCCGTCCCGACCAGCAATTGGATTCCATCGCGCGCTCCCGCCCGGACCTCGTCGTCCTCACCGGCGGCACGGATGGAGGCGCGTCGCGCTCGATGCTGAAGATGCTCGAAGCCGTCGGTCTTGCGTGTTATTTGATGCCTGCCGAAAAACGTCCCATGGTGCTCTACGCGGGGAATCACAAACTTGCCAATGATGTGCGGGAACTGCTCGGGGGCCATGCCGGGAAATTGCAGATCAGCCCGAATGTGCGTCCCTCGCTTGAAGTGGAGGATCTTGAACCAGCCAGCAACGTGCTCGCGTCGCTGGTGACCAACCTCCGCCAGCGGCAGATCAAAGGCGTGGATGAGTTATATAACTGGTCATCGGGAAATTTACTGCCGACGGCGTATGCGCAAGGGCGTATGATCCGCTTCTTGAGCCGGCTGTACGAATCGACGCGTGGGTTGTTGAGCGTCAACATGGGCGCGTCGGCTTCGACGGTTGCGGCGGGTTTCAACGGCGAATTAACGCTCGGCGTGTATCCGCAGTTCGGGTTGGGCGAAAACCTCGGCGCGATCCTGCAACATACCGAGATCGAACAGATCATGCGTTGGATGCAACTCGATATATCTTCGAACACCCTGCGCGAATTCCTCTTCCAGAAATCGTTGTACCCATCCACCATCCCTGCCACACAGGATGAGCTTGCCATCATGCAAGCCATTACGAGGCAGGCGTTGTATCTTGCTGTGCGCGCTGCCCGGACAAACTTCCCTGCCAGCGCCCACGCCGCGCGCACCGACCTGATGCCGAAACTTGACCTGTTGATTGCGGGCGGCGGCGCGATTGCCGATAACGGCTCGGTGGGGCAAAGTCTGTTGCTCCTGCTCGATGCGATTCAACCCGTCGGCATTATGCCATTCTTGCTCGACCAGAATAATTTATTGCCCATGCTCGGCGCGGCGGCAACGCGAAGCAATTACCTGCCGGTGCAAGTGATCGAATCTGGCGCGTTCATTGGCATGGGGACGGTCGTGTCGGTGATTGCCTCGGCGAGCTATGGCGAGACTGTCCTGCGCGCCAAACTCACCTATGCGGATAAGACCGAAGTGCGAGCGGATGTGAAATTTGGCGGGTTGGAGATCATCCCTCTGCCAAGCGGACAGACTGCCCGCCTGACGTTGAGTCCGCTTCGGCGGGCGGACGCAGGCTTGGGCGCGGGAAGAAGCGGGTCCGTCACCGTGACGGGAGGCGCGCTGGGCGTCGTCATCGATGCGCGGGGGCGCCCGTTGAATCTTCCAGCCGATGCGGTGCGCCGGCGCGAGTTGATGAAGCGCTGGTCGCACGCGGTGGGAGGTTAATCAAGATGCTCGCGTCTGTCTTACATATTCTGCCCCTTGCCACGATCGTGCGTGAACGCGTCTTGCCGGTGGCTGGCAAGGTGAGCGCGCACTTGAACCAGCGCGTCAGCCCCACCGATGTGATCGCCGAGGCGAACTTCGCGCGCGAACATGTGTTGATCGATGTGGCGCGCGCGTTCAACGTGACTGCCAAAGTTGCCGACCGTATGATCAAAGTGAACGAACGCGACCGCGTGGCGCAAGGCGCGTTGGTTGCTGAAAGCGGAGGGATGTTCTCGCGCAGTATCCGTGCGCCTCGGGCTGGGCGCGTGATGGTGGCGGGCGGCGGACAGATCCTCATGGAAGTGGGCGACGCGAAGATCGAACTCCGCGCGGGTTTGCCCGGCGTGGTCACCCAGATCATCCCTGAAAAAGGAGTCGTGATCCGCACGGCGGGCGCGCTCATCCAGGGGGTGTGGGGGAACGGACGTATCGACAACGGCACGATGATCAGCCTGATCGAAAAGCCCGATGATGTTTTGACCGCTGAACGACTCGATGTGAGCGTGCGCGGTTCGGTTATCCTCGGCGGCCACGTGCGCGACGCCGACACCCTGCGCGCCGCGGCAGACGTGCCGGTGCGCGGGCTTATCCTTTCGAGTATGTATTCCTCGCTGTTGCAGATGGCGTATCAAATGAAATATCCCATCCTTGTGCTGGAAGGCTTCGGCGCCATACCGATGAACTCGGCGGCGTTCAAGTTGCTCACCACCAATGATAAGCGCGATGCCACAGTTAACGCGGAACACTTCGATCGTTACAATGGCAACCGCCCTGAAGTGATCATCACATTACCGGTAACCAACGAACCCGAGGAGCCAAATTTATACGAAACGTTCGCGGTGAGTCAAACTGTGCGCATGAAACGCCCGCCTCATGCGGGAATGATCGGGTCGATTGCAACCCTGCGCCCGGGGTTGAGCGAACTACCCAGCGGCTTGCGCGCCGTGGCGGCGGATGTCCGCCTTGAAAATGGCGAGACCGTGATCGCGCCTTTGGTAAATCTTGAAGTTGTGGGATAATATTTAAAATTCGTTCCAAGGCGAAGCGAAATTCAGCCGAAAGACGATGACTTGCATAGGAGAATGAACGATGTCCACATTCGACGATAACTCAATCGATTACGACGACGAGAATCCGCCGGAGGAATCTAATAACCGCACATTTCTGTTTGCCGCGGGCGGGTTGGGTTTGCTGGTGCTCCTTGCCTTGCTATGCCTCGGCGCGTATGTATGGTACTCGTTGAATAATAACCAGTCCGCTTCGCAAACAGCGTTGGCAGAATCGACCCGCCAAGCCGCGACGATCCAGGCTGGGTTGACTCAAACTGCGGTAGCCAACGCGCTGACCGCCACCGCTGGCGCGACTGCCACCCTGCCTCCCACGAATACGCCGGTCATCGCCCAGGCGACCAATACCGCCGGTACCCCGGGCGCCGCCACCGTCACCCCCAGCGGGCCGACCTTTACTCCGAACGTCCCCGCCACGGCAACGGTCGGCGCGGCGTTCACGCAGATCGCCAACACCACCCAGACCGTCATCCCGACCTCGACCGCGTTACCGAACACCGGCTTCGCCGACGACGTGGGCATCCCCGGCATGTTCCTTGCCGCGCTTGCGCTTGTGGTCGTGATCTTCCTTGTGCGAAGGTTGAGAGCCGTACCAACCAGATGATGTTCTTTTTGAAATGTACAGACCCTAAAGGATGAATACCTTTAGGGTCTGTTTCGAATAATTTTATTAGTAATCTCTTTCGCTAACCGTCTCCGCTATCTGAAGTTTGTTAATTAGCCTTTCTCGCAAGTTTTGGCTTGGCAATTCATATCCCCGCAAAGTTCACAGCGGGAGATGTCTTCACCGTCCGCGTTCTCTCTGGCGGCACGCTCGAAATCTCACGCAATGGAAAACTGCTTGCGAAACGCAAAGCCAGCCCATAGGTTTTTCGCTTGAGAAAGCGTTTCTTATAGGCGTCAAAAAGAGCCTTCGCCACAGAGAACACAGAGTTCACGGAGATATTAAAGGTCTTTCTCAAAGAAAAAGAGCAATTCTCAAAGGCCTCTGTGGACTCTGTGGCTGAACGAGAGCCACTTAACTGATGCAAGAGGTCAAACTAAGAAAGAGTATCTATCAGGAGTATGACAACTCGCAAAAAGACCTCCGTGTTTCATCGACACGGAGGTCTTGACTTTCACACCACGCTTTTCGCCACCTGCTCGCCATAACCCAGCAAAGACTTCACCATCGCCTGCGTCCGCCCTTCGGCATAGACTCGTAGTACGGGTTCCGTCCCTGACGGGCGAATCAACAACCACGAATCATCCGCCATGATGTATTTGACGCCGTCGCGTTGACTCACCTCCGCGACCTGCTCGCCTCCGATCTCAGTGGGAGCCTGATTCGTCAGAAACTCAGTCATCTCCTTTTTGGCGACGGGGCGGCTGAGGCGCAAGTCCGTGCGTTCGTAATAGGCGGGACCGACATCCGCAAGCAGTTCCTCCACCATGCCGTGCAACGTCTTTTCCGATTGCGCGATCATCTCCACGAGCAACAACCCCATGATCGGACCGTCGCCCTCGGGGATGTGTCCCTTGAACGAGATACCACCCGATTCCTCGCCGCCGATCAACACATCCTCCTGCAACATATAATCCGCGATGTGGTTGAAGCCAACGGGCGTTTCGTACAATTTCAAACCGTAGCGTTTTGCCAGACGATCGATCATTCGAGTGGTGGAAACTGTGCGCACCACTGCTCCGTTCCAACCGCGTTTTTCCACGAGATATTTCAACGATAAAGCCATGATCTTATGCGGATCAACGAATGTGCCGCGCTCATCCATCGCTCCGATTCGATCCGCGTCGCCGTCTGTTACCACGCCAAAAGTTCCCATCCCCGCGCTGATGGCGGAGGCGAGCGCGCCGAGGTTTTTCGCAATGGGTTCCGGATGAACACCGCCGAAGCCGGGGTTCATCTCGCCGCGTATCTCTGAAATCTCACAGCCCGTGCCTTGCAAGAAAGACTTAATGACTCCGCGCCCGGAACCGAACATCGCGTCGACGACAAATCGTTGAGGATTGTCCGCGATGGTGTCGGTGTTGATCAATGTTCGCAAGTGGTCAAAATACGCGGGCAATGGATTGAACTTTTGGATCAACTTCGCTTCGCGGGCTTTTTTGAAATCCATCAAGTTGGGTCCGCGCGCCTGTTCCTCGTTGTCGTTGATGTACACTTCCACGCGGCGGCATTGTTCGGGTAATGCGGAACCTCCGAACGCGCCCTTGAGTTTGACTCCGTTATAGCGCGGCGCGTTGTGCGAGGCGGTGATCATCACGCCCGCGATCGCGCGATTGTGTTTCACCGCGTACGAAATGGCGGGCGTCGGCGAATCGGATTGGGCGAGCAGGACGGTGAATCCGTTGGCGGCGAGGACGCGCGCCACTTCCCCGGCGAAACGATCGGAGAGGAAGCGCGTGTCGAATCCCACCACGATCTTTTTTGGGTCGGGCGCATGCCCGCCGTTGCCTGCTTTGTCCAGGGGGCTGCTTCGCTTGTCCCAGTGTTCTGAGTCGACGGCATCGGCGATGGCTTGCGCGACGATGCGTAAATTATCGAACGTGAATGAGTCGGAGATTACGGCTCTCCAACCGTCGGTACCAAAATGAATGGGCATGAATGTTCCTTATTGTGAAGCGCAAAACCTATGAACCGCAAAGCCCGCAAAGAGCGCCAGGAAAAATTTAAACTTTGCGTTCCTCGCGCTCTTTGCGGTAAATATTCTACGGTGTCGAAGTGACTTCCGGCGTAGGCGATGGTTGCCAATCGGCGATGGGCGTGGCGGTGACGAGCACAGACTGGATCATCCAGCCTTCCACGCGCGCATCGTTGACGGTGGCAAAAACGCGCACCCAAACCGCGTTCCCCACTTCCTGAAAATCGTTCGGCACGATGGTGACTGTCGCGCCATTGCCGAGGGTGGCGATCACTTTGCCGCCGGGTTTCTCGCGGATGAAAGCCCCGCCTCCTTCCGCCGCGCGAATTTGGGCAATGATGGGGGTCGGTTCGGCTGTGACGGTTGAAGTCGATGTTTCGGTGGGCGGCAGGGTAGATTGTGTGGTGGGGCGCGGCGTTCGTGAAGGCGAGGCGGTGGGCGCGTCCACGAACACGGTCGGCGCGGGAGGTTTGGTAGCGGAGTTCGTGGCAAGCGCGGATGGCGCCGGCGCGGTGGTGGAGATCCGCTGGGTGAGTGGAGCAGGCAGGGGTGTGGAAAGACCCGTCTGTATTTTTATCCATTGATCGAAGCCGGTTAAAAATATCGTCGTCACGAGGATCGTCACGATCACGAATCCCGTGAGCGATGCGCCGCGGACTGTCGTCGGATAAAAACGCAAAAAGAAGAGGGTGAGAATGGCGAAGAATGTGGCCCAGGCAAAGTGGACGATGAAGACGAGCAAGCCCTGGGGCCAGAGTTCCGCGGCGGCGACACCGCTCCCCAAACCGAAGCCTGCCGCGCATAACGGCGTGAATAATACGGAGGAGATCAACGCGCTGGGGAGGTAGGGTAATGTTTCGGAGCGCACGAAGGAGATGGTGAAGATGATCGAGCCGATGGTGAGGATGACGAAACTGGGCCACCACAGACGGCTGAGCGTGAACGCTTCATTGAAGTTGAGCGGTCCGAAAATGCGCGAGGCGTAGCCTGCGAGCAAACCGCTGGCGAAAACGAGGAATGCGCTCAAGAGCAGCGCGACAAATGTTTGCGCGAATAAGCGGAACGAGCCCGCGATGGCGGCGAGCGAAAGACCGATCCATGGCGTGAGCACGGGGGCGACGAGGATGCCGAAGAAGATCAACGCCAGCGAGTTGACGAAGTATCCCACGCCGATGATTACGCCTGCCACGAGCGAGAAGACGAATAATTCATACGATGGATAGGCGCGCTGCGCGAGATGTTCGAACAGCGCGGCGCGTCCCGCTTCATCGGCGGGGAAGTAGGCGCGTCGTAAGGCGCGGCGGCGGCGCGCGCGCGCGGAAACGAATTCGGGTTCGGGCTGTGGTGTCGGTTCGTTGATTTCCATGCGGGTCAATTATACAGGGATAAAAGCGCGGATGGGGCGCGGAATAAAATGCGGGGTGCGCTAAAAGTATGTAGATGGGTTTCACCACAGGAAGGAAACCCTAACCACGGAGACACGGAAACACGGAGAAAAGCAATTAAAAAAACTCCGTGACTCGGTGTCTCCGTGGTTAGTCTGTTGAGCTATCTACAACCTTTGAGCGCTCCCGAAATACGCCGCTTCTTTTCGACGGAGTCGGCTGTATGGCTGTAGCAAAGTCCGTTGAGAAGGTTGCGATTCCGTGGCGTAAATTTAACGCGAATTACGCCAATCGGCGAATGACGCGAATAAAACCGATAAAAAATTCGCGCAATTCGCTCATTCGCGGCATTCGCGTTTAAA
>CASGHD010000184.1 GCA_949319575.1 uncultured Anaerolineales bacterium | reverse complement strand
CCCTCTTCGAACATCTTCAACTGCCCAGGGTCTTCCACCACTTTCAACAACAGCGAGAGTTTGGTCACTTCCACGGCTTGCGGGTCAATATCTACGCCGTGAATGTTGTTGAGCAGGACGCGCTTCTTCTCGTCGAGGCTGAGGCGATAGGTTTTATTGTCGGCGGTGAGAATCTTTTTGGCTTTGAGATTCTTCTCAGGGTTGTTCGAAGCGTACCAATCCAGATGCCAGTCCAATAAAAATTGGTACGCGCCCAGCAAAAAGGAGCCTGATCCGCAAGCGGGGTCAACGATTTTGATGTGCGACACTTCGTCGGGGGTTAATTCTTTTGAACCGCGAGGTTCGCCAAGTCCGCCAAGATTTATTAAAACCTTTGCGTCCTTCGCGCTCTTTGCGGTGTGCTGCTCTTCTTCTGGCGAAAGTAATTTCCCTACCGTGTTTTTGACGATGTAATCCACAATGTACGTTGGAGTGTAGTACACGCCTCCCGCCTTGCGGACTTCGGGCTTTTCGTCCACTTTGGCGTTTCGGTCGGCGGTGAGGCGGATCACCTTTCCCAAGAACCGTTCGTAGACCGAGCCGAGAATGTCGGCAGGAATGTAATTGAAGGCGTACGGGCTTGGGTAATACAAGTCCTTGAGGATGTCTTTCAGGACTTTATCGTCAATCTCCAATTCAGGCGTGAGCGTATCGGGATTCTCGCGGTCTTTCTCTTTTTTGAAATGGAACAACCCCGAGTTGTAACGCGCGTCTGCCTGTTGGAAGAGGTTGAGGAGGTTGTGATAAACAGACCCCTCCCCAGCCCTCCCCAAATCCGACTGGGGTTCGTCGGATTTGGGGAGGGTGCCCGATAGGGCGGGAGGGGTCGTGAGTTCGAATAAGCGGCGGTCTTTTTCCATGCCGCGTTCTTCCGCGATCCGCAGGAAGATGATGCGGTCAATCGTCATCTGCACCGCGAAGTTGATCTGGTCTTCGGTCAGATTCTTCGGCTTGTTCCTCAGCGCGATATTTTTTGCCAGCGTTTCGCGCCACGCTTCGATCTCCTCCAGAAAGGCGGCGTCCACCTCCTGCGTGCCTTTCTTCCCTTTGAGTTGGTCGCGGTACTGATCGAGCGCGCCCTTGCGGATGGCGTCGGGTGAAAACAAGCCCGCGATCTCATCCCAGCGTTCGATGTATTCCTTGTAGTGAATAATTTTGAGTAACCCCGTCCCAACTTTATCTTTGGAATAATTCGGGCGCGCGCGGCAGTCGTAAATTGCGAAATGCTCGAAGTCGGTCAGGATGTTGATGGGGAGTCCCGCGCTCCAGCCGTATCGCCGAATCTGAAACGCCGCATCGAGATTACTTTCGATCTTTACCGAAGGTTTCTTTGCCTCGACGAGAAAATCAAACGAATCCCGCGCGACGCGGAAGGCGTAATCCGCTTTCTTTTGCGCGCCGTCAATTTCCACCGAATATTCGTGCGCCACTTCCTTACTGCGCTCGTCGTAGCCTTTTTTATTATCCACATCCCAGCCCAGCGCTTCAAAGAATGGGTCAAGAAACTGACGCCGCAATTCCGTCTCGTTCTTTTGAGAATGATACGCGGCAATATTCTGCTCGAAAGTTTCGATGAGTTGTCTGACTCGTTCAGGCGCGGGCATGTCTCCAATTATAGGCGAAAAATTATCCATCCTCCTTCAATCTTCAACCTTCGACCTTCAACCTTCAACCTTCCAACCTTCCAACCTTTGACCTTCAACCCTTTTTCGATTATCCTCCCAACAATGCAACCATCTCTTTTCCCCGCCCAAACCTTCACCGTTTCCAAACTGACCTTCCTCATCCGCAAACTACTGGAGGAGAACGAGTCGCTTCAAGACGTGTGGGTGCAGGGAGAAATCTCGAACCTCTCGCGTCCCGCGTCGGGACATGTCTATTTCACGCTCAAAGATGCCAACGCTTCATTGAAGTGTGTGATGTGGAAGACCAGCGCGGCGCGGATGAAACTCACGCTTCGCGATGGCATGGAGGTGGAAGTCCACGGCAAGATCGGAATCTACGAACCGCAGGGACTCTATCAACTCTACGCGGATCAAATCCGACCTGTGGGGGAGGGCGCGCTCTATCAAGAGTTTATGCGGCTGAAAGCGCAACTCGAAGCCGAGGGACTCTTTGACCCCGAACGGAAACGTCCCATCCCCGAACTGCCGCGCAAAATCGGAATCGTCACCTCCGCAACAGGCGCGGCATTGCGCGACATGCTCAACACCTTGCGCCGCCGTTTGCCTCTCGTCGAAGTGCTCCTCACTCCTTCTCCCGTTCAAGGAGTTGACGCTCCCCCCGCATTGGTCAAAGCCCTCAATTCTCCAATTCTCCAATCCTCCGACGTGATTATCCTCGCGCGCGGTGGAGGCTCCATCGAAGACCTCTGGGCATTCAACGACGAGCGCGTTGTGCGAGCGGTTGCATCATCAAATATTCCGATCATCTCAGGCGTCGGACACGAAACAGATTTCACCCTCTGCGATTTCGCCGCCGACCTGCGCGCCCCAACTCCCACCGCCGCCGCCGAACTCGCCACGCCGATCACGATTCAAGACCTAGCCGCCACAGTCTCCAATCTCAATTCTCTAATTCTCTCCTCCACTCTCGCTCTCATATCCTCAAAACAATTCTCTCTTGAATCTCTCGCATCCCAACTCCGCTACCTCTCTCCCGCGCGCCTCATCCAATCCGAATCCCAGCGCGTGGACGAGTTATCGCGCCGCGCGTCGTCCGCCGCGTTCAATCGTATAATTTTGGAGAGCAAGCATCTTGAAGGAACAGGAAAACGACTCGAAGCGTTGAGTCCGCTGGCGGTGCTGGCGCGCGGTTACGCCGTTGTAACGCGAAAAGAGGATGGCAGTGTTGTATCCCGCGTCGCGCAGGCGAGTGATGAAATGAAGGTACGTGTTAGTGATGGAGAGTTTGAAGTGAGGAAATCGTGAGGCGTAGATTCGTGGAGCGTTGAGCGTGTCGCAAGTTCCACGTTTCATGTTTCATGTTGACTGTCTACGTGTTTACCTGTGTGCGTGTTTCCGTGTCTACCTCACAAAATCGTAAATCGCCAATCGTAAATCGTAAATGGAGAAACCATGCCAAAAGCATCAACCAAAAAATCAGAAAAACCAATTGAAGAATTAACCTACGAAGAAGCGCTTGCCGAACTCGAAGGTATCGTCGAAGTTCTCGAAGGTGAACAGAGTCAACTTGAAGAGGCGATCAAACTCTTTGAGCGCGGTCAGGCTCTGGCGGCGAGATGCGGCGTCCTGCTCGAAGCGGCGCAACTCAAGGTGAAGCAAGTGGCGGGCGACGACGTATCCGCGTTCGAGGAAGAGTCTGAATGAATCTGCTGGATGTTTTTCAGAACAAGCCATTGATCGCGGGACTGATCGCGTGGCTACTGGCGCAGGTCATCAAACTCCCGCTCGATTTTTTTCGCACGCGCAAATGGAATTGGTCGCTGATGCTCACTACGGGCGGGATGCCGAGTTCGCACTCAGCGTTGATGACCGCCACGACTCTGGCGATCGGTTTGTATCACGGCTTCGGCAATCCGCTTTTTGCATTAGGCGTTGCCATCACCATGATCGTCACCTACGACGCGGCGGGCGTGCGCCAACAGGCGGGCATCCACGCGCGGCGCATCAACGTGTTGTTCGATGAATTATTGAAGGGGCATATCTTCAACGAAAAAGATTTACGCGAAGTGCTGGGTCACACGCCGCTCGAAGTCGTCGGCGGAATTTTGCTGGGCATCATCGTCGCATCGGGTCAGTGGCTGATTTGGAAATAGCCTGACATGTCATTGCGAGCCTTTGGGAAGCAATCTTCTCGCAATAGAATCGAAAACCATTTTTATTTCGGGGATTTTTAGAATCGTGACTCCCGCCAAATAGACGACTCCTCCAACTGCGACTCCCCCCAACGCGACAAGCCAACGCGTCATCCCGACGGTCAACTGGGTCCAAGCCAGCAAGCCGATTCCCATCCCCAGCGCCGACAGCGCGACTCTCCACGCGCTATTAGCAATTGACTTTCCCTCAATCCCATTCAATCGTCTTCGCATAAAAATAAATAACGCGGTCGCTTCGAGCGCGGTAGCGAGTGAATTTGCAAGCGCGAGTCCTCCCAGCGGAAACCATCCGATTTGCGCGAATACTTTTGAAAACCACAAACTAAAAAAAACATTCAATCCCATCGCAATCGTGCCAATGATGACGGGGGTCTTCGTATCTTGCTGAGCGTAAAAGGCGCGGGTCAACACTTCCATAATTGAGTGACCGACCAGTCCCGCCGCGAACCAAAGCAATGCCCACGCCACGAGTTGCACGTCGCGCGAGTCAAATTCTCCGCGTTGATAGAGGAATGAAATCAGCGGAACACGCAACATCATCAATCCCACACTGGCAGGTACAGCCATCAACAAAATTCCGCGCAGGGATGCGGCAAGCGACGAGCGCATTTCATCTAACTTGCCAAGCGCATGTTGCGCGGAAAAAGTCGGCATGGCGGCAATCGCAACCGATTGGGCAATCACGGCTTGCGCCATGAGCATGAGCGAGAATCCGTAGGTGAGGCTGGCAACACTACCCGCTTCCATGTTGGATGCGAGATTTGTGTTCACCCAAAAGTTGAGTTGGACGACGGCGACGCCGAGCAAGCGGGGGAGCATGAGGAGGAGGACGGTGCGGACATTGGGATCGCGCAGACCAAGAGAAAATGACGATAGACGATGGACGATGGACGATGGATGCGAGTTACGAGTTACGGGATACG
>CASGHD010000183.1 GCA_949319575.1 uncultured Anaerolineales bacterium | reverse complement strand
GCGTGAAAAGACGATCTGTGTGGTGGTCGTACCCACATCCACGCCGACGGAGAGGAGATCGCGAGAATCAGCCATATAACAAATATGTCGTTGCGAGGGCGATAGCCCGAAGCAATCTCCTATTATCAGGCGAATGCTTGTTCGAGGAGATTGCTTCGTCGCTCACTCCGTTCGCTCCTCGCAACGACATGCTACTCTTTCCTGTACGAAACCTTCCCGCTCATCTCGAGCGAATCAATCACACCCACGATGACCGCGTCCACAGGCGCGTTGGTTGTTTGATTGGTATAACGCGCAGAGGAACCGTCAGTCACCATAACCAGATCGCCCGTCCCTGCGCCCACCGTGTCCACGGCGATATACGGGTCGCCCGTCGGCTTGCCCGCTGTATCCGCATCCCGAACGATAAGAAGTTTCCGCCCCCGTATCACTTCATCCTTGATAGTTGAAATGGTCGAACCGATGACGAGCGCAATCTTCATAATTGTCTCCAGAAACTCTGCCACACATCGTCCCGATGACTTTCGGGAGAGATCGCAGAGAACTCTGAGAACTCTGAGAACTCTGAGCAAATCTCTTTTTTTCTCTGTGCGCTCTGTGGCTAAAACGTCTTCGGCTTACGAACGAACTTTACCATACATCACGGTTGCATGACAAGTTTTATAGGCTCGTTTGCATTCGCGCGATTCTATATGTAAAAACGCGGCGTCATCCATGGGCGCCGCGTTTTAGTTCGTTGAGATTTTCCTAATCGGCTTCGCCGTATTTCTTCTCGATCTCGGTAATCATCTTCTGCCTCTCCTTGATCTTGTCGCCAGTAGGCACACCATGGAACCTCTTGTTCTCACCGAGAACCCAGACGATCGGCAGGATCACGATCATCGCGACAGTCAGGTAGAAGACTGGGACGTTCGGCGGGAAGAACCCAGTGGTAGCCAGTAGGATCACACCGAAGGAAGCAAGAGTAGCAATCGGCTTGGACCAGACTCCCAGATTGAAGGGACCTTTTTCTGTCCAAGTTTTGCCCTCGGCAAAGATGCCAGCCACAACAGGGATGGCATAGGAGATATAGAGGAAGACCGCGCAGCCGGTCGCAAGGACAAGGAAGATATCCACTTGCAAGCCGAATGCCTTACCAATGTTGCCGGTGTACGATGTGAGCAATGCCAGCGCGGCTGAGACCCAAATCGCATAGGTCGGTGTGCGCGTGCTGGTGCTGATGCGTGAAAGGATACCGGAAGCCGGCAAGCCGCCATCGCGCGCAAAGGCAAACATCATGCGCGAGGCGGATGTTACGCAAGCCAGACCACAAGCATAGTTGACCAGAAAGATACCGATGGCGAGGATCGTGCTCAGCGCAGCCGGCATCCGCGAAGCGCCCCAGACGTGTGTAAACCACGCGCCAAAGCCCGAGGCTGCGGCGGCGTCCAGATCGGGCATCGTCAGCACAAATGCCGCCACCAGCGCGAGTCCGAACGTCCAAGAGTAGAAGACCGAAGTCCACATACCGCGCGGCACATTCACCTGCGCGTCGTGGGTTTCCTCAGAGGTGTGACCCGAGGCGTCAAACCCCGTGATAGTGTACATCACATAGATCAAACCGAAGAAGAAGGCAAGCGCAACGCTGCTCGTAGCAGGCACCACCCCGCCGCCCGCATCGCCCGTGTAGTTGGCGAATGTGAACAGGCGGGAGAAATCCAGCGCCACCGGTGAAAAGACGAACAGGGAGATGATCAACACGACGGTCAGACCGAAGATCAAATAGCCGCTCAGATCGGTGATGAGAGTGGTGAGTTTGATGCCGTAGTGATTGAGCAGGGCTTGTGAAATCAGGATCACCAGAAGAGCGATGGTCTGATGCCAGATGCCAAAACCTGAAACATCCACTCCGAAGGTAGTGCCGAGTAACAGATCCCTGAAAAAGACTTGATAGACAGCCACGTCCACCGACGACACCACAAACAGCAAACCCAGCAGGTTGAACCAGGCGGTCATCCAGCCCCAGAACTTTCCGCCGAGGATCGAACCCCAGTGATATAAGCCGCCAGCCGTCGGGTAGGAAGAGGCTATCTGTCCCATGCTGAAAGCGACCAGCAGGGAAAACGCGCCTCCCACCAGCCAGCCGATGAAGGCGCCGCCGCCACCGGTTGAATTGAACGCAAGCGGGAACGCAGAAATCCCGCCCGCCAAAATACAGATGATCGAAAACGAAATCGCGAAGTTAGAGAAGCCGCCCATGCGGCGCGAGAGTTCCTGCGCATACCCCATCTTATGCAGGACTTGCTTATCGTGTGCTTGACTTTTTTCAGCCATGACTTAATTCTCCTTTTGAGTTTGGTCTTGAAAGACGACAAGGCGATGAATTCGATTTGGTTGATAGGGCAATCACAACCTCCTGTGCTCTTGGCGCGGGGAATAGAACTGTTTCTTTCAGTTTGAAACACCGGCATCTGTGAAAAAGGTACGGGATGTTTTGCAAGAACCTTCCGATTGGGAAATAAAAATCGGTCACGCTGATGCGCGACCGATTCCGCTTCACTTCCCGACGAGTTGCCTGTGCGCCCCCACCCAGGGTTTCCCCAGCCTGTGATTTTGCGCAATCACGATCTTGCCGAACTTCTGCGCGATCTGCGCCGAGAGCATGGCAACGCTCCCCCAATCATTGGTAAAGATAGCGACTTTCAGCTTGTCGGCATATTGTCCCGCCCACATCCACTCCATGCGGAAGCGGTCTGCCTTGACCCAGTAATCGCGCTTCTCCCATGCGGCGACAGAGGAATCAATTCCCTCTGAAATTGTTTTCAATGCCAACGAGATGAAGGCGGCAAGGTCTTTCGCTTCTTGCCCCACTTCGGTCTGCTTCGCCAATTCGCGCACCGCCAACACGATGGCTTTCGACAAGCGCGCGCGGTCTTTTCCTACAGAATCGGGGTTGATGATACGGCTCAATGATTGCTCCAAAATCATGCTATGTCGTTGCGAGCGTTTTTTTTGCGAAGCAATCTCCTGGTATGAGGAGATTGCTTCGGACGAAGAACAAGAGCGTCCTCGCAACGACAATAAGTATTTACAAGTGCGGGATTATATCCGTCTATTGTAAATCGTCAATCGCAAATCGAAAATCCACGATATAATTTCGCCCGCCGAACAACCGCTGTTCACTGATAACTGATCATTGAACTCCGGGGACGTGGTGGAACTGGCAGACACGCAGCACTTAGGATGCTGTGCCGCAAGGCTTGAGAGTTCGACTCTCTCCGTCCCCACCTAAACTCCGTCATTGCGAGGGTTGAGATGCGATAGCATCGAAATCTCGAAGCAATCTCCGACACAACAAACGAGATTGCTTCGTCGCCACAAACGCTCCGCGCAATGACGATAAATTACGAGGAAACATTGAAAATCGAAAAGACTATCGAAGAAAACCACGAAGCCAAACTTGTGGTTGAAGTAGAACCCGAATTGATGGACACCTACAAACGCCGCGCGGCGCGCAAGATTTCGGAACGCGGCAAGATCGCGGGTTTCCGTCCCGGCAAGGCGCCGTATCACATGGTGGTGTTGAATTACGGCGAGCAAGCCGTCGTCGAGCAGGCAATTGATTTTTTGATTGACGCTGAATACGAAAACATCCTCAAAGAGGCGGATGTGAACCCGGGCGCGTCGGGACGGTTGGAAAGTATCGAATCGCTTGATCCCCCGAAGTTGATCTTCAAAATTCCACTCGCGCCTGAAGTGGACTTGGGAGACTATCATTCAATCCGTCTCCCCTACGAGTTGTCCGCGCCTGAAACTAAAGACGTAGATGCGGCGCTGGATGACCTCCGCCAGATGTACTCGACTACCCAAACAGTCGAACGCGAAGTTCAAGAGGGCGATTACATTTTGGTGGACGTTGAGTCAGAAACGCCTGAACTAACACGCGCCGGCTTTGCAACCGTTGTACGCAAGGATGACCTTGATACCGAATGGCCCTTTGCGGGTTTTGCCAAACAACTCGTGGGCATGAAACCCGGCGACACAAAGACAATTCAGCACGACTTCCCCGCCGAGTACGATCTCGAAGCGTTGCAAGGCAAAAGCGCGGAAATGACGGCGACCGTGAAAACCGTCCGCGCGATGACGTTGCCGGAACTCGATGACGAATTTGCAAAGACTGTTGGCGCTGGCGAGACGCTTGCCGACCTGCGCGAAATGATCGGCAAAGACGTGGAATCACGCTCGAAAGCCGATTACGACGACAAATACTTTGTTGACCTGATTGAAAAGATCAAAGAGGGCGCGACGTTCAAGTATCACCAACACTCGCTCGAGCATGAAGGCGAGCATGTGATCGAAGACCTAACGCAACGCCTTAGTCAGCAAAACATGGACTTGGACACGTATTTCAAACTGCGGAACACCACGCGCGAACAGTTCATCGAAGATGAAGTTAAGCCTGTTGCGAAGAAACGATTCGAACGCTCGCTGATTCTCGACGAGATCGTCCGCAAGGAAGAAATTGAAGTGGACAACGAAGCGCTCGACAGCGAATTCAACCAGACGTTGAACGCGCTCGCCATGCAAGGTTTGGATTTCGGCAAAGTTCGCGGCGGGAAGAAAGGTCAACAACAGTTGGCGCAGGCAGTCGCAATGGAATCGGCGAACCGCGTGATGACGCGCCGCGCGTTAGAGATGCTAAAGTCAATCGCGGTGGGCGAGTACAAGTCGCCTGAAGAGCGGAAAGCCGCGAAGGCTCAAGTAGAGGCGGCAAAGTCGAAGATGATCTTTGAGGGGAGTCCGGTTGTCAGCCAGGAAAAAGCCGTAGAGGCAGAGTCAGCCGTCCCCGCCGTCCTGAGCGAGTCGAAGGATGAGAGTGAAGCGGGTTCTTCCTCCGAAGAGGAATCAAAGAGTTAACGCAAATCCTACACTTGGGCTGTATCATCCGCCCAATCGAAAAGGAGATTACACATGATCCCAGATTTCAAAAGCATTGTTCCGATGGTTGTGGAAAATACCGGTCGCGGCGAACGCGCGTATGATATTTACTCGCTGCTGTTGAAAGAGCGCATCATTTTTCTCGGCACGCCGATTGACGATCAGGTTGCGAATGTGATCGTGGCGCAGTTGCTGTTTTTGAATCACGAAGACCCTGAAAAAGAAATTCAGATGTATATTAATTCACCGGGCGGAATCATCTACGCGGGACTCGCGATTTACGACACGATGCAGATGATCTCGAACCCGATCAGCACGGTGGCGGTTGGAGTCACCGCGTCGTTCGGGACCGTTCTGCTTACGGCTGGCACGAAGGGCAGACGCTACGCCCTGCCGAACGCGACGATCCACATGCACCAGCCGCTAGGCGGCGCGCAGGGTCAGGCAACGGATATTGAAATTCAAGCGAAACAAATCCTTCGTTTGAAGGCATTGTTGCTCGGCATTCTTGCGAAGCACACCAACCAGCCGCTTGAGGTGATCGAACGCGACAGCGACCGCGATTATTATTTGGAAGCCAAGCAAGCCGTTGAGTATGGTTTGGTGGATCAGGTGTTGGAAGCGCCGGAGAAGGTTAAGTAGTTTGCTGGTTGGATAGTTTTATAGTTGAAGCCCGCTGAGAGATCGGCGGGCTTTTGATTCAGTTATAATCGCGCATTGCGAAAGGAATTTTCACGATGACATTTTCAATTGTGGCGCGCGATCTTAAAGAGCAAACCTGGGGCATTGCGGTTGCGTCGAAGTTCCCGGCGGTGGGCGCGGTTGTCTCATGGGCGCAGGCTGGCGCGGGCGCGGTGGCAACCCAAGCGTTTGCAAACACATCGTTCGGTCCGCGCGGGCTTGAAATGATGTCCGCCGGGTTATCAGCGGAGGAAACGCTCGCTCGCCTTTTACAAAACGACCCTGACCGGGAATTGCGGCAAGTGGGACTCGTTGACAACAACGGACGCGCCGCTTCTTTCACCGGGCAGGGCTGTTTCCACTGGGCGGACGGAGTCGCCGGGCAGGGCTACGCGATCCAGGGCAACATTCTCAAAAGCGGACGCGTCGTCCCCGCGATGGAAAAAGCGTTTCTGAAAACAAAAGGAAATTTGCCCAAGCGACTCCATGCCGCGCTGTTGGCTGGCGATCGCGCCGGCGGTGATAAACGTGGACGTCAATCCGCGGCGATGTACGTGGTCAAACCAAACGGCGGCTACGGCGGGTTTATCGATCGCTGGATCGATTATCGCGTGGACGATCATCACGACCCCGTCGTTCGATTGGGTGAATTGCTTGATCTGCATTGGTTGTATTTTGGCAAGAGTCCTGAATCGGAACGAGTGACGCTGGAAGGCAAGACACTGACTCAAATAACAAAAATCCTCACAAAGCAAGGCTACTTGAAAAAAGGGAAGAACTTCCGCGACGCGTTCAACGAGTTCATCGGTAATGAAAACTTCGAGGAACGCTCCGACCCCGACGCGAAATGGATCGACAAGCCTGTATTGAAATATCTGACGGGCAAGTTCGGCAAATGATTCCCTTTCACATCAAAGCCCTCATCTTGGACATGGATGGCGTCATCTGGCGGGCAGACTCACCCATCGGTGATTTGCCTGAAATTTTCAACCGCATCGAAGCGCGCGGACTGAAATATGTGTTCGCCACGAACAACGGAACTAAGACGCCCGATCAGTATGTGACGACGTTGGGAAAATTGGGCGTGGAGGCTTCGACTCAGCAAGTTGTCACATCCGCATTGGGAACGGCATATATGCTCGGTCAAAAGTTTCCACGCGGCGCAAAAGTTTTTATGATCGGCGAAGATGGGATTCGTGTTGCGCTGGAAGAAAAAGGATTCGAGATATTGTCCGCCAAACATGCGCAAGAAGCGCAGATCGTTGTGATGGGCATTGACCGCGAGGTCAATTTCAACAAAATGCGCGAGGCGACGTTGCTCGTGCGGCGCGGCGTACCGTTTTACGCGACGAACCCCGACAAGACCTTCCCCACCCCGCGCGGAGAGATCCCCGGCGCGGGCGCGTGGATTTCGGTCATCACCACCGCGACAGGCATCGAGCCGATTTACGCGGGCAAGCCGTTTCCATTTATGATGGAACTCTCGCTTGAACGACTTGGTGTTTCCAAAGAAGAGACTCTCGTCGTCGGCGACAGGCTTGAAACAGACATCGCGGCAGGGCAGGCAGTGGGATGTCCGTGCGCGTTGGTGTTGAGCGGGGTGTCCACGCGGGAGCAGGCAGAGCGATGGATACCCAAGATAGATATTGTTGCGGATGATCTGACGAGTCTAATTCAATAACGATGCTCCAGGCGGCGTCCCCGCCGCCGAGGACGGCGGCTTGAGCAAATAAAGGAATATTATGCCTCGCACAATTCTGATCGCACTGATGTTATCCTTGCTGGCTTCTGCCTGCTCGTCCCCCAGCCCTATTGCTCCAACACCCTCATTCACTCCAACCAATTCAGAGCCGACTGCTCCGGAACCTACGCCCACCAAAACCTCGGCGCCGCCAACCCCAACCCCGGCGCCGGTAGAATTTACCGCCAGCCTCGGCGTCTCGGCGGACTTTGCCCAAAGACTGGAAAAACAGAAAATAAACGAGTCGTTTAATGAGAAAGGGGAAATCGCAAAGGTAACCGCGGGCTATAATCAAGACGGGATGAGGATTTGGGAGGAAAATATCAAGATCGTCGCCTCAGGAGTCAACTTCCAGACCGATTTTCAGGGCAATATCCTGAAAGACGCCAATGGCAACCCTATAGCCCAAGATATTCATAATATCGGCTACCCGGATGGGATTGTGACTGCGGTTGACGAGCAGGGGCGGGTGCTTCACTGGAACGAGACTCGTCACGAGTGGATGACGTCGCTGAGGGTTAGTAACGATATATTCAATCCGACTTTATATCCAAAGGGCAGACAGGACGCAGTGATCGAGACGGCTCTCCTTAACCCCGAGCTTAACAAGGTTTTTGATGAGGACGCGGTCAACAATTATCTCGGCTGGGCAATACTCTCTGAATACGACCCGGCGACCGACAGTAGCCACGCACAGCTTAACCCACGAGACTGGAGGTCCATCCGCTTTGCGCTTGATCAAAATGGCAAGCCGGCGTTTTTTACCGATGGGGCTAACGAGTCGGCGCTTGTCCAGCTTTTGAACCCGGCCGACCCGAAAAATGTAAATGGAGACGAGACAATGTTTGCACTCGCCACGGCGGGCGAGTGGTGGAGCAATACCGAAGAAAACCCAACTTTACCGGGTAATACCCGGGCTTTATTTGCCGACTGGTTTATGGATAAGGATAGCCCAAACTATCGAGAAGATATATTTCAGCAACTACCCATATTAGATATTGCCCAAACAGGCGACTGGTATGCGGATCACAGCTGGGGCACTTTTCCCAATCGCCCCAACCTCGACTCGCTATTTAGCCAGCCGGGAAATGATGTAAGTGAATTACCAAATCCAATAACACCTGGACTTACTTATGATTATTGGTTAAGCGGTGGTATGGAAGTAGCAAAAACCGATCCAAAACATTTAGCTCAAATTAATTGGGACGAATCGTTTATAACAGCTGATTTTCAAAAGATTCTTTTCGCTCTTTCTTTTGCGAGCAAATAGGCCTAAATACTGCCAATCCGACCAATAAATAAAAAATAATTTAAGAGAGGACGAAAATGGAAGTTGGAAACCATCCACGAATAAAAACCTCGAATAAGCGAATTCGCGGCACAACTATTCGAGTATTCGTGAATATTCGTGGACGGTTTGCCCTGCGAATCGGCTTGTTCGGCGCAATGCAATACCTCTATGGTCGGGGGCATTCCCGTTTGTACACACTGGTAAAATTGCCTTATGCTCATTTATGATTTAGACTTTACCTCTCTCACAAACGTATTAAAAGAATGGGACGAACCCGCCTATCGCGCCAAGCAGATCTGGCAGGGACTGTATCAACATCTGTACGATTCGCCTGAGCAATTTACGAATCTATCCAAGTCGCTGCGCGAGAAACTTGCGGAGCATGTGACCTTTGCTCCGTTCAAAGTGAAAACTTACCTCGATTCATCCGACGGCTTCACGCGCAAAACTCTGTTTGAAATGCCCGACAAGAATTTGATCGAAGCCGTGTTGATGAAATATGGCGACCCGGCGGATAATCCGCAGATCAAAGCATCCGCTCCGAACAGCGAGAATTTACGCGGCGCGAAGAATCGCCGCACGCTTTGCATCTCCACGCAAGCGGGTTGCGCGATGGGATGTGTCTTCTGCGCGACGGGGCAGATGGGATTCAAGCGTCACCTTTCGAGCGGCGAGATCATCGCGCAGGTTTTGTTTTACGCGCGCATGTTGAAACAAAAGAACGAAGTTGTTACCAACATCGTCCTCATGGGCATGGGCGAGCCGTTCCACAATTACGACAATACGATGGAAGCCATAGACCGACTTAACGACGCGGAGGGATTCAACTTCGGCGCGCGCCGCTTCACCATCTCGACGGTGGGACTGGTTCCGCAAATTCGGCGTTTCGCAGACGAGAAGCGACAAGTGAACCTCGCCATCTCCCTCCACGCGGCGGACGATGAGTCGCGTGTCGCAATGCTGCCCGTCAACAAGCGCTATAAAATTAATGATGTGATCGAAGCCTGCAAATATTATGTCGAGCAAACACATCGCCGCATCACATTTGAGTGGGCGCTGATTCACGGCGTCAACGATTCACCTGAGGTGGCAAAGAAACTCGCGGCGCGGCTCAAAGGATTGATGTGCCACGTCAACGCTATTCCCCTCAACCCCACTACGGGATATAACGGTCAAGCCACGTCACGCGAACGGGCGGCAAAGTTCAAAGAGACGTTGGAGCAGGCTGGGATTCCATGCACGATCCGCATGAGGCGCGGGATTGATATCCACGCGGGGTGCGGTCAGTTGGCTGGGTCTGTTTGAAGTCAGACTATCCGCTCGCGGTAGGCAGGGAATAGAGTGATAATTGACTACGCGCAAGATCGGCAGCGAACAAATGAAGGTTTTTGTCCCCACGCTCGTTAATTTCACAGGGTGTTTGTGCGCCAGCATGAAACGGATGTATTTCGATTGACGCTATCCATTTTACAGGATCCAAGCGAAGCCCATGAAGCGACTCAAGATACGTTTATCGCGGCGCTGAAAGTGTTGTCAAAGTATCAAGAAAAATCCTCGCTCCAGGCATGGCTTTTCACAATCGCTGTAAATGCAAGCCGAAGCTGGTTGCGCAAGCGAAAAGTACTGGAAAAACTGCGAAACGCGCTAACCGTTGTGTTCCAGTTTGAAACGCAAAAACAGCCAACCCTTGAAGAGTCCGTTATTCAAAACGAAAAAGAAACAGCCATTTGGAACGCGCTGAACGAGTTGGACGAAAAGCATCGCATGGTTATGGTGTTGAGGTATTTTCAAGACCTGTCTTCGCGAGAGATCGCGGAAATACTCTCGCTCAGTGAAGGGACCGTCCATTCCAGACTGCACACCGCGCGCGAGCGTCTGCGGGACGCCCTGACAGGCTTACAAAGAGACTGACATGTTAGAAACGCATAAAGAAATTCGCGCGCTGATTCAACGAAATGCAGACGATGCATTGCTCGCCGACGAACGCGCTTTGATGCTGGAGCATGTCAGGGGTTGCCCGTCGTGCAAAGTGTACACAGATGAGTTGCGCGCCCTGGAGAGTACGATTCGCCAGTCCATGATGAATCGATGGAATGCGCGCCACCTCCCTGTTTCAATCGAGCACATCAAACAGGCAGGCAAACGAGAGGCAGTACGACCAGCCTACCACGTGGCATTCCGGCTTGCGGCGGTAAGCGCATTGGTGGTTTCACTGGCGCTATTCATTTTCCAGTCCGCGCAGAAAAATCCCCCCGACGTTCCAGCGCATCAAGCGCCGGCGATCATCCCAACGCCTTCGCTGACCGCGACCAACTCAATATCTGCCACAGTAGTTTGCCCGGATATTTTATACGTTACAAAAGCGGGCGATACGCTTGCCAGCGTGGCAAAGAGGTTTGGAGTTTCGGTGGAGAAAATCCGCGAAAGAAATGATTTGCAAAGCCACGCTCTTCCATCTGGCTCGAGATTGAACATCCCCGCGTGCAATTCCACCCCCGCCAACTCAACCCTGCCTTTCACCAGCGCCTTTACCATCACTCCCTATTTTGAGAGCGCCGCCAATACCCCCGACTCTTGAATCATTAACGGAGAATTACAGGCAAACTTGTCAGAACCAAACACTTGAAGTATAAGTCACCAAATTATATGGAAACTAAACCAATATGAATAATGAAAAACTTCCCTGGCTCCACAGACCCATACACTCCTCCCTGCCTGCAATAACCAATGAAATCGTTTTATTTGCGGGGATCATTCTCCTGGCAATCTTTACCCGCTTTTACGATCTCGAAGCGCGCGTAATGAGTCACGACGAGAGCCTGCACACCTATTTTTCGTGGCTCCTTTATCGCGGGCAGGGCTACCAGCACGCGCCGATGATGCATGGACCCTACCAATTCCACATCATCGCATTGACGTATTTTCTGTTCGGCGTATCGGATTTCACGGCGCGCATCCCTGCCGTATTGTTCAGCATTGCCACAGTCTGGATGGTTTGGTATTGGCGCAGGTACCTCGGCAATTGGGGCATGATCGTCGCCGCCCTGCTCATGGTCATCTCGCCGTATATGCTCTACTACGGGCGTTATGTTCGCAACGAGTCGTTCGTTGGGTTCTCGGGGATCTTATTGCTGTATTCCATTCTCCGTTATTTGGAAGTCGGCGAGAAAAAATATCTATATCTTGTAACTGTTGCAACCCTTCTGCACTTCACTTCGAAAGAAACCGCCTTCATCTATACGGCGCAAGCGTTTCTATTCCTGGGATTCTATTTTCTGATTCACGTCTTTCAATCAGGAAAACTGCCAAACCTGCGCACGGATCGCGCTTTTGGATTGATGATCCTGTTGGGCACCTTCGTGCTTCCGATGGCAACGCCCTTTCCCATCAAATGGCTGGAACCCTGGTTGCGCGTGACCATTCCTACAGAGGCGGCGCAGGTGCAAACGCTCAACGCAACCGCGCTCTGGATCATTGGTGGTTTCGTCGCGCTCTTCCTAATCCTTTCCATCGTGATCGGCATGTTCTGGAATCGCGACTGGTGGAAATACGGCGCGTTGTACTGGGGAGTCTTTACCATCCTTTACACCACCGTGTTCACTAATCCCGCGGGCTTTTTCACCGGCATTGTTGGCTCGCTCGGATATTGGATCGTTCAACAAGGCGTGGAACGCGGCGGTCAGCCGAGTTATTTCTATTGGCTTGTACAGATTCCCGTGTATGAATTTCTTCCCGCGCTGGGCGCTATGTTTGCAACATGGCTTGGGTTCAAGAAAATATTCAGCGTTAAACCGCAACAAACCGCGCCCGCGACAGAAGCGGAGACTCTCCTTGAGAGTTCCGAGCCAGCCGCCGAATCCGCTGAAGAACAACCGCAAGGGCTCGCCTTCGTCACCATGTTCAGCCTGCTGTTGTTGTGGTCGGCAACCAGCATTATCGCTTTCTCGGTTGCCGGCGAGAAAATGCCCTGGCTGACGTATCACATGGCATGGCCCATGATTCTACTGACCGGTTGGGGAATCGGGCAGGTCATCGAATCGATTGCGGGAAAACTCAGCGATGAATCATCGCCCTGGCAGTCGGCTCTTGTCATCCTTGTTTTGACGGTATTTTGTATCGCGTTTTTCAATATCCTGCGATCCGCTTACGGCCCCACTCCCCCATTTCAGGGTACCAGCCTCGATCAACTTCAAGCTACGTCGGCATTCATCTTTCCGCTTGTGATTGCGCTTGGCTCGGCTGTGCTGTTGTTTATACTGACACAAAAGGATGTTGCGAGTCTCCTGGTTGTGGGCTTGCTCCTCACCCTATTCGTTGCCGCCAGTTCCAGCATACTCAATGGCGCGCAATTAATGCAGGCGCAAACTGCCGGCGCAAGTGATCCCGCGATGATCGCCTCCTACGGGTGGAAATTCGGAGGAACGTTCGCTGGATTACTCGCAAGCATCGCCGGTTTGATTTGGATCTCGCGCCTACCAAGAAAAACTCCCCTGGTCGAGTTCGTTGCGCTGGCGCTCTTCGGCTTACTCGCTGTGCAAACCGCCCGCACTTCGTTCCGCGCAAACTATATCAACTACAACGACGCGACCGAATATCTCGTCTATGCGCACGGCGCAGGCGGGGTCAAAGACGTCCTTCATCAAGTATCTGAAATTTCAGAACGCACCACCGGCGGTTTGAACGCGATCATTGCCTATGACGCCAGCGCGCCGGACACCGGCGTATCCTGGCCCGTCGTTTGGTATCTGCGCGATTTTACAGCGCAACGTTCGTTCGATCAGCCCACGCGCGCCCTGCGGGAAGCGGTCGCAGTGATCGTGGACCAGAAGAACTTCGACAAGATCGATGCCGCGCTCGGCGATGGATTCTATCGCTTTGATTACATCCGCATGTGGTGGCCCAACCAGGATTACTTCGGGCTGGACAAGACCCGCGCGCTCAACGCCATTACCAACCCCGAAATCCGCGCGGGTATCTTTGATATTTGGTTTGACCGCGATTACACGCGTTACGCGCAAGCGACAGGCAATAGCAGAATGACACTCACCACCTGGGATCCTGCCGACCAGATGCGACTCTACGTGCGCAAAGATGTTGCCTCGCAGATCTGGAATTACGGCGTCGGTCCTTCCGATACGCCGCTGGCGGTCGATCCATACGAAGCGGGCGCGCAAATTATCAGCGCAAGCCAAATCTTCACATCCGACCGGTATGCGCCGCTTGGCTTGAACGCGCCCCGCGGACTTGCCGTTGGCAAAGACGGCGATCTCTACATTGCCGATTCTCGCAACCACCGCATCCTGCGCATCGCCGCAGATGGAAGCCTATTGGACGAATGGGGCAGTTTCGCCGATCTCGCGCAGGGCGAGGCGCCGATTGGCGCGTTCAATGAACCATGGGGCGTTGCCGTTGGTCCTGATGGCTCGGTGTACGTGACAGACACGTGGAATCACCGCGTTCAAAAATTTACCAACGATGGAACCCCGATCAAAACCTGGGGGCAATTTGGTCAGCCCGCGCCGGAGTTTCCTGACTCGAATTATTTCCTCTGGGGACCTCGCGGCATTGCGGTGGATTTGAAAGGGCGCGTTTTTGTGGCAGACACCGGCAACAAGCGTATCGTTGTGTACGATAAGGACGGGAACTACCTGACCGAATTTGGCTCCGGGGGATTCGACCCCGGTCAGTTTGACGAGCCGGTTGACGTCGCCGTAGGAAGCGATGGCGTTGTCTACGTCACCGACACGTGGAACCAGCGCATTCAATCCTTCATCCCCACCGAGGGAACCGAACTGCTCTACCTGCCGCTCGCCCAATGGGATGTAAACGGCTGGTTCGGTCAATCGCTGGACAATAAGCCCTATATCGCTGTGGGAGGCGATAACCACGTGTTCATTACCGACCCGGAGGGGTACCGCGTAATCGAATTTACTTCCACCGGTGAATTCGTCCGCACCTGGGGCGATTTTGGGACGGGACTTGAGCAATTCGGATTAACCTCTGGAATTGCCGTCGACCCTCTTGGGTTCGTCTGGGTGGCAGACACCGGCAACAACCGAATCTTGCGGTTCACCTTGCCATAGCCCCAACACAACGCGCTCGCGGCAAAGCGGCGCTTCCTGAAGTGAACGTATAAAAAGTTAGATATTGAAAGCCAAGCGATTAAAAAAGACAGACACTTTGCGATAGCGGGTATCTGTCTTTTTTTCACCGGAGGCTACGTTTGCGCGGTAGAAACTAACGGCTAAAACGGCTAAGCCCTGATTATTCAATTCAAGTACTCCACGAAAGTTCAGGCGACAGCTCGAAATGCCTGGCAAATCGCGCCGCCTGCCTTGACACAGTGCAACTGCGTCAAGAACTCGCGCTCAGCCGCGATTATTCAACTTCAATGTAAATTCTTTTGTTGATCGCACCCTTGCTTTTGTAATCTGCCACGCGGATCGTCCCCACCTCGCTGGTGTTGCGCGCGTGGGTGCCGCCGTCTGCCTGCAAATCCAACCCGACGATCTCAACTGTCCGAACCTGGGCGATTCCCTCGGGCAACAGATTGATCTTCGTCCGAATCAAATCAGGGATTTGAAACGCTTCTTCTCGCGGGAGGATTTTTACTCGGATCTCCCGCGCCTCCTTCACTTCTTTGTTGATGGCGATTTCGATCTCTCGCACCAGCTCCCCGCGCATGGTGGCAAATTCAAAATCCAAATGCCCTTTCAAAGGTTCCATATTCCCGCCTGTCACCTGTGCGCCATAATCGCGAAAAATCGTCCCGCACAGCACATGCAAGGCTGTATGAGCGCGCATAAGTTTGTGTCGGCGGATCCAGTCCAAGGTCCCGTGTGAAGCGGCGCCTATGGAGGGCAACGGCGCGGCTCCGCCAAGAAAGTGCAGGATCTCACCGCCCTGTTTCTTCACCTTTTCCACCGGATACAGAACACCGGCAATCATCAGCGAGCCAAAATCGCAGGGTTGTCCTCCGCCGCCGGGATAAAACGCGGAACGGTCTAAAGCAACCGCCCGTTCCTCAGGCATTATGCTGATAATTGTGGCGTCAAATTCTTGAAGGTAGCTGTCGGTTTGATAGAGCAAGTCGGTCATGGAATCTCCATTCGGATGAGCAGAGGGCAATTTCTTAGCCACAGAGAACGCTGAGACCTCTGAGAAGGAATCTCAAAAACTCCGCGCGCCCTATGGCTTTGCGCCCTAGAAGATGCAATCACTTCATTCCATGAAGTGTACAGCAAATGATAAAATCAGCCAATGGAATCGGAGGCAATATGAACCCGCAAAGAATCGTGATAGACGGCAAGGCCTATAACAGCGTGAATGAAATGCCCGAGGATGTGCGCAGAAATTATGAAGAAGTCATGAAGAATATCGGCGCCGCGCCTGCAAACGCGGCAAACCCGATCCAATCCTTGAACAATATATTTGCCGACGCGAACAACAATGGAATACCCGATATTGCCGAGAATCAAATAACGAACTTGATGGGCGGGGTGACCTTCGTTGTGAATGGCAAAACGTACAACAGCCTCGACGATCTTCCGCCGGAGGCGCGCGCGAAATATGAACAATTCATGGGTTCATTGGACGGCAACCAAAACGATACGCCCGATTATTTGAAAGCCATGATGAGCGTTTCGCAAGAAGAATCTCAACCCGCGCCGACTACAGCCGGTTACCCAACAGCGGACACGACACGACGCGCCTCGCGCGCTCCCCTGCCTGTTTCGCCAAGCATTGCGCCAGACACTTCAAACGGTTGGGCGCTCGCGCTGGCTGGGCTGCTTATCCTGATGATTTGCGCGCTTGGCGCGATCGGCGTGTGGTATTTCTTTTTACGTTGAAAATTAGCGTTTGGTTAGAACTTCACTACCCGCTTGACACTGTTTAAGGATTTTTGTATAGTATTTTACGTTGCAAATATTGGCACGGCTGCCCACCGGCTAGGCGTGCCTTTTGTTTGTGCGCACATCACACGAAACGAGGAGAGTCGATGATACAAGTCAACGGACTCATCAAGGATTACGGATCGCGGCGGGCGCTGAACTCCATTAGTTTCGACGCCAAACAGGGAGAGATCGTCGGCTTTCTAGGACCGAACGGCGCGGGAAAAACCACCACCATGCGCATCCTGGCCGGGTACATGCCCCCCACCGAAGGCGAGGTGACGGTCGCCGGATACGACGTGGTGGAAGATTCATTGGAAGTACGCAAGCGCGTCGGATACCTGCCAGAAACCGTTCCACTTTATAACGATATGACCGCGCAGGATTATCTGAAATTCATGGCAGACCTTCGCCGCGTTCCTCAATCGGAAGAACGGGCGGCTGAGGCTCTGGAAAGCGTCAATTTGGGCAATCGCGCGAACTCGTTCATTGGCAGTTTCTCCAAAGGCATGCGTCAACGCGTGGGGCTGGCGCAAGCGTTGCTTCACCGTCCCGAAGTCATCATCCTGGATGAGCCCACCATCGGACTCGACCCGAGCCAGGTAGTGGAAATCCGCGAGTTGATCCGCGCCATCGGCAAGGATCGCACAGTGCTTTTCTCAACGCACATTCTCTCAGAAGCCCAGCAGATTTGCGATCGCGTACTCATCATCAACAAAGGAAAGATCGTCGCGGAGGATACGCCTGAAAACCTGCAATCACGCCTGACCGGCGCGCAGCGCGTCATTCTGCGCGTGCGCGGCGAATCAGAAGACCTGCCGGCAAAGATCAAAAAGATCAAAGGCGTGCAAGACGTGGAAGCCAAAGCGGACGGGTCGATCGAATTCGAATTCGCTTCCGGTCAAGATTCCCGCCCGCAAGTGGCGAAGGCGGTTATCCAGGGCGGGTACGATCTTTTGGAGTTCCGCCCGGTGGGCATGAGCCTTGAGGAAATCTTCCTTGAATTGACCCGTGACGCATCGTCCGGTAAAAAATCATCATGAGGCAACAATATGCGTAACATCTGGACCATTGCACGGCGCGAATACGATCAATATTTCATCAGCCCCATCGCCTATGTCGTGGCGGTGGCTTTGCTGTTTATTCTGGGCGGGTATTTTGCATTCCTTCTCGTGTACGCCAACCAGAATTTCGGTTTCGTGCCCGATGTGACTGTAATCAACGACCTCTTTGCCTTTCTGCTTCTGTTATCGATACCCGCGCTGACCATGCGCGTGCTGGCAGACGAAACCCGCACAGGCACGATCGAACTGCTATTGACCGCCCCCGTCCGCGACTTTGAACTCGTGGCTGGGAAATGGTTGGGAAGTTTCCTGTTCGTGTTCACCCTCATTATCGTCACAGGGATTTTTCCGCTCATCCTGCGCACCCAAATTACCCCAGGGTTGGACTGGAAGCTGACGCTCTCCTCCTATTTGGGGTTGATCCTGCTCTCTGCCGCATTCGTCGCCATTGGAGTCGGGTTGTCCGCAGTGTTTAGCAATCAAGTAACGGCATTCATCACAACCATTGCGGTTCTGATCACGCTGTGGTGGCTGATCGGCATCCCTGCAAACGTGCTCCCCACCGGCGGCGAGTTCTTCCGCTACCTGCAACTCAATACCCATTTTGCGAACGCGCTCAACGCCGGCAGCCTTGAGCTATCGAACCTGGTCTATTTCTTCAGCCTGATCGCCATCGGACTCTTTACCGGCACAGTGGCGATCGAAGTCCGGAGATGGAAATAATGAAAAACAAGTCGAACAAACCGGCCTCCAGCCGCTACACCGTCATCGCGCTCATCGTCGCCCTTGTGGCTTGCATTGCCACCGGCTTGCTCGCCGCCGCCAAAGGAGTCATTGCGCTTGGTTTGTACACCGTCCAATTCCCTGAACGCTTGAACAACGGATTGTGGATCAGCGGCGGATTGGTGATCCTTGGAATAGCCGCATATGCCATTTTTGAACCCGGGAAATTCCAGCGCTTCATCACCGGACGTCAAGCCCGTTACGGCGGAAACACTCTGATCGCATCCCTTGCCTTCCTTGCCATCATTGTAGTGGCAAACACTCTTGCTTATCAGAACCCAACGCCGCTCCTTGATCTGACGGAAGAACAATCTAACACGCTGGCGCCGGAACTCACAGCCGCGCTCGAATCCCTGCCGGATAAAGTTCGTGCCACGGGTTTCTTCAGCCAACTTCCATCCGATTCGGCGCAGGAACTTCTCGACCGGATCAAGTCGAAAAGCGGCGGTAAATTCGATTATGAATTCATCGACCCCAACCGCGACCCACAACGGGCGCGTGAAAATAACATCACCGGCGACGGGAAAATCCTCCTTGAAATGAGCGGGCGCAAAGAGATCGCCGCATCCGCATCAGAGGCGGAGATCTTCGAGGCGCTTTTACGGTTGACCAACCCGGAAGAACGCGCCGTTTACTTCCTGGTCGGGCATGGAGAACGCGACTCGCTGGAGTACAACCAGGAAACCGGCTCGATGACCCGCGCCAGAGAAATTCTCGAAAGCAAGAATTACACGGTGAGCACGCTCAACCTGCCCGCCGAAAACAAGATGCCCGAAGACGCCGACCTCATCATCATCGCTGGACCTGTCCAGCCAATCACTGAAAATGAGCAAAAATTGTTGCGCGCATATCTGGCGGGCGGCGGGTCTCTCCTGGTAATGGAAGATCCTCTCATCGCGACTGACTTCGGCGACCAGGCAGACCCGCTTGCCGAATTACTCCTCGAAGATTGGGGCATCTCCATCAACAACGACATTGTGATCGATCTCGACAGCCCGGATCCCACGATCGGCACAGCCGCAGACTACCCCGGACCGCATGCCATCACCCGCAAGATGAACAACATCATCACCTACTTTCCCCTCACTCGCAGTCTGACGATCGCTTCCGCGCCGGAGAACGTTCAGGCTAGCCTCTTGGTTCAAACCACCGCCAAATCCTGGGGTGAAACAAACACAGCGGAACCAAACGTAGCATTCGATGAAACGGCGGACATTCCAGGACCCATGACGCTCGCCATCGCGGCAGAAAATACTGCCAACAAAAGCCGCGTGGTTGTGTTCGGAACATCCCAATTTGCCACCGACCAGAATTTCGACCAATACGGCAATGGCGATATCTTTGCCAACTCGGTAGACTGGGCGGCACGACAGGAAGGGATGATCCAACTTACCTCCAAAGAGCCGGTCACACGCAGTTTCAACCCCGCCTCGCAGGGGCGAATCCTGTTTTTGATGTTCATCGTCGCGATACTCGTGCCCGGTATCTTTATTGTGCTTGGCGTAATGACCTGGCTCCAACGCAGGAAACAAGGATAACATGCGACGGAACACAACGCTTGTTTATCTGCTGATCCTCGCTGTGGCATTGGGAGCCTACTACTTCGCCAACAACCGCGAGAAACCGGCTGAGATTGCCCTCACGCTCGAACCCGAGGAAGTTGCATCCTATTTATTCAGCGCGGAGGATGGCGTTCCCACACAAATACGCATCGAATCGAAAACCGGCGAAACGGTTGAGGTGGCGCGAGGCGAGGACGGCGCGTGGGAGTTGGTCCTGCCGGTCGAAGCCTCCGCAGACCAGGCGGCGGCAGAAGCGGCGGCGAGTCAGATCACCACACTTCGAATCGAAGACACCATCGCAGATATCCCCTTTGATGTGATTGGATTGGATGCGCCTGAATATACTTTAATTGTCCAATTCAAAGGCGGGGTGGAACGAAAGGCAAGCATCGGTGTTATCACCCCAACAGAAAGCGAATATTACGCGCTCAGCCCGGATGGCGACGTGGTGACCATCAGCAAGTTTAGCCTCGACCCGCTTTTCGGACTCTTAACCGCCCCGCCCTACCTGGAGACACCCACGCCCAGCCCAACGCCGACAGAAACTTTCACTCCACTTCCACCCACGAGCGAGGCTGGCTCGCCAACCCCGGCAACAGGCACCCCTCAGCCGTAACATTTCAATCGTTGAAGCGTCTATGAAAGAGCAACAATAAGGGCTTGAATTTCGTTTGGAAAGTGTGTATTCTGATTAGGAGTTACGCAGTTGAGCCTGTTTCGTCGAAGTTACGCCAGGGCGGCGGCAGTACAACTGCCCGCAAACCGCGTACGTCATACTGACAAGAAACATCTTGACCCTGCGCCGCGTCAAGGATTTTCATCATATCCATCGGCTCAGCAAAAGACACAGGTCGCTTCGCTGGCACAAAAGGCGGCCGCAGACCGCCTGCGAGCGAAAATCCTAATGGATATACAAGATCACAAAAAGAAAGCGATCATAAACTGAATGGATGTAGATAAGATTTTGATGGTAGACGAAGAGGAAGAGTTTCCCGCGATCGCGCGTTTGATCGAACTTGGGCGACAGAAATCCTACGTCACACTCGATGACATCCTGCACTTCTTCCCCGAAGCCGAGCAGGACGTGGAACAACTTGAGGAAGCCTTTTCGGCGCTATTGAGCGCGGGGATTCCCTTCGTGGAGGATGCCAACACCTCTGAACCCACCGAGGACGAACTTGTGGCGGTAGAAGCCACCGAGGCTGAACCCGAGGTTGACCTCGCGCTTGATGACTACCTCGCCAACATCGACACTGACGATACGATTGGGTTGTATCTCAAAGAAGTCAGCCGAGTTCCACTGTTGACTGCGACAGAGGAAGTTGCCCTCGCGCAACGCATCGAGCGCGGGCGTATGTCGCGTGAAGAACTTGCAAAAGGCAACGCCACTCCTCGCCGCCGCGCCGACCTGCGCAAACTGATCGAAGATGGCTGGGCGGCGCGTGAACATCTCATCACAGCGAACTCGCGCTTGGTGATCTCAGTCGCCAAAAAATACATGGGGCGCGGCGTTCCCTTCCTCGATCTGATCCAGGAAGGCAACATCGGTCTCATCCGCGCAACCAAGAAATTCGACTATCGTCGTGGGCATAAATTTTCCACCTACGCAACATGGTGGATTCGCCAGGCGGTCACGCGCGCCATCGCCGACCAGGGGCGCACGATCCGCGTCCCCGTTCACATGGGCGACCAGATCAACAAACTCCTGCGCGTGCAACACCAGTTGACTCAACGTCTCGGGCGCGAACCTAGCGTGGAAGAGATTGCGGAAGCGCTCGATGTGCCGCCCAAGAAGGTCGAAAATATGATTCAGGTGGCGCGGCGTCCGCTTTCGCTGGAAACCCCAACTGACGACGAGGAAGATTCAGTGCTCGGCGACTTCATCGAAGACGATGAGGCTCCCCCTCCCGACGACACCGCCACATACAATTTACTCAAGGAACACCTCGGCGAAGTGTTGAACGGATTGCCTCCGCGCGAAGTCCGCATTTTGCAACTGCGCTATGGCTTGCTCGACGGGCAGGCATATACCCTCGAAGAAGTTGGTCGTAAAATGGGCGTGACGCGCGAACGCGTGCGCCAGATCGAAGCGCAGGCGTTGAGCCGCCTGCGGCATCCAACCATTCGCAGAAAACTCCGCGATTATTTGGGAGAATAAATCAAAAAGCGGCGGCGTAACAATGCCGTCGCTTTTTGATTCGTATTTTATAATTGGGGAATGAACAACAGGAGCTTGACAGCGAGTTTGAGGTGGGCGATCGTTTTCTGGGTGGGTATATCCATCACGATATATTTTATCGCTCACAAACCGTTGGCTCTTTTAGTCTTGGATCAGCTGGGTTCCACGCTTTGGTCGGTTTTCGTGACTGCGCTTCTTTGCGCGAACGCATTTTCATTAGGTCGGTTAACCCTCCGGAAGATTCATCCCGTCTTTTCCAGCGCCCCTGAAAGCATTCTGATCGCGGGCGGAATTGGGCTGGGGGAACTTGGCATAGTGGGTTTTGGGTTGGCTTATGTGGGAATCGCGCAACTATACGCTCTGCTTGCCATTCAGATTATTTTGTTGATCGGCTTGACGTGGCTGGGAGAGACAAACGAATGCCTTTATCAAATTAGAGCCTTCGTCACCAAGTCGGTTGATTTGAGCCTAAGCGCGCCCAAATGGATGAAGGTTGCGGCAGGAACGGCATTAACTTTAACTTTTTTGAGAACCTTTCTTCCTCCCTTTGAAGCATTCGACGCGCTCCTGTATCACTTGCGCGCGCCCGAGCTGTGGATTCGCGACGCAGGCATACAAGCCTATGACGTGCCTCACTACTGGTTTCCCGGGCTGGTCGAGGGGGTTTATTTCTGGGCGCTAGGATTAAATGCCGAGATCGCATCTCAGCAAATACACTTTCTGTGGGGCGTCCTGTCTATTCTTCTTGTCTGGCAATGGGCGTATAAACTATGGGGGGTAGATACAGCCTGGTGGGCGATCACAATTTTGGCGTCCATGCCGTCTTTACTCTTACTGTCGTCCTGGGCATACACAGATATGGCATTATCTTTTTATGGGCTGGCGTTGCTATTTTGCCTGCAAGAAGGGTATTCGAAACAGGATCCAAGATTATGGGTGATCGGAGCAATTGCCGCAGGGATGTCCATGGGGGTCAAATATACGAGCGTCGTAATGCTCATCTCTGCTGTTGTCACAATCGCGTATTGGAAGCGTCGCAATATCACGGAAGCCATGCGCGCCATTGCCCAATTCAGCCTGGTCAGCCTTATCACTGGGGCAATCTGGTATCTGCGCAATTGGGTCTGGATGGGGAATCCTTTCTATCCGTTCGTTTTTGGCGGCAAGTATTGGGATTCTTTTCGCGCGGCGGCATTTTCTGGCGCAGGCACCGGTAGCGGCTGGGATATCATGGCGCTGTTGTCTTTGCCCATCACGATCACGCTTGGGAGTCAGGACATCAATCAATTCGATGGAAATATCGGACCTTTATTCCTGGCATGCCTGCCATTGGCATTGATCGTTTTTTATCGAGCCGCCCAGGCAAGCGCGTCTCAACGCGCCGCCCTGGAATGTATCGGTCTATATGGCTTGTTTGGCCTATCCTTTTGGATTCTCGGCTATGTCTCCACCAAAAGCTTATGGCAGGCAAGGTTATTACTACCGGCTTTGATTCCCTTTGCAATTCCCTCCGCTGTTGGGCTGGCTACCCTCGACAAATTTGACGCCAAAAGTCTTCGTGTTTCGTTCATTGTAACGATGCTGATCGCAGCAATGCTCGCGGTCAACCTGTTCGATATGACGCTGGGAACGATCGCCAGAAACCCGCTTGGGATTTTAACGGGGATTGTATCCAAGGATAACTATTTCGAAAGGTATCAGCCGGGGTATTTTCACGCATTAAAGCTAATCGAGCAAACACCCACAGACGCCAGCATCTACTCTTTGTTCGAACCCAGAAGTTACGGGGCGCAACGCAAGATTCAGCCCGACCCCATCCTGGATAATTTCTCACACGATCTGTATCTGTATAAATCACCGGGGGGCATCCTCGCCGCCTGGCTCAAGCAAGGCTACACTCACGTGTTAGTGTATACCGCAGGCAGTGAATTGGCTATCGGCAACAATCCCGATGAAGTTCAACTCGAGAAAACGCTTCAACTCATGCGAATTGTCGCAGAATCACCGCATGGAGATTATGTTCTCTACCAAATTCCAGAAGGAGAGTAAGAGAAAAGCAATGGCGATTCAACTCCATCGTTTTTTGATAGACACGCCTGGGTACAATCAGACTTATGAAATTTTGGTTTAAGAAAAACGCAAGGCTCATATCCGTTCTCTTGTTGGCTCTCGTCGTTCGCCTGCTTGGCATAACATCGCGTCCAATGTGGTATGACGAAGCCTTCGCGATCCTGTTTTCAGAGAAGGGTCTTGGGGCGATGATGTACGGCACGCTTGCGCCTGGCGGCGTCGGCAGTTCAGACATACATCCACTTGGGTATTACACCCTGCTTTGGGGATGGATGAAATTGTTTGGTTCATCCCTGCTTGCCGCAAGAAGTTTATCTGTGCTTGCGGGTCTGTGCTTGATCTACATTGCCTACCGACTTACCCGCGAATTGTTTAACAAGCAAACAGCGTTCATCGCAGGGCTGTTCGTGGCGCTGGCGCCTTTCCAGGTCCACTACTCGCAAGAAATTCGCATGTATGCCTTCCTAGCCATGTGGCTCGTCGCCGCAACCTATGCATATTGGCAGGGAAGTCGGACCGAGGATTGGCGCTGGTGGGGAGTTTTTGCCATCACCTGCGCCCTGGCGCAATACACGCATAACCTCGCCGCGTTCTACTTAATCCCTCTCGCGTTGACTCCCGTACTTCAAAGGGATTGGAGATCGCTTCGCGCCACCGTGCTGGCTGGTTTCGCGGCGGTGATTTTGTACACCCCCTGGCTAATTCAACTTCCCGCCCAGTTTGCAAAGGTTAGTAACTCCTATTGGGTCGAAAAACCCGGCGCCGAGCGCTTTTTTACTCTGCTATTGACGTTTACATCATTTCTACCGCTCCCCGGTATTTGGTTGATCTTCGCGCTCTTCTCAGCCACACTGGTGGTAACCCTTGCGATCTGGCAAACCATCCGCGCATACTCACAAAGCGCGCCGATGGCAACCCGTGGGATATGGGTGTTCTATCTGGCAGTTTGCCCAGCGGTATTGCTATTCCTGTTCTCACAGTGGAAGCCCGTGTACATCGAACGCGCGCTCTTGCCATCAGGCGTTATTTTTTGTGTCTGGCTGGCGTGGTCGCTGACAATCAACTCATCCCGCCCAACCCAATACATCCTTCTGCTTTTACTGGCAACCAACGCCGGCTTGGGTTTGTATCAGCGCCTTACTTATTCAGGCTTCCCCTACGCCCCCTACCAGGAAATGGATCATGGGTTGAGAAAGAATCTGCAACCCGGCGATGTAATCATCCACTCGAATAAGTTATCCCTGTTGCCTGCTATATACTTCGACCGTGAACTGCCGCAAAGCTACATCATTGACCCTCCAGGCTCACCGACGGATACACTCTTACCCGCCACGCAAGAAGTCCTGGGCTTAAACCCACACCCCAACCTCGAAATCGCCTCTCGCGGCGCGGAACATGTGTGGTTTATCATTTTTCGGGAATCCATCGAAGAATTTACTGTCGCCGGTGCGCCTACACACCCGCACCTTGCCTGGCTAAACGACCACTTCGAACTGGATCGCGTTGAAGAATGGGGGTCTCTGCTGGTTTATCTATATTCAAAACATCAGTAACGATCAAGGAAAACCCGCGTGTCGAAAAACTTCACACTTATGAAGCGCGAAAAACTTTACAGAGCGGGAACCGTAGGGTTGACCCTCCTTGCCATCACCCTTCGTTGCCTAATGATCCCATTCACAAATTACGATACCGATGGCTACGCTCGTTGGTATGACTATATAGCCACGCATGGAATATCGAACGCGTTGGGAACTAACTTCGCGATTTACACTCCGCCCTACCTCTACCTGCTCTCCTTTGCAACCCTTGCCGAACAATTTATTCCAGCGCTTGTCGCCATCAAGGTTATTCCGATCCTGTTTGACCTGATCAACGCGCTCATTATCTACAAAATTTTACGACTCGAATATACGGCAGGGTATTTCCCAGCCTTTGCCGCGTCTATTTTCCTCCTCGCGCCTACCGTTATGTTGAACAGCGCGTTTTGGGGGCAAATCGACTCCCTGTACACTTGCTTTCTGTTGCTCGCCACATTCTGTATACTAACGGAACGCCCTATCCCTGCGATGCTTGCCTATGGCATTTCAATGTCCGTCAAAGCACAGGCAATTTTTCTTGCGCCTTTTCTCATACTGATGGCATTCAAGAAAAAGATCCCCTGGCATGCCTTTGGGCTTATCCCACTCACCTATCTAGCCATGATGCTACCGGCGATATTCGCCGGTAGGTCGGTCGCAGACGTGACGACTATTTATCTGGGACAGGCGAACGCCATGCAAATCCCATCGGTCAACTCCCCGAATTGGTACATCTTTGTGCCTCAGTCTGCTTATTCTGTCTCTACACTAATCGGCTTTGGCGTCGCGATCCTTGCGCTTGGAATATGGGTAGCCATCTATTCTCATCGAAACTTTGCGCTCCACACTGAAACTCTGCTGGTTGCCGCTCTTGCATCTGTTGCCCTGACGCCATTTCTCCTGCCAAAAATGCACGATCGATACTTCTATCCTGCGGATGTATTTTCGTTAGCGCTTGCACTGTATGTTCCAAGATTCTGGTTTGTTCCGCTCACATATCAGGTAATTTCATTGGCGGCTTATTCGGTCTTCCTTTTCGGGGTTCCACCCCAGGAACCATTGATCCTGGGAACCATTCTAAATACGGCAATCATCGCGCACATCCTTTGGATACAACATCGAACATTCACGCTTGAAAAATAAAAAGGCGATTTCATCATTCTTTACGCCCCCATGGCTTGCACAAAATCAGCAAGTTCTTAACGCTAATGAGCGAATTGCGCGAATTTTATTGTGTTCTATTCGCGTCACTTGCGCTGAGCTTGTCGAAGTATTCGCGTTAAATTTTCATTTTGCCGCTATAACCCTGTCCACGGACTTTGCGACAACCATCATACGCTCCAAGTATCTACTCTTCACCATAATTTAAAGCAGGTAGAATAGGGGAATGAATCGCGCATTCCGTCTATCGATCCTCATGCCCTGTCTCAACGAAGCCGAAACGCTGGAAACGTGCATTCGCAAGGCGCGCCAATTTCTATCCGAGCATGGCATCGAAGGCGAAATTCTCGTTGCGGATAACGGCTCAACGGATGGTTCGCAAGACATTGCCCGGCAAGCCGGGGCGCGGGTCGTAGACGTTCCAACTAAAGGATATGGCAGCGCGTTGCTGGGCGGAATCCTCGCGGCTGAAAATGAATTCATGATTATGGGTGATGCCGATGATAGTTACGATTTCACAAACCTCCAGCCTTTCGTAGACGCATTAAAGAACGGGGCGGATCTTGTAATGGGCAATCGCTTCAAAGGCGGCATCTTGCCTGGCGCCATGCCATTCTTGCACCGGTACTTGGGCAACCCGGTCTTGAGTTTTACCGCCCGCCTATTCTTCAAGAGCGACATCGGAGATTTTCACTGTGGCTTGCGCGGATTCCGGAAGAGCGCGATCCTTGCGCTCGACTTGCAAACCACCGGCATGGAATTTGCCAGCGAGATGGCAGTCAAAGCCGCCATGCGCGGGCTAAAGATCACAGAAGTCCCCGCGATTCTACGACCAGACGGACGCACGCGACCGCCGCATTTACGAACTTGGTCCGACGGCTGGCGGCATCTTAAATTCCTTCTGCTTTACAGCCCTAAATGGCTTTTCTTCTACCCCGGCATTGCGTTAGCCGCATTAGGCATACTTCTCTCTACTCCACTGCTCTTCGGTCCCATCCATATTGGGCGCGTCAATCTCGACATTAACACCCTAACATACTCGTCGCTACTAACAATCATCGGCGTTCAGTCTGTCCTTTTCTCTCTTCTCACGTATATCTTCGGGGTCAATTCAAGCCTTCTTCCGCGAGACGAATCCACCGACAGGCTTCTGAGCCGAGTCGGACTCGAGCAGGGACTCGTCGCCGGCGCAGGGATGATCCTGCTTGGCTTTCTCAGCTCGCTGGCGGCAGTCGTTTACTGGGGCGAGAATCGTTTCGGAACTATTGATCCCACCTTTTCGATGCGCCTCGTCATACCCGGCGCGGTTTTGTTCGCGCTGGGATTCCAAATTCTCTTTACCAGCTTCTTCATCAGTATTCTCAATACCAAACTCAAATAGGCGAATCCAATGAACCGAGGTTTGAGATTTTTACCGCGCCTTCAGGACATCTTCTTCGCGGCAATATTTGCGGCAGTTCTCCTGCTTGGCAGACGCATGATCAATTTAGACGGCGACCTTTCGCGTCATTTAACCTTTGGCGGATTGATCCTCTCAGAAGGCCGCATCCCGTCGACAGAACCTCTTATCTATCCTTATGAGGGACAGCCTTATGTCTCGCACGAATGGCTTTCACAAGTAGCGTACCGCCTTGTTTACAACATCGCAGGATTACCGGGGCTGGTCCTTCTCGCCGCCATCCTGCTCTCATCCACGTTTTTCATTCTCTACCGCTATCTCGCTTCGCGCTATTCGTTGCGACTGCCAACTCTCTTCATCGTCACATGGGGAGCCGCCGCCACGTCGCTCAACTGGGCAATTCGCCCCCATCTATTTTCGATGGCTCTTCTAGCGCTCTGGCTCATATGGGCTGACCGCCTGCGGCGCGGTGAAAGTATTTCCATCTGGCGCTTCCCCCTACTGATGGCTTTTTGGAGCAACTTTCACGGCATATTCATCGCGGGTATTCTCGTTTTATTCGCCCTTGCCGCCGGCTGGACCATGGACTATCTTCTTAACAAGGAAGGCGTTCTCTCCACAGGCAAAAAGATCTGGGCAGCGTTAGCCCTGTCCAGCGCCGCCAGTCTACTCAACCCCGGCGGCGCTGGGTCGTGGTTCCGCATCGTGGGGTTTGTCAACAACCAATATCTAATGTCTCGAATGGTCGAGGCAAATCCGCCAAATTTTCAACTTTCCGAATTGCGCGTTATTTTCTTATTGATCATCTTCTCGATCTTTCTATTGGCAGTCAAACAAAATAAATTCTCCAGCGGACAAGCCCTTCTCCTGGCAGGTTTTACCGCCATGAGCTTGATGTCTTTCCGCAATATTCAACTCTACGGGATTGTCGCGCCCTTCGTGCTGGTCGAGGCGTTAGCGGGTTTCAAAAACATCCCGCTATTAAGCCGATTCGAAAAAGCGCTTTCCAATATCGAAGGCGACAGTTATAAAACGATCTACCCTCCCCTTGTGATCGCCGTAGCAGGAATGTTCATACTTCTCTCGCCCGGTTCAAATTCGTTTTATCAGTTCGCCCCTGAAGCCTTCCCCGTTCAAGCCGTCAAGTGGTTGAAATCCAACCCGCAAAACGGACGCATGTTCAACGACCTGAATTGGGGCGGCTATCTTGAGCTAAATCTCCATCCGCAAAAAACCTTCACAGACAGCGCCGCCGACCTAACGGGCGAAGTAACGCGCGACTATGAAGCAATCATATCAACCAACAAGAATTGGCGCGAACTCCTGGATCAATATCAAATTACGTGGACGATCATCCCTGCGGATGCGCCTTTGGCGAATCAACTGGAACAAGAGAGCGGCTGGATAGTTTTGTATGAAGACCCCGTAGCCGTCATCTTCCAACGCAAGTAATTATCTCACCTTACGCACTTTAATCCTTTAAACCATAAGGCATGTCACCCTGAGCGATAGCGAAGGGTCTCTTAGACCGTGACGAAGATTCTTTGCTCCGCTCAGAATGACATTGCGCAAGGTGAGTAATTATTTCTGCCGCGAAATCAAAACTCCGTCTGTTTCATAAACAACATCGAACCCCGAATCTAATTTGAGACTCTCCACAAAATACGGAAACTCCCGCTGAGGCGCAAGCGGACTGCAATTGTTCACGCGCAGAATCTTCGAGACATAAAGATAATCATAGTCCGCGCGACTCGCAGCGCCATCAAGACAAGCGACATCGCTGTTCGATAAGCATGCTTGCGCGCCATACGTCGAGCGGACGTAATCGTTGAAGCCTGCGCCCTTTGTCCATTCAGTACCTTGCACGGTGAACAAACTTTTCCTGCCGCTGATCGCCGGGAACCATTCCATCACCGAATCACACGAAACCGAAGTTGCGCCGGTCAAAACAATAAAGCGCGAATCGTCCGGCGTATTCTCTCGAACCCAGCGCATCGCCTCTTCATCCGGCGGATAGAGCGTTGCGGCGGATAACTGTAAACCGAATTGAAAAGTGGAAAATATCAGATAGAGGACGAGATAGATGAAAACGTTTCGCTCTGTGGATGAAACCTCCGCGTCTTTCGCAAGGGACGGCTGTAACGCCGGTAGGATGACTTCCACAAGCCCCAGCGCGGCAAGCATCGCCAGCGGAATCGCGGCAGGGCCCGCCGCGCTCCGCCCCTCGATGAAGAAGGGAATCGCCATCCACAACGGAAGCAGGTAGTCCCGTCGGACGAGGCGGTGGGCGATCCCGATCAAGCCGAGGACGGCGATCACCGTCGCGTAGGGTTCCTCCGTAAACACAAAGAAGAGCAGGTTGAACACCGCCGCAAATTTGGCGCCGGTCGCCGCGCCGTTCAGCAACGGAGCAATCCCATGATACGAAATGACCGACGCCCACCACGGCGCGGAAACGACCGCCACGATAATGCCGACAAGTATCGAATGGATGAACGCCGCGCGCGCGCGTGAAAGCATGAGCCATAAAAAGATCGCGGAGACAAATGTATGCGCCGCCGCTTCCGGGTGACTCATCACCGCCAGCCCGCCGAAGATTCCCGCGAGGAAAATATCGGAACGACGGTTCTCCTCGTACAAGCGAACCACAAAGAACAGCGCGAGCAACATGAAAAATTGACCGGGACTGCGCGTCAGCCCGCCGCCCATCACAAACCACCACAGCGCGCGCGGCATGAAGGCAAAGAACATGGTCGAAACCGCCGCGTGGAATTTATTTTTCAACAGTTGCAGGGAAAGGAAGTAAAACGCGGGGATCGACAGCGTCGCAAAAAAAGCCGGCGCCCACTGCACAACCCGGGTCGCATCCCAGCCGAACATAACCGACGCCAACGCTCCGAGATAAAACCCGAGCGGAGGGTAGGCATACGGGATATTGAGATGGTTATATGTCGTAAATTTTGGAAGGGCAAAGCCGTTCGCTTTGAGGTCGTCCACCATGACGGCAAACATACCGCCATCATTGATGGCGAACCCGGCTTGCATGGCTGGATGAAACCGCAAATACGCGCCAAGCGCTATGGCGAGAACAAGGATGATCTTTGACCATCCCTCGCGCGTGATCGGCTTCTGTTGCTTCATAACACCGAATCGATCATGATGGCTACAAAGATGAACACGAGATAACTACTCGACCACTTGTACATGCGCCAGGCAAGTTTATTTCCGCCTGTTCTCCAAACCTTCCATGCGGCATATAACAACGCGCCGCCCAGCACAAGCGACGAGACCAGATAAAAAGTTCCAGCCAGGTTGAGGATCGGCAACAACAATGTGACAATCACCAGTTCGATGGTGTACACGAAAATCTGCCTGCGCGTTTCCATTTCTCCGCGCACAACGGGCATCATCGGCACGCCGGCGTGCTCGTAATCTTTCATGCGCACGATGGCAAGCGCCCAAAAGTGCGGAGGCGTCCACATGAAGATGATGGCGAAGAGGATCCACGCCGTCCAATCGAGATGACCGGTGGCGGCGGCATAGCCAACCATCGGCGGGATCGCCCCCGCCCCTCCGCCGATGACGATGTTTTGCACCGTCGCTTTTTTTAGCCACATGCTGTACAAGATGACATAGTACGCGATTCCCGCCAGCGAAAGCAGAGCGGCAAGATCGTTGACGAAACAGGCGAGGATGAAATAACTAACCAGCGACATGCCTAATCCAAACGCGAGACCTTCCGCGTCCGTTAACCGCCCGTCTGCCATTGGGCGTTTGGCTGTGCGCTGCATCCGCCTGTCCAGTTCGCGGTCAATGTATTGATTCAACGCGCCGGAACCGCCAGCCGCAAGCGCCCCGCCGAGCAACGTCCACACCGTGAGCGAAAACGACGGGATTGCCTTCATGCCAATCACCAGCCCGCCATAGGTCGTGATCAACAGCAAGCCCACGATCAACGGCTTCGTCAACGCGAATAAATCTTTGGCGCGTTGAAGTCTGTTGGTCACCGGGAGAACAGATTCTGTTTCTGCGCTGACGCCGGAGGCGTACACCAGCATGATGAGCGAAATCCACAACGCGATCGTGGTCAGCGTATGCAAGACGAACAAATGCCGCGCTTCCGATTGCGAGATCAACATCGCGCCAACGAGCGCCTGCCCAAAGAACGTCACGCCTAAAATCGTTGTAAGCGGAAGGATCAACCGATGCGAGCGTTGTTCCCGCCACGCTTTACGAAAAACAAAGACCATCAAGATCGACGCGATGCCGACCAGCGAAAGATGGGCGAGTTTCAACCAACCCACCGGCGCGGAGGGAACGCACAGGGGCCAGCCTGCGCAGAATTGCGCGGCGTCAGAAAGAGTAACGATGCGCCCAGCCACGGTGAGAGCGATCACGGAAACGAAAAGCGTCACGACATAACGCGCAAACGAGGAACGAAGGGTGAATTTCATTTGGAAAGTGAATCCTGTTTCTTTATAAAATATGGATAGCCAAAAAACAACAACGCCGCAAACGTGAACCACTGCATAGCATACCCAAAGTGCGAACCTTCTGTCAAATCTTTTTCAGGCTGCGCCGGCGCGATCGGCGGCGTAAGATCGGATGGATCTGCCGCCGGCTGGATGTACACCGGCAGGATCGGATACGGCAATTGACGGGCGATATTTGCCACGTCGGGGTTGATCCAAAATTCGAGCGGGGAACCATCCTGCGGAAGCGCGTCGGGGATTCCGCCGAAGGCTGGCTTGCCATTCCCCGGCTGAATCCACCCCGCGACGTTGAGCGCGCCGGGCTCGTCGTACTTGCGCCAGTCTTCCGGCGCGTCGTTCCCGTCGGCGGGAATCCAGCCACGGTCGACGAGAACAGCCGTCCCGTCGAATTGAAGCGGGGTGAACAGATGGTATCCGTACTGGTCGCCATGAACCTGGTTCCGCACCGCGACTTGATTCGCAAAATCATATTCGCCAATCACCGCCACCGCGCGATCTTTCATCCCATCAAATGATCCTGGGATTTCAACGTTGAGATCGAGGCGATTCACAGATTGCATTTCAATGTATTGCGCGTTATCGGCGCGCCGAGTTTCCAGTCGATCTAATTGCCAGATGCCCAGGCGGGTCAAAACCAGCGTTCCGGCAAACACAATGATGGTTGTCAGCCGCCACTTGCGGCTGAACATCCTACGCGGGAGCATGTTCTTTTTTCACCGGCATGACGAGGCTGTACAACGCGATCAGCACGGCAAGCGGCATGCCGGTACCGAGGATTCCAACGAGATGCGTATATGGCGTCAATGCGTCGCGCACCTCAAGCCCGAAGTAATCCCCCGATTGAAACGTGCATTCATACGTGAGGCTTTCCTTCTGGTTGAAAGACAAGCGGGCAGATGCCTTTGCGGGAATCCACAGGGGACCAAGTTTATGGTCGACTACATCTTCATTGTTGACGATCAACGTATCGCCCACCACAAACATCATATCCGTTGGGATGGATGGGGGCTGTTCGCCGCGCGCCACCTGCTCCGACGTTCCGTTGGGTATGGTCAGGGCGATCTCTTGCGGAGCGCGGGTTGCCTGTCCTAGAAAAAAGATGGGCGTTTCAGTGAGAGCAACGCCGATCAGCAAGCCCAGCAACAACGAAATCCCGATCCGCTTGAGGTAAATCTTTTTGATTTCCATGTTATTCCTTGAGCGCCAATTTCAAGTCGTGGATGATATCCTCCACCGGCGCGTCGTACGGAAACGAGATGCGCAGGTCGCCGTTGCGGTCGATCAGCAAGATCCGCGCCGTATGGTTGACGAGATATCCTGTGGCAGATTCGCTCTCCATAACCTCTCGAAAGATGCCGTAGTCGCTCCAAACTTTCGTTAATTCAGACTCTTCGCCGCTCAAGCCGATGAACGACGTACTGAAATGATCCACGTATTCCTGAACGCGCTCTGGCGTGTCGCGCGCGGGGTCAACGGTTATAAAGATAACTTTGATCTGTTCCGCCTCCGCGGGCTTCAACGCTTCGATGGCTAGTTTCATATCTGCAAGCGTGGTGGGGCATACATCCGGGCAGGATGTGTACCCAAAGAACAGCAATACAACGCCGCCTCGCTCCTCGCTTAACTTAAATACGGAGCCATCGGCGCGAGTTAATTCAATCTCGCCAGCCACCGGGTATGGCTCGACGTAATATGTGCCGCGAAATTGATCCGGTTTGCCGAAGAGTAGCACGGCAGTGATGATCGCGATAAGCAGGAGGAGCGTTCCGATTCCCGCTACTAGAATTTTTCGATCCATGTATTTGACCTTTCAGCAAAAACGGGGCGACCCTCTTGCTGGTCGCCCCGCGCTCAATCTGTGTTGAACCGCCGAAGATGGCGGCGTTCGACCTCCGTGCTAGACCGCTGTTCCGATCAGGTAGAGCGCCGGGTAGAAGAATATCCACACTAAGTCGATGAAGTGCCAGTACACCGCGGCGGCTTCGACCGGGTATTGCTTCTCGTCGTACAAGCCTTTTTTTCCGTTGATCCAAACGATCACGAGGAGGATCAAGCCTGTGAGAACGTGGAAGGCGTGCATACCGGTCATCATGAAAAACGCCGCGCCGGCGGGACCCGACGATGCGGTCAACAACGGTTTCCCCTCCGGTTCGCCGAACAAGTGAAGGATCGGCTCGGCGATGGCAGGCACTGCATGCCACTCAACGATGATTACTCCCAACAGGAAGAACAAGCCTAGCACAAAGGTGATCATGGTGTTGCGCAAGAATCCCTGGCGGTTACCATTATGTAGTTCGACCTCGCCGCGGTTCATGAAGAACGACGAGATGAGAAGCACGGCGGTCACAAAGAACCCGAGGGTTTGGCTCAAGTCCGGGCGGGTCATACCCAGCAGGCTGAGGCGCATGACCATCAAGCCGCCGAACACGAACGAGTCAGAGACGAGGAAAAGCCACAAGCCCAGGCGATTGGTTCCGCTCTTGTAGGCGTATGATTCGTGGCTACTTTCGTCGCCTTCGCTCAGCTTGTTCACGTGCATGTAATACCAAAGCACGAGGGCGCCTTTGACGACTGCCACAGCCACTAGGATCGCAACCGAGTTGAAGGTGACCGCGACAAAGAATTCCAGCGCGGTTAACACGGCAAGGTATACGAAAATAAACACGCCTTGCGACAGTAAATTAGGATGTTGTTGTTTGTTCGACATGAACGGCTACCTGCCCTTTAAGTTAATGTGTCCCGGCTTTTTTTGCCGCGAATTCAACAAATTTCGAACCGGGCAAGCCGTAATCATACGGTTCGCCAACCACTTCGAATGGAACTTCGTAATTGTGCGCTGGCATCGGCGAAGGAACCTGCCATTCCGGCGAGCGTGAATTCCACGCGTTTCCGGTGGCGGGTTCGCCATGCTTGATGCTGCGGAAGAAGTTGATGAAGAAGATCAGGATCGAGATGGCGATCAGGAAGGCGCAGACGGTCAGGAACAAATGCGCCCCATCAAACCCGAGGGTCGGATCGTAATCGACGATACGTCGGCGCATGCCGCGCAAACCGATGAACATCATGCCAAGCGTTAGCGCAAAGAACGAGGGCGTCATCAACCAGAAGTGCACTTTGCCCCAGAACTCGTTCATTTTCCGGCCAGTGGCTTTGGGGAACCAATAATATATGGCGGCAAAGAACGGGAAGACGAATCCGCCGAAAATCGTATCGTGGAAGTGCCCAACAACCCAGTAGGTATCGTGCAGGTGAAGGTCGAGCGCGACCATCGCGTTTGGGGGACCCGTGACACCGCCCAGCAAAAAGACAACAATCGAGCCGAGGACGAACAACATCGGGGTTGGCGTCTCGATCTTGCCGCCCCACATGGTTGCCACCCACGAGAAGAACTTCACGCCTGTCGGCACCGCCACCAGCATGGTGCTGTACATGAACGGCACGCGCAAGTATTCGTTCATGCCCGAGGTGAACATGTGATGCGCCCACACGACAAAACCGACCAGGGCAATGCCCAGCGAGGACATCGCAACCCAGCGATAACCAAATAACGGCTTGCGGACAAATACCGGCAGGAGTTCAGAGATCACGCCCAAGCCGGGGAGCACGAACACGTATACCGCAGGGTGGGAGTAAAACCAGAATAAATGTTGGAAGAGAACCGGGTTGCCGCCTTTCGAGGGATCGAAGAAGCCCATCCCGAACAGGCGCTGGAACATCACCAACTGGAATGAAAGACCGATCAACTGCGTGGCAGTTAAGGCGATGATGGATGTGGCGACAGACGCCCACACGAGGATCGGCATTCGCATCGCAGTCATGCCTTTCGCGCGCATGCGGACGACCGTGGCAATTACGTTTAACGCGCCGAGGATGGACGACCAGCCGGCCGTGAACACGCCGAGGAAGAACATTTGCACACCCAGCGGGGCGCGCGAGGAAAGCGGCGGGTACCCAGTCCAGCCGGTATCAAATCCGCCGAGGAGTAGCGCAAGCAACAGCAACACGGAAGCCGGCACAGCCACCCAAAAAGCGAAGGCATTCATGCGCGGGAATGCCATATCGTGCGCGCCCACCAACAGCGGAACGACATAGTTCATGATGCCCGAGATGCCGAGCAGGATCGAAACGATCATGATCATGCCGTGCAGCGACATGAGCGTGTTGTACAACTGCGGACCATTCTGGTTGAAAACATCGAGGTCGAGGGTGAGAAAATCCAAGCCCGATGCGGCAAGTTCTGTGCGGAAGATCAGCGCGAAAGTGCCGCCGACCGCGAGGAGGAACAAGGCTGTGACGGTATATTGAATGCCGATCACTTTGTGGTCAAGGGACACGCCAAAGTACTTTTGCCAACCGGGCTCATCCTCATGATGGTCGGGCGTGTCGATTCCCCGCGCCCACTTTACCCAGTCGGTCATAACGCCAACACCGAAGAAGAAAGAAACCACGCCCACCAGCGCGCCGAACACCCATGCCGGTTCAGTGAACAGGAAAGGGCTGATGATTTCCCGCTTCAGCAACGCGCGGATACCGGTTACCAACGCCGCGCCGATAATCGTCCCAACGACTTGAAAGACCAAACCGCGCGTGATGCCGCGATAGCCATACAAACCAAAGAAGAACGCCGTAAAGCCGAACAGCAATGCGAATGCGGAAGGCACGGAAGCCGTGAATTTCAGCCCGCCCCGGATCGCAAAATCGATACCAAGCCCGAGACCATACCCGATCGCGCCCGCAATCACGAGAAACAGAAATGCCCTACCCAAAGTGTTATTTTTCATGAAACCTCCGCCGCCTACTTGATCGTTTTGATATACGCGACGATTGCCGAGAGTTCGTCGGGAGTGAATGTGTATTGAACCATCTGGACCGATTCAAAACCCTTCACAATTTTCGCTTGTGGGTTGCTGATCGACTCGGTAAGGTATGCGTCATCGGCATTCACAGTGGTTCCATCAGAAAGTTCAACTGGCGAACCAGACAACCCCAACCAGGTGGGGCCAACCAATGTGCCGCCAGTGATCGAATGGCAAGCCGCGCAACCGTTTTGTTGGACGAGCAGTTGCCCAAATCCCTCAGGCGAAGAGGAAGCAAGTTTTGCTTTTTCCAACTCTCCCGCGAACCAAGCGTCATAATCTGCCTGCGATTGAATAATGACCGGGTTTTCCATGGAATAGTGCTTTGTGCCGCATAACTCAGCGCAACGAACCTTATAACTTCCCTCCTCGGTGGGAGTGATGGTCAATTCAGTAAATCGCCCTGGGACAAGGTCTTGTTTGACGCGAAACTCGGGAACCCAGAAAGAATGGATCACATCCGAAGAGGTCATCCGCAATAACACCTGCTCCCCCACGGGTATGTGCAACTGATCGGAAACCACAACCAAACCGGTAGCAGAATCGGCGGGGTACTCAAACCTCCATGACCATTGAAGCCCCGTCACTTTGATGACCGGAGCCTGTGGGTTGCGCGCCAGTGTTTGCGCCAAATTTCGCGCGCCGATCACTGAGAACGAAACAACGATCAACAACGGGATCGCCGTCCAAAGCAACTCAAGGGTCGTATTCCCCTCAAAGTGAGCGCCATCGCCGGTCTCGCCGCGCCGGCGGCGGAACACCACCAGGCTGTACCCCATCGGCACCACAATGAGCGAAAAGAAAAATGACATCACGATCAAGATCAGATTCCACATCCAATCGATCGGAACTGCCTGCGCGCTTGCCGCTACGGGCATCAGGTGCGCCGCGCTCAGCCCCATGTACAACAGGACCGAAGCAAGAATGGTTAATATTCCCACAACGATGAAATGTCGCATACTCTTCTCCTGAAACAAAAATCTGATGAGGGCGAAACCCTCGATCAGAAGCCGCCTAAGTTTATCATAATTCGCAGATTGTCACAAATTTCACAAGGAGACGCCTTCGCTTCCTCCTCAGGGACAGTTGATTCGACAGCGGACGACTATGCCAACGCCGCAAGAACCTCCGCGCTGTGTTGAGCCGGGCGCACCTGCTCAAACACCTTTACGATCATTCCGTTACCGTCGATCAAAAAAGTTGTCCGCAAAACGCCTTCATAGGATTTTCCTAAAAACTTCTTCGGCCCCCAAACCTGATAGAGGTCGCACACTCGATGTCCTTCATCCGCCAATAACGGGAATGGGAGCATGAATTTCTTCTTGAATTTTACATGCGATTCCACCGCGTCCGGGCTGACGCCGAGAATCGCAATACCCGCCTGCTCATAGGCGGAATAATCATCGCGGAAATTGCAGGCTTCCTTTGTGCAGCCGGGCGTATCGTCGGCGGGATAAAAATACAACACGACATTCCTGCCGCGGTACTCAGACAGTTTTCTTGCGATATTTGTATCGTCGCGCAATTCAAAATCGGGGGCGGGGATTCCAGCGGAGATGGGCATTGGGAAGTTTATCCAAAAAAATTTTCCCCATTATACCCGTTGAACAAACAAACAGGAATAAATGATCCACAGCGCCGCAAAATTTATTTTGCGTCTCATTAACGCGCATTTGCGCCGCGAAGACCGCAAAGAAAACCTTTTTAATTTGGCGGCCTGAGAGAGCGCTTCTTAAAGTCTGAAGCCTGGTTCTTTTGTACACGGATCTCGCGGAGCACGCGGAAAAAGACAACTTTTTAAAGCTCTTTTCCGTGAAAATTGTAACTACTCAGGCATGTCGTTGCGAGGAGGCTCTTGCTCGCCTGCCCCGATGTTTTTTCGGGGTCCCGACGCCTGTCCTGAGCCTGTCGAAGGGAAGCAATCTCCCGGCGTTGGGGGACTGCTTCAGCAAAACCAAGAGCGCCTCGCAGCGACATGTTCCCAGGCTGAGGAGTTACTGAAAATTAGTGAAATCCGTGGCGTTCGTGTCGAAAAGAAGAAGTTAAGAAACAGTTTCTTAGCATGTGTCGCATGGCGGTAAAAACCCCTCATCTGCGGTAGAGAGTTTTACGTTGTGAGAGGCGCCTGTTCGCATTCGAGGCAAATAAAAAAAAACGCGCTCGCGCGCGTTTTTTCACTACACCATATTCGCTTTTTTCAACGCCTGTTCCAGCGCGTCGATGGTGGCTGGCTTGATTATTAATTCAGTCGCGCCGGCGCTCATCACTTTGCGCCGCGTTTCCGGTTGATCATCGGAGGTGATAACAATGACCGGCACAGCGATCAGGCGAGGCTCGCGCCGCAGGTAGAGAAGGATTTCCACGCCGTCGATACCAGGCATGTTCACATCGAGGCAGATCAAATTCGGGGTAAAGCCGCTTCCCAGAATCGAGATCGCCGCGCTGGAGCCATATGCCACGCGCGCTTTCACGCCCAGCACGTCCAACATTTGATGCAGGGCATCGGCAGTCTGACGATTATCATCCACAACAAGCGCTTCGGTCATTCATCCTCCAAAATTATTGCGCCCATCGCCGACACGTCGTATCCTGTCAGGCGCGAAACAGCTTCACGAAAAGGCGAATCAGCCACAAGTCCGAACAGAGGCGAGAGCAAGTCGTCGTCTGCAAACTGTTTCGGGATCACCAAATCGTAGCGTTCTTGAAACAGCGGAATAAAATCCAAATCCAACGCCTGGGCGGCGGCGGCGATTCCAAGTCCGCAATCGGCGCGATCCGATGCCACAGAAGCCGCAACAGCAAGATGAGTATACTCTTCCTGTTGATAGCCAACAATAGATTCGGGCGGTATTGTCATTGAATTCAAATGATAATCCAATAGGACGCGTGTACCGGCGCCGCGTTGACGATTCGCAAACCTGACCTGTGAATTGGTCAGGCTTCTCAAATCTATAATCCCCTTGGGGTTTCCCTTCTTCACGATCAACCCCTGCTCGCGCCCGACCAATGCAACCACTTTGACCGGAATGCCGGGCATGTATCGGCGAATAGATGAAATGTTATATTCGCCCGATTGGGGGTCGAGCAAGTGCGACCCCGCGAGATGGGCTTCGCCGCGCCGTAATGCGACTAATCCGCCTTGTGAACCGACGTTCGCGGAAACCAGCCTGCGATCATGTTCAGATAAAAACTGCGCGAGCAAATCGAGCGTGAGGTCGTGCGAGCCTATGCAGAAAATCGTCTGTTCGATTTCGGATTTACTTCGGTAGAGCCGCACTTGAATCGGTTCGCCCGCTTCGATTCCCTGCGCGCCGCTTGGGACGAGGGCGAGCCCGTCTGCTTGAACCAGCGAGGTGATGACGCCCGCCCCGCGCGAAAGCGGCGCGGCGAGGAGTTTTCCGCCAACTTTGCCAACGACAACTCGCACAAAATCATCGTCGCCCGCCGGTGAGACGAGTTTTCGCGTGAACGTGGCTGTTTCGATGGGTAATTCTTTTTGCCTTCGTCCCAGCCACTTTGCGATGATGGGTTCGACGAAAATATCCACCGTTAACACCGCTGAGACTGGATAACCAGGGACGCCAATGATCGGAATCGTGTCATTGCGAGGAGCGACCAGCGGAAGCGACGAAGCGCTCTCCTCGTTCGATTTACGATGGACGAGACCGAGAATGACGGGGTGCCCGGGGCGAACGGCGACTCCGTGAACGAGAAGTATTCCAAGTTTTTCTACAACCCTGGCTGAGAAATCTTCCGCGCCGGCGGATGATCCCGCATTGAGCAGAACTAAATCATGGGTTTGCGCGGCTTCGAGAACCTGACCGCAAATCAAATCGAAATCATCTTTGACGATCGGGTAACGCGTCGCCTCGCCACCCATATCCTTGATCTGCGCGGCGAGCACAAGCGAGTTGTATTCGAGAATGTCGCCCGCTTCGAGTTGGCTGCCGATTGGGACGAGCTCCGTCCCGGTTGGAATGATCGCCACTTTTGGTTTCCGCGCAACATTGATCTGGTGATGTCCCGCCGCGGCGATGGCGCCCAAATCTACAGGACGAAGGACATGTCCGGCGGGCAGCACCAATTGAGTGGCGACAATATCCTCCCCCAACGGGCGGACGTGACTCCACGGGGCGACGGAAGCGCGAATCCGAATGGACGATGGACCGCGGACGGCGGGCGTTATTCGTCCTGTTTCACCCAACGCTTCCGTATTTTCAATCGGGATGACTGCATTCGCCCACCCAGGCATGGGATCGCCCGTGTCGACATACTGCGCCTGCGTTGGCGACTGTTCACTGTTCACTGATAACTGAATTGGACTTGACGGCTGCGCCTCACTCGTCTCTTCCGCCCGAACCGCAAACCCATCCATGGCGGAGGCGTGATAGTGCGGTGATGAAACCTTCGCCCAGATCGGCTCGGCAGTGACGCGACCCAATGCGTTCTCGTCAAGCGGAATAGTTCCTACGCCCAACAAGCGCCAGAGATCCGCTTCTGCAAGGGCTTGCTGAAATCGTGACTGCGCTTGAGGGAGGGGAATATCGTGGAGGTAGATGGACATGGCGATTTACGATTTACGATTTTGGATTTACGATTGGTTGGAATATGGGAGGAAACAAGTAAACAGGTAGACACAGGGATACGAAATATGCAATCCGCAATACGCAATAAGCGCTACGCCACCGCGTCCATCGCCGCGCCCAGCCTCTTCACAATCTCATCCACTTCTTCTTCATTAATAACAAGCGGAGGCGCGAAGGCGAGCGAATTGCCGACGGGTCGAGTCCGAAGTCCGCGTTCTTGCGCGGCTTTGAAAATTTTCATCGCCTGCGCGGGGTCGGCGGTTTTGGCGTTTTTATCCGAGACAATTTCCACCGCGCAGAGCAGACCCAATCCGCGCACATCGCCGACGAAGCCGAATTCTTTGAGCGTGTTCAAGCCGTCGAGAAGACGTTTGCCGAGTTCTTTCGCGCGCGCGGGATAATTTTCTGCTTCCATGATTTCGAGATTCTTCAAGCCGACCGCGCACGCCATGGCATGACCTGAATAGGTATAGCCGTGCATCCATGCTTCGGGTTCAGGCGCAGACTCCATCGTCTCGCGGATTTCGTCTGAGATTTGGATGCCGCCGAGTGGAGCGTATCCGCTGGTGATGGCTTTGGCGAAGGAGAGAATATCGGGCTTCACGTTCCAATGTGTGAGCGCGAACCACTCCCCCGTGCGACCAAAGCCTGTGATAACTTCATCCGCAATAAAAAGGATTTCATGCTTATTGCAAATCGCGCGCACGAGCGGAAAATAATCATCGGGCGGAATGATCACGCCGCCGACTCCCATCACGGGTTCGGCGATGAACGCGGCGACCGTGTCCGCGCCTTCGCGTAAGATCGCTTCTTCGAGCGCTCGCGCGGCGGCTTGACCGATTGTCTCGCCCGCTTTCATTTCTCCTTCAAAGCGATACGGATTCGGCGCGGGGATGTGAACGAATCCTTCGACTGCGGGACCGAACATCGTTTGATATTTTTCAAGCCCGGTGGCAAATGTCGTTGCGAGAGTAACGCCGTGATACGAACCTTTTCGCGCGATGACTTTGTATTTCGTCGGCTTGCCTTTGCGCTTCCAATAGTAACGCGCGGTCTTGAATGCCGAGTCGTTAGATTCTGATCCGCC
>CASGHD010000182.1 GCA_949319575.1 uncultured Anaerolineales bacterium | reverse complement strand
AGGAATCGCCGTGATTAAACCTTTTTGGTACACGGAAGTCACGGAAAACACGGAGAAAGAATGGGGACTTAAAGGTTTTTCCGTGAAATCCGCGTAATCCGTGTACCAGAATCACGGCAACTCTCAGAGAGCCGTAAAAATCTTTTATGTACGGTAGAGAAATTGCGGATTGAAATCCGCGTTCCACATAGGAGCCTAAATGCAAACACCCTGGGAATATCGCTACGCTTTTCGCACCCAACAAATGTCAAGTTCGGTCATCCGTGAATTGCTGAAACTCACTGAACAGCCGGAGATCATTTCGTTTGCCGGCGGTCTGCCGGCGCCGGAGGTATTTCCGATTCAGCGGTTCCGCGAGGCAAGCAATACTGTGCTGGAGAATTTCGGACCGCAGTCGCTTCAATACAGCACGACCGAAGGACACCGTCCCCTGCGCGAGATGATCGCGCGGCACATTTCGCGCTTCAGCTCGGAGGTGAGCGCGGATAACGTCCTCATCACCTCCGGTTCGCAACAAGCGTTGGATTTCGTCGGGCGGTTGTTCGTCAACCGCGGCGACTTCATCGTGGTCGAATCACCGACGTATGTTGGCGCGTTGCAAGCGTGGAATGCGTACGGCGCGCAGTACATCCCCGTGAGAGCGGACGAGCACGGGATGATCGTGGATGAGTTGGAAGCGGCGCTGCGTGTCGGACCTAAATTTATCTACGTTCTTCCAAATTTCCAAAACCCCAGCGGGTCCACCCTGAGCCTTGAGCGGCGGATGCAACTCGTGAGGATCGCGGATAAATACGGCGTGCCAATCATCGAAGACGATCCGTATGGTCAGTTACGTTATGAAGGCGAACATATCCCCTCGATTGTGGCGTTAGACAGCGAGTATCGCGGTCCGAATGGCGGGCATTACAGCGGCAATGTGATCTATCTCAGCACATTCTCGAAATTGCTCGCGCCGGGTCTGCGGCTGGGATGGGTGATCGCGCCAGCGGAAGTGATTCAGAAACTTGTCCTCAGCAAACAAGCGGCGGACTTGCACACGTCGTCGTTCAATCAATATATCGCGTTCGAGGCGGCAAAGGGCGGATTCCTCGACGAGCATGTGAAGTTGATCCGCGCCACGTATAAAGAACGCCGCGACGTGATGATCGAAATGATGGAGGAGATGTTCCCCGCCGGTGTGTCGTGGCGAAAGCCGAAAGGCGGCATGTTCCTGTGGAGCATCCTGCCTGAAGGCATGGACTCATCTGAAGTATTGAAGCGCGCGGTGGAAAAGAAGGTCGCGTTCGTGCCGGGCGAGGCGTTCCATCCCATCGGCGGAGGCAAGAACACGATGCGGCTCAATTTTTCATATTCCTCGCCGGAGACCATTCGCGAGGGGATCACGAGGTTGGGAGGTACGTTGAAAGAATTGATCGCGGATAAATAATTTATCGGCTCACTGGGAATTGCCGTGATTGTTACGCCAGCAGTTGCACTGCTGGCGGGCGGCAGTGCAACTGCCGCCGGAACTGGCGGTTCATCACGGCAACTCGTAAAGACCCAAAAAATTATCCGCTAATCTTCACTAATCTACGCTAATCTTTTAAAAATTCGCAAAGATTGGCGTGGATTAGTGGATATAAAACCATTCTACGTAATGTCCGTGAAACTTGTACTGAGCCTGTCGAAGTATCTGTGTACAAAAGTAGACCGCACAGGACTTAAGAAACACTCTCTGAGGAGATTTTCAGGAAATTACTTTCCTTCTCCCACCAGCCGTAAAAAGACCTCTACCACCTTCGGGTCGAAATGCACGCCCGACAGCGATTTGATGTAACTGTGCGCCTTGTCGCGTTCCCATGCGGGGCGATAGGGGCGATCGGAGCAAAGCGCGTCCCACACATCTGCCACGGCAAAGATACGAGCCGCCAGCGGAATCGATTCTTCCTTCAACCCGCGCGGATAGCCGGAGCCATTCCAACGTTCGTGGTGACAATACGGAATATCCAACGCGGGGCGCAAGTGTGGAATTGGATGTAGCAATCGATGGGCATAGACCGGATGCTGGCGCATGATCTCCCACTCATCTCCGGTCAGGATATCGGGCTTGAGGAGAATACGGTCGGGGATGCCCATCTTGCCAATATCGTGCAGGAGGGCGCCGCGGCGAATCTGCGTGCAATCCTTTTCGCTGACTCCCATCGCCTCGGCAAGCGCCAACGTGAGGTTGGTCACGCGCTGGGTGTGTCCCTCGGTTTCCCGGTCACGCATATCGAGCGCGGCAGACCACCCCTCGAGCGTGGTTTCGTAGGCAATACCCAGTTCCATATTCGAACGTTGTAGACTGCTGAAGAGGGAGGCGTTGTCTATGGCAAGAGCCGCCTGGGCGGCGAGCGATTCGAGAAAATGCAACCAGCCACGGTCTGGGTTGAGCGTTGCGCGGTGAAAGACCTCCATTACGCCTTTCACATCCCCTTTGGCAATCAATGGCACGCCGTAATAACAGGCGAATCCTTCCAGCACATATAATGGGTGATCTTTCAGAGATGCCAGATCATCCACCCTGACCATCTCCCGTTTCAATACAGCCTGCCCGGCGAGCCCCTCTCCCAGACGTAACGAGGTTTGCCTGACGCCCGCCGTACGAAAGCCGGTCCCTTCCGCAAATTCCAAGGCGCGCCCCCCCTGGTTGAGCATGAGAATACAGGCGGCATCGCAACCGAGGTGCGTGACTGTCTGGTTGACAACCGTTTGCAGGGTCAGGTGCAGGTCGGCGCCGCTGGCGATGAACATATCGATGGTGCGCAATACGTTGACACGGTCGATCTGCTGTCTCATTTGCTCGTAAGCAGACGCGCGTTGGATGGCGTTTGCCGCCATATCGGCGATGTTCATCACAAGACGCACATCTTCCGTCCGGAACGGCGTTGCGCGCCCAATGTTCAACGCGCCGATTATGCCGGCAGGCGTGCTAAGCGGCACACTGATAAAACTGCCCGATCGTATCGGCGCGCCGTTCAAATGCTCCAACGCTTCTTGTTCCAGATCGTCGATCACGTAGGGTTTTCCGCTCCCCATCACGCGGCGACTGATCTCTCCGCTGGGCGGGTCTTTGGATCCTAAACACGCGCTCCATTCCCCGCCAGCCGCTTCAACAACAAGGGTGTCGGCGCCTGCGCGTTGGAGAGTAAGAGCAACGCCGCGCGCTTCGAACTGTAACGATATTTGATCGAGCACAACTTGCAAAATTTCGTCGCGCGAGCCTGCCACGCGCAAAGCCGCGCTGAACGATGCCAGGGCGGCTAATTCATCTTCGCGACGCTTGCGCTCGGTAATATCAGATATGGCGCCGATCATACGGATGGGCTTCCCGCTGGGGTCGCGCTCGATATAGCCGCGGTCGATCACATGTGACGCCGACCCGTCGCTCCGCAAAAAGCGATATTCATCCTCCCAGAGGGTCTCTTCATTCAATAGCGCGTTGTTTATCTTTTCCAAAACACGCTGGCTATCCTGCGGGTGGATGTGATTTTCCCACCACAGCGAATCTTCTTTCAACTCCTGCTGGTTATGCCCAAACAGAACCTGAAGATTCTCGCTCCATGTTTTTTCGTTGGAGAGGATGTCCCACTCCCAGATCACATCGTTGGTGGCGCGCGCCGAAAGCCGGTACCGCGACTCGCTGGTCTGCAAGTCTGCCTCTGCCTGCTTGCGTTTGGTAATATCATCGCAAACGACTAACATCGCCTGCCCGCCACCGGTCACCGAAATCATGCGAGAGGTTTCCGATACCCAGATCACCTTGCCGCTTCGGGTCACTTTTCGGAATTCCCAGGGCGCATCCTGCACCGGACGCAAGGCAAACTCCCTCAGGGTTTTCCAGACCACAGCCTGATCTTCGGCATGGATAACGGCAAGAATGGGTTTTCCGATCAACTCGCCTTCCGGGTATTCCAATTGCGCGATCGCCGATTGGTTCATGGCGATGATCGTCCCATCCAAACTCAACGTAAATAACATCAACGGGTTATTCTGATACAACTCGCGATATTGCTCTTCGCTTGACTTGAGCGAAATCTCTGCTTGCTTGCGTTCGATGGAGGATGCCACCTGGTTGGAAACATAACCCAATATATCGAGGTCGCGCTGGGTATAGCGAACATGTTCATCGTACGCCTGCACTGCCATGACGCCGATCGTTTCATTCCGTATCTTCAACGGCACTCCCAGCCAGTCCATGGATCGCGCGCCGTTGGGAATCAGGATGCCGCGCTCTTCCAACTCTTTCATGGTTTCAGATTTCCCCAATAACGACCTGCTGTTTCGTATCACATACGAGGTGGGACCTTTTCCCAACGGGGCGGGCAGGGGCAATTCATCTTTCTCATCCACATGGTACGGAAAACTCAAGAGCCCCGCTTCATGATCGTACAATGCGATATAGAAATTCTCGGCAACCATCACGCCTTTCAAGGCTTCATGGATCACGCGATAGAACTCATCCATGCCGATGTTGGAACTGGTCGCGTCGCTGATGCGATAGATGGCGGCTTGAAGCGCTTCAGCCTGCTTCCGTTCGGCAAGTTCCTGGAGGTTCAAGGTGTACAAGCGGGCATTTTCATACGCAATGGACGCGAGTTGCGCAAAACGAGTCAGTAACTCGATATCCTCCTGGCTGAAGCGCCTGCCAGCATCCCGATAGGTAACACCCAGCACGCCAATCACTTTTTCCCCGGAAAACAGGGGAACACCCACGATGGAATGAAACAGGACGCTTGTAAATTTGTCAGACCTGCCCCGCCAGGATTTATAGTCCGTCACATGAATGGCTTGACCGGTCTGCCACACTTTTCCGGCAAGCCCTTCACCGGGCTTGAGTCGCGTGCCAGTGAAGTGTTGCCCCTGCCCGATCGCCAGCACAAACGTCAATTCAGTTTCGTCCGGCGAAACAAGATAGACATAACTGCTGTTGGCGTCGAACAACCCCTTCGCCTGGGTCAAAATCGCCTGAAGCACTTCTGAAAGTTCAGTCTGGCGCACGATGGAAAGCGTCGCCTCCTGTAACGCCGTCAGGATGCGATTCTTGCGCTGGGTTTCTTCATGCAGGCGCGTCCGTTCGATGGCTTTTGCCACCTGTTCCGACACATATTCAAGCATCCGCAGTTCGCGCTCGCTATATACGTTTTCGTCGTGATAATCCTGTAAGGCGATCACGCCGATCGTTCGATCCTCGATAATAAGAGGCGCCCCGATCCAGATTGGGGAGGGCGATCCCACCAACTCCACTTCCCCAACACGCGCCAATTCTTCGAAATCTGCCTGCGTGTTCAAGACCGGCTTTCCGGTGCGAAGGATGTACTCAGTCATTCCACGCCCAGGCTTGGATGGCGTAAGCGAGGGATTGTCGTCCATCTCATCCATATAATACGGAAAGCTCAACAGGTCGTGCTCTTCATCGTATAAAGCGATAAAAAAATTTTTGGCCGGCATCACCTGCCCAATGGTCGCATGGACCAACCGGTACAATTCATCCAAACTGGAGGATTTATTCGCCGCGTCGCTGATCTGGTAGACCGCCGACTGGAGCGCCTCGGCGCGCTTGCGCCCGGAAATATCGTAAATGCAGCTCAGGATGCAATCCCTGCCATCCAGCGTTGTTTTTTCAGAGGAGAGCGATGCCCAGAACGCGACCCCATTCGCGCGCTTCAACAATACCTGATGGTCGCGGAGCGCCCCGTGTTGAGCAATCTCATTCACCACATGGAAACGGTCTTTCGGATTCACATAATACTCCGCCGCTTTACTGCCCACCAAATCGGAAAGCGACCTTCCAAACAATTCCTCCGTGGCAGAATTAGCGTACAGCACGACGCCATCGTCAAGCAAATTCAACATCATTGGAATTGGGGACGATTCCAGCACAGTGAGCAGGCGCCCTTCGCTTTCGCGTAATTCCTTTTCGATGCGCTTTAAGTCGGTGATATCCACCGCGATCCCCAACACCGCCGGTTCATTCGCGTCGGAAAACAGAAAAGGAATTTTCGTTGTCGAAAGGATTCGAGGCGTTCCATCGTGGTTATAGACCAACTCCTCCGGAATATGCAGCAACTTTCCAGAACGAATCACCCCCAAATCCTCCTTGTGGAAACGCGCGGCGATCTCCGGCGAAATGGATAAATCCGCGTCGGTCTTGCCGAGCAACTCCTCCACAGCGAGCTGATACTTTTCAGCCATTGCCTTGTTGGCGAGAATATATCTCCCCTCCGCGTCTTTCGCAAAAATAAAATGGGGGTCCAGGTCGATGAGCTGGCGCACTCCCTCTTCGTTGAGGTTAATTCTATTCCCCACCGGCTTTTGCGATACCATTCCGGGCGCGTCGATGTGACGCGAATCAGCCTCCTCGGCAGGCTTCGCTGGTTTTCGTTTCGTCTTCGGTTTGCTTTCTTTTTTCATCGCTTGAAATTTCCGAAATAAATTAAGAAAGTTCCTCTTCTACTTTACCTCACTTTCCCACACTTTTCCCCGGCTATTATAATATTGACATGACAACCTGGCGACTCTTGATCACACCTCCGGCGCGAGGCGCATGGAACATGGCAGTGGATGAAGCCATCCTCCACCACATCGGACGCAGCGATTCACCCCCGACCTTGCGGCTGTATGCCTGGACCCCCGCCTGCCTCTCGCTTGGATACGCCCAGCCCTTCGCAGACGTGGACGTGCGACGACTGCAAGCGCAATACTGGGAGGTTGTGCGGCGCGTTACCGGCGGGCGGGCAATCCTCCACACCGATGAGTTGACCTATTCGGTGATCGCCCCCAACGATGAGCCGCGTGTGGCGGGCACAGTCCTCGAAAGTTATAACCGTCTCGCGCAGGCGTTATTGCTCGCCGTGAAAACCTTGAATGTTCCTGTGGAGATGAAAGAAGAAAAAACGAGCGAAAAATCAAACAACCCGGTTTGTTTTGAGGTTCCATCCACGTGCGAAATTACAGTGAACGGAAAAAAATTGATCGGCTCGGCGCAAGCCCGAAAAAAAGAAGGCGTCCTGCAACACGGTTCCCTGCCGCTGACAGGAGACCTGGCGCGCATCTGCGGGGCGCTGGTCTTTGAGGATGAGTCGGCGCGTGACATTGCGTCCCGTCGATTGCTCGAGCGGGCGACCACTGTCGAGGCGGCGTTGGGGAGGCGAGTCGGTTGGGGTGTGGCGGCGCAGGCGTGCGTCGGAGCGTTCGAGGCGCGGTTGGGAATCCACTTGGAAGAGGGAAGGTTATCCGAATCCGAATCTAATAAAGCGGATGAACTCGTCCGCGAAAAATACGATCACCCCTCGTGGACAGAGCGGGTTTAGTTGGGGTTATCGAGGAAGATCGTGTTGGGAAAACCGAGCGCGGCAAAAAATTTGAACAGGTAGGTCTCGGCGTTGATCTGCGCCTGATTGAGAATGCCGTCTTCCAGCGCGGCTTTGAGGATTTCCTCCTCAGCCTTTTGCCGGACGAGGGTTTCGAGGTTCGGGTCGGGTTTGGTCAGCACGCCGGTCTGCCGGTCGTATACGTATGATTTTTCGTTATCGAGGGTGGCGATGAAAATTTCAGTCGGGGGCAATTGCACGGAGAGCGCGCCGTTTTCATAGCGCATATTTTCGGGCGCGAGTTTTTCCATATCGATGCCGGCGATCACGGTGCCGTGCCCCACAAACAATATCTTGTCGCCGAAAAATGTGGCGAACGTTCCGCCGCCGGTTTCGCCGGTGATTACTTTCTCCACGCTGTATTGGATCGTTTCGAGCCGCGCCAATGCGCGAATCTCGTTGATGTAGGTGATCGGGTCGGGGATGATCGTTGGCGTGGGGTTCATCAGGTTCGCCATCTGCGTTTGCAGGGCGCGGTTCGCCTCGTTCACCTGCTCGAAGGGTTGGGTGGCGGTTTTGGCGCCCTCGCGCACGGTCTGCACGATCATGTACGCCGCAACCCCGATCACGATCAGAATCAGGATGGAGAGAGAATTGTTATTTTTCATGCACATATTATAATCCCCCGGTAATTCCATGAATCGAAATCTTTTCCCCCGTTTGATTTTCGCGGTCGCGTTCTTCCTTGCAATCGGTTGTACTCTGCCGCGCCTGGGGTCCGCCGGATCGACGCCAACGCCCATCCCTGCCGCCGCCACTGAGACTTTCACCCCGTCTCCCTCCTCCGCCGAACTTGGCTCGCCCGAGAATCCCCTGATCCTTGCCCTGCCGCCATCTGCTTCGTCGCAGGCGGCGGTCGAGTCTGCCAACTTGATTGCCTCCCAATTCAAAGAACGAACCGGGTATACGGTGGTCACCATCCTCCCCGACTCTGAGTTGGCGCTTGTGGAAGCCTTCCAAAAAGGGAATGCGCATATCGCGCTTCTCAACCCGTATGCCTATGTGCTGGCGTATCAAAACGAAACGGTCAAAGCCGCTTTCGCCGATTTGAAAGATGGGAAAAGCCAATACGGCGCGCAATTCATTGCGCGGCGCAAGGCTGGGTTTACCCCGTTCTTCAACCCGTTGAGCGAAACAAACGCGGACGACGACCCGGCAATTGCCCTCGCTCAATTTAATGACCGGAAACCTTGTTGGAGCGATGAACGCTCGCTCTCCGGCTACGTGATTCCCTTTGGGTATTTGCAGTCCATCGGCATCAGCCCCAAGCCTGCCGCTTTCGTGGAAGGGCATCCGACCGTTGTTCGCTCGTTATATGCAAGCGGAATTTGTGAATTCGGAGCCACTTACATCGACGCGCGGAAGTTCCCCTCCCTGGAAGACCAATTCCCGGACCTGATGGAACAGGTGATCGTGATTTGGCGGATTCCCGAAATTATCCCCTATGATGTCTTTGTATTTTCCTCCGCCATGCCCCAGCCAATGCGAGACCTGTTTGCAAGTAGTATCCCCATTATCATGCAGACCACGGATGGTAGAGCCGCGTTCAAGACAGCCTACGATATCGACGAATTTCAGCCGGTGAATGACGGCTTCTATGCCGAATTCCGCGCTCTCGTCAATGCGTCTGCGGTCGACCTGGCTCTCTTGATTAAATGAATGGGCATTTTTGTCGGCAAAACTACGCTAATCTCTAAGAGACTGTTTCTTAAAGACTTTTTTGGACACGGACGCCACGGATTTCACTGAGTTTCACAGAAAAAACCATCAAAAAAGAGGCTCTTTTCCGTGCAATCCGTGTACAAAAAGAGGATGGCACAGACTTAAGAAACACTCCCTAAGAACTTGTACTGAGCATGTCGAAGTATTCGCGAAGAGTAGAGGGTAAATCCTGGGTCTTGCGTAAGTCCAAATAAGGTTATGGCAGTGAGTTATTAATGGCGCTAAACGTGTCTCCGGTTTTAGAACCGAACGCCCCAACCACAACAACCACAACGATAGCCACAAGAGCAATAATGATCGCATATTCCACAAGCCCCTGTCCTTTTTCTGCGGGTGAAAACAACATCCTGAATTCCTTTCTGAGATGCCTGTAACCGCATTGCTGGGGTGGTCCTACAAGCATCGTCACTTGTCCAACGAGGAGACGATGATCCCACATGTGGGGTTCCAAAAAAGCCACACCGTAAGGTGTGGCTTTTTTGGTGCTCGATAGAGCGGGTTACGGCAGGGAGTTATTGATGCTGGAGAAGGTATTGCCGATCTTGGGTCCGAGCAAGTTCATGACCGCAATCACGACGATAGCCACGAGAGCGATAATAATCGCGTACTCGACGAGGCCCTGGCCTTTTTCTTTGGGTGCGAACAACATGGTATTATTCCTTTCTAATAAATTGTTGCCTGAGGCACATCCTCAGAACTTTTACAGTATAACTATTTCCATCAAAAATTCAAGGCTGAAAAGGTTTCACTTCATTTACAGGTTTGTTAGTGTTTACAACGAAATCGGCGTGTAACATTTGAGTGTCAAAAACGTCGGCAACATTCACGATGAGAAAAAGAATAAGCAAAAAATCTATTCGGCGCGGTGTGTTTCTTCTGGGGCTGATCAGCCTCTCAGGGTTGATACTCCCGCGCCTGGCGACAGCCATCCACTCCGTGAATCGCATTTACCAGAAGGAGAATGCCCCAACAAAGCGGCTCGCCATCGTGTTTGGGGCAGGCTTGCGCTGGGATGGCACCCCAACCGCCATCCTGCGCGACAGGGTGGAAACCGCCGCCGAACTGTATTTTTCCGGCAAGGTAGAGAAAATTCTCATGAGCGGGGATAACCGCGTGCTGGAATACAATGAGCCTGAATCTATGCGGCAATACGCGCTTTCGCTTGGCGTTCCCGAAGAAGCGATTGCCCTGGATTTCGCCGGCAGGCGCACGTACGATACCTGTTACCGGGCGAAAGAGGTGTTCCAAGTAGACGATGTTTTGCTCGTCACGCAGAAATTCCATTTGCCGAGGGCGCTTTTCCTTTGCAATGTTCTTGGGGTGGAAGCGGTTGGCGTGGAGGCAAATACGCGCCGCTTCTGGAATCGCTCGTTAGCGATCTGGAATTTCCGCGAACTGTTTGCCACAGCGGGGGCATTTTTAGACCTGTATGTTTCCGCGCCCGTTCCGGCGCTGGGCGAGCCTATTCCTTTGTTCGTAGATTGACCCACCACAGCCACATTTGGGGTATTCACCGCTAGTTCAAGTGTTGTCCAGACATCCGATTTGTGGATAACTAGCCTCTTTTTGTGGATAAGTGGCTCTCCCTGTGGAGAAGTAGGCTAGCCTCGCCCAGAGACCCGTGGTAGACACCCCCCATATATGGGCGAGTGAGTCATGAATCTTCCAATATATGGATTTGTTGATAACTTTTCCGTTTTTGTGGATGGAATGTGGACAAATCCATCCCGATTCTTTCCACAAGTGAGGCTGATACACGAGTGGCGAATCAGCCCCACATGCGGAGGGAGGCGGGAGTGGAACTCCCACATCTTGGGTAGATTCGCGCTCATCCACATCATCCACACCCCCTACTACTATTACTAAATCCTATTATTCTTATTATATATGCTTGAATCTCTTAACCAAATCCTGTACAATCTTTACAACAGCCCCTCTTTACCCTTTGGGAGGTCCACCATGGACATGATCAAGGTTTCAGCCAGCTCCCGTACCGCTGCCGTTGCCGGGGCAATTGCAGGGGTGGTGCGCGAGTTCAAACGGGCGGAAGTGCAGGCGATCGGCGCCGGTGCAGTGAACCAGGCGGTGAAGGCTCTGGCTCTGGCGACTGGGTATTTGAAAAACGATAATATCCAGATTGTTTGTGTGCCCGAATTTGCGGACGTGACGATCGACGACAAGGTGCGCACTGCCATCAAGTTTGTCGTTGAGCCGCGTTGATGGGGTCTCTAACTTGGCGTGTAAAGCCACAGAGAATACAGAGAGAAAAATCTCAAAATCTCCGTGCGCTCTGTGGCTAAGAATTTTTACACCTGGGTTTGGCTAGCCCTCCTCGCTGATAGTCGCTCGCAACATACTCTCGACGGGAGCGCTCGCATTTCAAACAGGGTGGTTTATAATTCTTGATAAGACGATGTCCTTCACCGTCTTTGTTTCGTCTTGTACTCATGAAAAAGTCGAAAGTTTTCTGGCGCAGTTTGTCTTTGGTGTTGTTGATCGCCGCGGTGTGCGGCGGTTTGATTGCGCCGGTTATTCAACCCGCGCGGGCGGCGCCGAGGATGCAGGCGGCGACAAATATTGTAATTAGCCAAGTTTATGGGGGTGGAGGAAATTTAGGTGCGCCTTACCCAAACGATTTTGTTGAACTTTTTAATCCCACTGGTACAACCTTATCACTAAATGGCTGGTCAATTCAATATGCGAGTGCAGCAGGCGCAGTTTTATTTAGTGTCAATAAAACCGATCTTGCTGGGTCACTTGCGGCAGGTCAATATTATCTTGTGCAGTTAGATTCAAATGGGTCAGGAACTAACCCTATGCCACTATTTGATGCTATAGGCACAACAGATATGAGTGCCTCAAATGGGAAGGTGGTATTGGTTAATACAAATGTCGGGCTACCATGTAATGGAGGGTTAACTCCATGCGCGGCGCCTGATCTTGCCAGCATTGTTGACCTTGTTGGCTTTGGTACTGCTGATTTTTTTGAAAGTAATCCTGCGCCTGCCCCAAGTAACACTACAGCTATTCTTCGCAATCCCATCGGTACCGGATGCAATGATACTAATAACAACAACACTGATTTTGCATCAAGCGCACCAACTCCTCGCAATAGTACATCGATAGGTTTTATCTGTGATGTTGGGACATACACCCCAACAGAGACCCCTACAATAACACAAACGGCGACAATTACCCCTACCGAAACCATAACTCCTACCCCTACCATAACCCTCACTGAAACGATCTCCCCAACAGCCAGTATAACCCCAACCACAACTGTTACTCCCACGCCAACCTCCACCTCC
>CASGHD010000181.1 GCA_949319575.1 uncultured Anaerolineales bacterium | reverse complement strand
GAGTCAATGCCCATGTGGTTGGGAACCATGTCGGCAGAGAGACGAATCCCTCTTTGCCATGCGCGGCTTCGCAAATTCTCCAATGCTCCCCACCCTCCGAGGTCTTCTGCTATATCGTAAGAGAACAATGAGTAAGCAGATGCAACCGCGTCCGCGTCACCCATGCGCTGTTTGATGCGCTGACTGGCGCGGCTGCGTTCCCATAAACCGATGAGCCACAAGCCTGTGAAACCGCGATCACGCAACAAGTCCAATTCTTCATCGGGGATTTGATCGAGAGTCTTTATCCAACGCCCATATTTGCGTGAGAGTTGTTCAAGCCAGACATAAGAATTCTTTGCGATGAGAATGATGCGCGGCATCCATTCTTTGTCTGGGCTGTACTTTTCATATTCAGCATAATCGCCGCCTGAATACGTTGCAACGGGGATATTCGCTTTGAAATCACCGTGCGCGAGGTGATGGCGGAGAGTCTCTTCGCGCAAAAAGTCCACGCCGCGCAGAAGGCGTGACGCAAATTCATCGCCGAGCGCTACGCCCCACTTTTCGAGGATGAATTGCAACTGCCCTTCGAGCGAATCGGGAAAGGCTTCGGCGGGCGCGCGCAGAATGTCAAACAACGATTCGGTCGAGCCTGAAATGTTCGCGTTGGTTTTGGCGATTTGAGCAAAGAACGAATCCAGCGCGGAGATCAGGTTTTTGTAGGCAGTGAGTTCGAGCGGCGCATCGTCCACGAGTTCAAGCATTGGACTCACAGCCGGGTTCGCGTTGTGCGTGAAGACGTAGATCAATTCTTCGACCGATTTCACGCGCCCGTTCGTGAGTTTGGCGAGATATTCTTCAACCTTTTGCTCGCCTAGATAGACGCTTTCAGGCGGAAACTCTGCGACGAATTTTTTTTGCGTTTGGTCAATCGAATCCGCGCCCACTTTTTCGCTGATGGATGAAACTGCGGTCGTCATCACGGGCGGAGGGGCGAATCGCTTCACGAGCGCGCGCAGAGCCTCGTCAATGAGGGATAAGGCGTACAGGTCTGAAGCAGGCAGAGGCTGGGAGCGAAGCGCGGTCACTTGCGCCGCGAACTTCCGCGCGGAGGCGAAGTCCTCAAAACGCGCGCGCCCGTCATCCGAGAAAAAATCCGAAGAAAAATGATAGTGATCACGCGACAATTTTGTTAAGCGCATGGCGCAATGATAACCCCGATGAATGATTTCGAGTATACTTTTGCGCAATGTCTCCCCAGATTTTTGCAATGGTCCTATTGATGATTTTGGCGGCGTTACACCTGCCGGTGCTTTCCTTGTTGTTGCGAAAGCGCGCCGGGCAGGAGACTGCCGCCACATTCTTTGCGGTGTATATCATCATCAACTTGCTCCTGACCGTTGTCGATGGCTTGACGCGCGGCGGGCAATTGGCGCTTGGCGAACGCGGCGCAAACGACTTGCAGGCGTTCGGCGCGTTCATCCTGTCGTTCGTCGCGCTGATCGCCATCCTGCATTTTGTGCGGCGAAATTCGCGCAACTGGCTCATTGTGGGAGGTATCTGGCTGGCGGGCTTTTTTGCCATCGTCCTCAACTTGTTTCGCTTCGGCGAAATCGTGTGGACGAACGGCGCGCTCGTCGTCACCTTGGACCGTCTCGCGCCGATCTGGGCGGGGTACGGCTGGCTGGTATTCACTGCCGGGGCACTTGTGGTTGTGCGCATCGCGCATGACCGGTCGCGCCAGCCTTTACTTCGCAATCGCCTGAATTATTGGATGCCGTCATTTCTTCTAATCGCGATCAACGACGGCTTATTATTTCTCGGCATGCCCATTCCGGGTAACCCGGCGCGGTTATTCGCGGCAGTGATCGGCGCGCTCATCATCGTCACGCACGATCCGCCCGACTTGCGGAACCTGGCGCGGCGGGCGTTGACATACGCCATCACCACGCTGGTGATTCTGATCTTCTACGTGGCGGGCGCAACTGCGTCACAATCGATATTCAACGCGCTCCCGAATTACAACCCGCTGGTTGTGGGCGCGGGGATCGCGCTCGTGTTGGCGTTGATCTTCACCCCGTTACTGACCAGCGTGCGGCGACTCGTCAACAACTGGTTTAATTTACAGGAATACGACGCCAGCCGCACCCTGCACGCCTATAGCGAACAGATCAGCAACATCCTCGACATGCAACGCCTCGCCAACGTCGCCGTTGGATTGATCATCGAGGCAATGGACATCTCACGCGGCTTCCTCTTTCTTGTAGACCCCGATATCGCGCCCAATGGCGAAAAGAATTACCGCCTGCGAGCCGTTCGCAACAAAGGAGAACGACAGATTCGGATTATCACCCTGGGAAGCGATCACCCGGTGTCGAAATATCTCGCCGGGGAGGGGCGCCCGCTTCTTCAATACGACTTGGACCTGCTCCCCGCTTTCCGGTCTGTTTCCCAGCCCGAGCGGGAGTGGTTCAATCACCTCGAAGCGGAGGTGTACCTTCCGATCTTTTCCAAGCGCGAATGGATCGGTCTCTTTGCCCTCGGCGCAAAGATCAGCGGCACGCGCTACACCGAGGAAGACCTCGTCACCCTTTCGGTGTTATCGAACCAGACCGCGGTCGCGCTCGAGAATGCGCGCCTCGTGGACAATCTCGTGGTGGTCAACACCGAACTGCGGCAGGCATACCGTAATCTCGATAAAGCCAACCGCAACCTCGAGCGCCTCGATCAGACCAAATCCGATTTCATCAGCATTGCATCTCACGAACTTCGCACGCCGTTGACGACGATCATCGGCTATACCGAAATGCTGATCGAAGATACCAGCCTGCCTTCGCCCACCCACTCGATGCTGAAAAATATCTCGAAAGGCACGAAACGCCTGCACGAGATCATGGATTCGATGTTCGACATCGCGCAGATCGACTCGCGCACCCTACAACTCCACCTCACATCGGTCGATACCGGCGACCTGATCCGCAACGTGGTCAACGCCTCTGAAAAATCGCTCAAAGAACGCGAACAAACTCTGACCCTCGATATTCCCAACCTGCCCATGGTCAAAGCGGACCCAAACCTCCTGCTTAAACTCTTTCAGCACCTGCTCACGAATGCCATTAAGTTCACCCCCAACGAAGGGAAGATCAACATCGAGGCGCGGCAAATCTCGCCCAGTTTGGCAGAGATGCCCAACGGCGGACTCGAGATCGTGGTCAGCGATACCGGCGTGGGCGTCGACCCCGACTCGCGCGAGATCATTTTCAGCAAGTTCTACCAACCCGGCGAATTACTCAAACACTCCACGAGCAAATCACGGTTCAAAGGGAGCGGCGCCGGGCTGGGGCTGGCGTTATCCAAAGGAATTGTTGAAGCGCACGGCGGGCGCATCTGGGTGGAAAGCACGGGCTACGATGAGGAAAATTTTCCCGGCAGTCAGTTCCATGTGATGCTACCCTTGGGCGTTTTCGACAGCGGTGAAAAAACGGTTGTGATGGGGAATGAAGTGAAAATGCAGGTGGGGTAGGTCAGATCGATTTCCGATAGACGCGGTGGTTCTTGTATTCCACCCCATTTAAATTCTTCAAGTCCGCGCGCATTTGCTCGGTGGTTTCAGCGACTTGAGTCATTTCGACATGGTCGAACTGATTGAATCCTAAAACCGTTTTTCCCATTTCGTAATACAACAAAGCATTGCCGCCTCTGCCCTGAAACTCCGGCAGGATGCCCATGCCGTTGCCCGAGATCGTTTTCGCGCGCTTCATTTCGAGCAGGATGTCCACAATGCCAAACGGGAAGAGTCGTCCCTTGGCGCGTTGCAACGCGGCGGATACATCCGGGAAGGCGAACAGGAATCCGACGATCTCCTCGCCAGCCAAAATGACTTTGATGAGGCGCGGGTCGGCGACGAGGAAGATGTTATCCACCGCGTATTGGATGTCGCCGCGCGAAAACGGATAATACTCCCAGTTGTGGATGAAGGCTTTGTTGTACGCTTCGCCGATGCGCGGCGCCCATTTGATCAACTCGCGTTTGCTTTTGAATTTCTTGACCGTCAGCGTGCCGCGCTCGATCACGCGCTTAGCGATGCTTTCGACCCGTTCAGGGATTTTGAACTCATGGGCGGGCAGATAGCACGAGACGAAATCCACTTCTTTCTCGAAGCCGAGCGACTCCATCAACTTGGGATAATAATCATAGTTGTAGTTCATCATCGTCATCATCTGACGATGCTCGAAGCCTGCCACCTGAATCCCATAGCCGTCGAACGGAGAGAGTCCTTTTGGTCCGATCAGCGTGTCGAGTCCGCGCTCTTTTGCCCACGCGTGGACCGAGTCGAAGAGGGCGCGCGCAACCTCAAGGTCGTCAATTGAATCGAACGCGTAGAAGTGGGCTTTCTTCGTTTTGTGATAATCATTGAAGGGTTTGTTGTTCGCGGCGCAGATTCGTCCCACCACTTCCCCATCGCGGACGGCGAGGAAGAAATCCGCCTCGGAGTGGCTGAAGAAGGGATGCTTCTTGCGATTGAGAGGCAGGTAGGCGTCGAGGAAAAGAGGCGGCACCCATTGTTTGCAGTCGCGGTAGAGGTCGTAATAAAACTCCACGAAGCGTTTGACCTGCCGCTTGTTGTTTGTATCCACTTGTTCGATGGTGAGCATGTCTCCAAGTATAAATCTATCACTGCTGTTCGTGCTATACTTGAAAAAAATTTCATTTGTCATTCTGAGCGATAGCGAATGTACTCAGGGCGACATGGCTCTAAAAGGGAGACCCCATGCCATCAAAACAACATCAGGAATTGCTTGCAAAATACGCGGAGGCCGTCGTGCGCGTTGGGTTGAATCTCCGCAAAGGACAGCGACTCATCATCACCAACGCCACCTCGCGCGGAGTGCCGCCAGCGGGGCGCGAGTTCGTCTACGCGGTGACGAAAGCCGCCTATGCCGCCGGCGCGAAATATGTGGAAGTTATCTGGGGCGACGAGGAAATGCTCCGCATCCGCTTGCAAGATGCGCCCGCCGATTCGTTCGAAGAGTATTCAACTCATATCGTTGACGCTACGATGAACATGATCCAAAACGGCGACGCGTTGCTCTCTGTCTATGCCAACGACCCCGATGCGCTTGCTGGTCTGGATGCCGAACGCATTGCGGCGATGCAAAAAACACATTTGAGTCATTACAATGAGATCGGCGCGCAAGTCAGCCGCAACGCGATGAACTGGTGCGTGGTCGCTTCGGGAAGCCCGGCATGGGCGGCGAAAGTTTTCCCGAATCTCAAACAAGAGGAAGCGGAAGAAAAATTGTGGCAAGCCATTTTCGAAACGACGCGGGCGAATCTGCCCGACCCCGTCGCCGCATGGCAAGAACACATCAAGAATTTGAAAACGCGCGCCAAATACATGCAAGCGAAAAAATACTCCGCGCTTCATTACAAGGGTCCCGGCACCGACTTCACCCTCGGCTTGCCCAACGGACACATTTGGGGCGGCGCGCAAGCGCTGGCGGAGAACGGCGTGGTCTTCACCGCCAACATGCCCACCGAAGAAATTTTCACACTGCCCGATCGTCATCGCGCGGAGGGAACTGTCGCGGCGACGTTCCCGCTGAGTTATGGCGGTAGTCTCATCGAAGATTTCAGCGTCACTTTTGAAAACGGGCGCATCGTCAAAGTCAACGCAAAAAAGAACGAAGCCCTCCTGCAAAAATTGGTGGATACCGACGAAGGCTCGACGCGCCTCGGCGAGGTGGCTCTGGTCAACGCGACTTCACCCATCGGCAGGCGCGGACATCTTTTTTACAACACACTCTTCGACGAGAACGCATCCTGTCACATCGCCATCGGACGCGCCTACCGCTTCACTCTCACGGGTGGGGCTGAGTTGACCGA
>CASGHD010000180.1 GCA_949319575.1 uncultured Anaerolineales bacterium | reverse complement strand
TGCTCGCCTGCCCCGATATTTTTCGGGGTCCCGACGCCTGTCCTGAGCCTGTCGAAGGGAAGCAATCTCCCGGCGTTGGGGGACTGCTTCGGCAAAACCAAGAGCGCCTCGCAGCGACATGTTCCCAGGCTGAGTAGTTACGAGAATTCGTGAAGCTTATACTAGCCCATCGAAGTATCCGTGGCTGGGTTTTGATGATCGACATTGTAGCAGGAATTCACCCGCCGATCAGACGAAAAAATTATGATACGATTCCTCGCATGAACATCTCTCAGATCACCGACGATCTGTTCGTCGGCAACATGCCTTTCCAGCGCGACTACGATCGCCTGCGCGAACTCGGCGTCCGACTCATCATCAACATGCGCTTCACGCTCGGGCCCTCGCTTGACGCCCACCATGAACCGATCAACGCCCTGTGGCTCCGCTCGATCGACAGCCCCTTCTTCCCGATCTCCATTCCCAATTTGATTCTCGGCGCGCAAACCGCCCTCGAAACGATTCAAAGCGGCGGCAAAGTCTACGCCCATTGCGCCTACGGTCGTCACCGCGGACCCGCAATGGGCGCGTGCGTTCTCATCGCGCAGGGCTTCACTCCCCAAGACGCGATGCAACTCATCAAAGACCGCCGCCCCGTCGCCAACCCCTTCGCCTGGTACATCCGCCCGCGCATTCTAAAATTCGCCAACGAGTGGAATCACTCCTAACCGCCAACCAATTCTCCTATCCTCCTCAATCTCCATTCTCCATTCTCCATTCTCTATTCTCCATTCTCTATTCTCCATTCTCCATTCTCCATTCTCCATTCTCCATTCTCCATTCTCTATTCTCCATTCTCCATTCTCCATTCTCTATTCTCTATTCTCAACCTCCACCCCTCGACTCGACACCCCCAGGCAAAAAATCCGCGCTTCGAGTCCCGCCGCCTCAAACGCGCGCTTCATCGCCTCACCCACGCCTGCCTCGCCAGCGGAAAACGCGATCACACTCGGACCCGCCCCCGACAGCGCCACCGCACTCGCCCCAGCCTCCCTCGCCGCCTCCATCACAGATTGCGCCCCGGGGATCAACCTCAACCGATACGGCTGATGCAATGTGTCAGTCATCACATCGCCGAGCAAACCCAAATCGCCAATTCGCAACGCCTCAACCACCAACGCAGCGCGGCTGATATTGTGTATCGCGCTCTTCATCGATACTTTTTTCGGCAACGCCGCGCGCGCCTGTTTGGTAGGGATATAGAAATCGGGCAACACAATCGTAATCTGAAGGGGTGCGCCTACGCGCCCTCCCTGCCCGCCCAGGATTGGAATTTGCCGCGCGATAACTTTTCCCTGCTCTATCGTCGAGACAACCAACCCTCCCAACAGCGCGGGCGCGACGTTATCAGGATGCCCCTCCATTTCACACGCAAGATTCAAAATCTCGTCGCGCGATAAGGGATTCCCCAGCAACGCGTTCCCCGCCAGCAACCCCGTGAGAATCGCCGCAGACGACGACCCCATCCCCGACGATAACGGGATGCGATTCACGCACCCCGCATGAAACGGCGGCAGCGACCACCCCGCGCGTTCCGCCAACCTCTGCGCCGCGCGAACGAGGAGATTATTTTTCCCCAAAGCAAGTTTGCCCGCCCCTTCGCCGCTGACTTGCGCCGCGAATTCCTTCGCAGGCGTGATGGTTGTCTCATTCCACAAATCCAACGCAAGACCGAGGGTGTCGAACCCTGGTCCCAAGTTGGCAGATGTGGCGGGGACTTTGATCGTGATATTCATAATTCGTTTTCACCGCGAAGCGCGCTAAGGTCGCGAAGGTATTAAAAAGGTTTTCTTAGCGTTCTTTGCGCTCTTAGCGGTTAATTTCTCAAAATAATTTCTTCCAACGCATCCAACCTCGGCGGCACGACAATCGGCTTCTGCATATCCTTCGTGATAATCTCTGGGTCTTTCAATCCGTGACCCGTGCAAACCGCAACCACGCGCTTTCCTTCAACTTTCAACTTTCCACTTGCAACCTCTTGCGCCAACCCTGCAAGCCCCGCCGCCGACGCAGGCTCGACCCAAATCCCTTCGAGTCTTGCCAGCAACTTCTGCATATCCAAAATTTGATCGTCGGTCACCGCGATGATCCGCCCATTTGATTCTTCCGCCGCTTGCAAGGCTTGTTCCCCACGCGCGGGCTTGCCGATGCGGATCGCCGTTGCAACCGTTTCAGGGTTTTCAACCGCATGCCCCAACACCAACGGAGCCGCCCCCGCCGCCTGCACTCCTAATAATTTCGGCAGGAGCGAGGACAGGACTGCGGACTTCAGTCCGCAATATTGTTTAAACCCCGCCCAATACGACGTGATGTTGCCCGCATTGCCCACTGGCAAACACAACCAATCAGGCGCGGACCCCAGTTCATCAACAATTTCAAACGCGGCAGTCTTCTGTCCCTCGATGCGATACGGATTGATCGAATTCACCAAACAGATCGGATGCTTGTTAGTGATCTCAACCACCATCGTCAACGCGTCGTCGAAGGAACCGTCAATTTGAATCACTTGCGCGCCGTAGGCAATCGCGCCTGCCAGTTTCCCCGCCGCCACTTTGCCCTGCGGAATCAACACAATGGACTTCATCCCAGCCCGCGCCGCGTATGCCGCGGCAGATGCGGCAGTGTTGCCCGTCGAAGCGCAAATCACGGTCGTTACGCCGCGCCCCAGCGCTTCGCTCACCGCCGCCGTCATACCCCGATCTTTAAACGAACCCGTCGGGTTGAGTCCCTCGTACTTGATGAACAACTCGAATCCGCCGCCGAGTTGGCGCGATAAATTGTCAGCTTTGATTAAAGGCGTCCGCCCCTCGAGCAGGCTGACAGTCCGCGAATGAATCGGGAGATCGAGCAGATGTCCGTATGTGTGAATGAGTCCCTGATAAGTCATGGCGTGAGTTTAACATAACTTTTGTATACTTTGACGCGATGAAGCGGATACTGCGTATTGCGTACTGCGTATTATTGACGGCATGCGCGACTGCAACGCCTCTTTCTACCGTTGTGCCTGCCTCGCCCGCCTCAACCTCTCCCACTCTGACAGCGACTCAAATTACGAATTACCAATTACCAACCACTACACCAAGTCTCCAGCCCCCAGTCTCCACACCAACAATCCCCAATTCTCCAATTCTCTCAATTCTCGATTGGAAAGATATGCCAGTCATCCCAACCAACATAGACCTAAGTTTGCAAAAAGTTTACGAACGCGGCTTGAAACTCGGCAACGACCCGCGCGCGTTTTCATTGTTCGGCGACTGTCAGGCGCGACCCGAAGAATTTCTCGGCGTCTTTGAAACAGATGAATCTTTATTTGCTAGTTTATCCCCCGATTTGCAAAAGACCGTGGACAACTTTCGCGGCTCGTTCAATCGCGAAAGCCCCGCCGCGCAAGACGGCACAACCCCCGGCGCGTTGTTATGGATTCAATGGCATCAAGGAAAATATGATTGCACCTTTGCCGAAACGCCCGTCGAATGTGAACTGCGAATCCATCGCCCGTCGTTCGTCATCATTCAGATCGGCACGCATTTCGAATCGCGCAACACAGAGTACCTGCGAAAAATCATCGAACAACTCATGGATGCAGGCGTGATCCCCATCCTTGCCACCAAAGCCGATAACCGCGAAAAAGACGAGCGCGTCAACGAGGATATGGCGCTGCTCGCTTCGGAATATGATCTGCCGTTGTGGAATTTTTGGGCGGCGGTTGAGCGCCTCCCCAATCGCGGACTATACACGCGAGACGACCGTCCCCTGCAAGGCGATATCTATCTCACCGATGAAGCCAAAGAGATCCATCGCATGACCGCCCTCGAAGTGTTAAACGTGGTTTGGAGAAGCGTGGCGGGAAAGTAAGGCTATCCCATTTGGATTTTTCGTTCGCGAATACTTCGACAGGCTCAGTACAAGTCTGCGCCAATCTGCGCTAATGTTTAGAACGATTAGCGTGAATCTGTGGGGATTAGCGGATTCGGAAATAAAAAGCCAGGTTTTGGACGCCAGGATTTTCAAATGCAATTACCCCAGGCGGGAAAGTGAATCATTTGACACAACCTGGCTTTGTTAATAGACTCTAGCAGAAATAAAAATGGGACGCGGAAAAATCTGCGTTTTCTGCGTGAATCAGCGCCCAAATATTTTTCAACTTAATTCCGATAAAGTCTAATCTGTGTAAGCCCGCCGACACAAGCGATAGCAAATGAGGAACATCAATGAACAATGTATCCAACACCCCCTTCGCCACCGTCGCAGAAGCGTACAACCGCAACGCCGACAAATACGACGAATTCATCGAGAACAACCCCAACCTCCAGCGGATGCGACGCAAGGTCTATACCCACGTCGCCTCATTGCTCCCGCAAGGCTCGCGTATCCTCGACCTCGCCTGCGGCACAGGCACAGATGCTTTCTGGTTCGCCCAACACGGCTACACCGCGCGCGGCGTGGATATTTCAGACGGCATGTTGCAACGCGCCGCCGAAAAAGCAAAACAACTCGGCTTGGAGAACACAGCCACCTTCGAACATCTCTCGTATACCAAACTCGGCAAACTCGGCAAAGCCCAGTTCGATTGCGCATTCTCCAACTTCGGCGGCTTGAACTGCGTCGCGGATCTAAAACTCGTCGCCGACGAAGTCCGCCCACTGCTCAACCCCAACGCCAAAATTATTTGGGCGCTCATGCCGCCCTTCTGCCTGTGGGAATCCGCCATGCTCCTGCGCGGACGATTCAGACTCGCCACCCGCCGCTTTGCGGGCAAATCCACCGTATTCAAGGAAGGGCTTAACTATCCCGTGTACTATTACACGCCCAAACAAGTTGCCCAGGCGTGGGGGAACAGTGTTCAAATCGAATCGATCCGCGCATTGTCGGTCATCACGCCGCCCGCCACCAACAAAGATTTCGCCATCCAACGCCCGCGCCTGTTCGACCTCCTCGGCAAACTCGACGACCTCGTCGAATCAAAATTCCCATTCAAATATTGGGGTGATTTCACGATGGTAACTCTTGGGCAAAAATAAAAAGGCTTTCCCGTTTTGGGCATAAGTACAACATGCGCAAAGAAACCTTGCCACGACTTGACACAGACTGCCGCTGCTTGGCGCGGCGTCACGAATTTTTAGACCCATCCGCGCGAATCCGCGAAGGGCGCAAAGGTCGCGAAGGTTTAACGCCTGTAAACTTTGCGCGCTTCGTGTCCTTTGTGATGAAATGATTTCTCGACTCCAACGCAACTCCCTCCACCTGCTCCTCGCCCGCATCACAACGCAGGCGCTTTCCATCCTGTTCATTGCCCTGCTTGCCCGCCGTCTCGGCGTCGCCGACTTTGGACAATTCACTTTCATCGCCGCGATCATCCTACTCGGCAACACCTTCACCAACTTCGGCGCCGACACAACCCTCATTCGAGAACTCAATCGCGCGCCCGCGCCGCGTCTCATCGCGCAATCGCTCGCCCTGCAACTCGCGCTCTCTGCCCTTTGGGTGATCGTCACATTGATTCTCAAACCAAATTCGCCACTCCTCCTCTATTCGCTGTCCCTTTTTCCCCTCGCCCTTTTTTCCATTGCCAACGCCATCCTCCGCGCGCGCGAACGCATGGATCTTGTTCTCGCCCTCAGCCTCATCCACGGCATTCTTCAACTCATCGCCGCGTTCTTTTCCTTGGATATCTCCACCCTCATCCTCTATCTCCTTATGGGACATTTCCTCACCGCCGCCTTTTCCTACCTCCTGTGCAACGCCTCCCTCCCCGACTTCAACCTGATTCCCCTCCCAAACATCTTTCCCCTCCTCAAACTGACCCTCCCCCTCGCCGCGCTGACGTTTCTCCTCGTCCTCTCGCAACGACTCGGCGTCCTCACAACAACCCTCCTCCTCGGCGACTCTGCCACAGGCATCTTCTCCTCCGTCACCCGCATCGTGGACGGACTCAAACTTGGGCATTACGCCATCCTGGGCGCGTTGCTCCCCATCCTCTCGCGCCGCGCGCCTGAAGCGGCATATTCCTTCCGCCAGGGATTTATCCTCCTCATCGTTGTCAGCCTTCTCCTATCGATCGCGCTTACCGTGTTCCCTCACCTCATCATCTCCATTATTTATGGTAATGAGTTTATCTCTGCCACAAACTACCTCTCTCTTTTCGGCTGGAGTCTGATTCCCTACACGGTTTCCTCGTTCATCTCCTATCACCTCATTGCCCAAAGCCGCGAAACCCTCCTCGTCAAAGCGACAGCCGTTTCGCTGGCGGCATGTCTCGCGCTATCTCTCTGGCTCATTCCAATATTTCAAGTTCAAGGCGCCATCTACGCCGCGCTGGTTGGTGAGATAATTCAAGCCATCATCTTTCTCATCGCAAGCCGTCCCTCGACCTTCAACCTTCGACCATAGTTATGATTGCAAAACCATGCCCTGCTCATCCCAACCCATCCTCACCCCTTCCACGCTCCTCGCCTATCGCCGCGCAAACGGGCAACTCGCTGATTTTCCCCCGCCACGCGCGGTCATCTTTGCCCCGCAGAAAAGTTTGGCAGATTATGTTTTGCGGAAACATTCGGTGAAACAGATCAAAGGTTTTCTCGGCGAGTTTTATCTCCTCAAACGCGCGAACGGACGCGTTGCCCTCTCCACAAACTTTGGCATCGGCTCTCCCGTTATCGGCGGGTTGACAGACGAGTTCGCCGCGCTTGGCGTTCAGCAATTTATTTTGATCGGCATGGCTGGTGGATTACAGCCCGAATTGACCACAGGCAGTCTCGTTGTTGCAACCAGCGTCATTCGCGGCGAGGGGGTTTCGCCGCATTACCTCCCGCCAAAACGGAGCGTTGATTCTTCACCGGCGCTGGTTGCAAGCATCCGTCAACTTCTCACGAAACAAAATCAACCTCATCACCCCGGTGTCACATGGACAACCGATGCCCCGTTCCGCGAACTGCGCAAGGATGTGCTTGAATACCAACAACAGGGAATCCTTGCAGTAGACATGGAAGCGGCGGCGATGTTGGCGGTGGCTACGGCAAATGGAGTCGCAGGCTTGGCGATGTTCGCTATTGCCGACCAACTGTACGGGGGAGAGTGGCGCATGGCGTCCGATCTTCATCCCGCGCAAAAAGCGTTGTTCCTCCTGTTCGATGCGGCGTATGAAATGTCGACATGAGAAAAAGGTAAATCTTTTCAGGCTGGGGGCGTCTGGGCATATAATCCACAACACCATGACCGAAGCAAATACTTCACGGTTGGCGAGGTTGCGAAGTCGGGTGCGGGCGGTGTTGCCGTTCGCTTCGGGGGTATTTGCCGCGTTGCTGGCTGTTGGTCTTTTTTATTTTCTTTTCCCATCCAATCCAATGACTCAAACCGAAGTGAACCAGTCGATTGCCGACGCGCTTGCTTCTGCCACGCCGCGCGCGGCATTTTCAGCGGATGTGTATCAGATCATCCTGCCTTCGTTGGTGGCGATAGAGTCGCGGGGACCGAATGCGAACAATAACGAGGATGATTCACTTGGAAGCGGCGTGATCTTCAACGATAGCGGGCAGATTCTTACCAGCCTGCATGTGGTCGATGGCGCCGCCGAAGTTCGCATCTTGTTTATGGATGGTAGTGAATCTCTTGCTGTGGTAGTGGAGCAATATCCCGAGATGGATATCGCCGTTTTGCAACCGCAGGTATTGCCGCAAACGTGGGCGCCTGCCGTGTTGGGGAATCCTGCCGCGATGCGTATCGGCGATGAGGCGTATGCGGTGGGGCATCCGCTGGGCTTGTTCGCTTCGATGAGCGCCGGCGTGATCTCGGGGTTCGATCGCACGTTTCACATTCCCGGCAGTAACCAGGAGATCGAGGGGTTGATCCAATTCGACGCGGCGGCAAACCCGGGCAATTCGGGGGGTCCGCTGTTGAATCGCAATGGGCATGTGATCGGCATTGTCACGGGCATCGTCAGCCCGGCGGAGAACGGTTATTTTATTGGGATCGGGTTTGCCGTGCCGATCGGCGCGGCGGCTGGTGGGGGCGGGTCGCCTCCGTATTGAGGGGTGAGAATTAGAGAATTAGAGAATTAGGAGAATTGTTCGATTCGGTGGCCGAGCGCAAGGAGCCGAGACCACAATCACTGGACAGCTAGGAGAATTTCATGGCACAAAATTCGTCTGAAAACCGCACGCCGATGGAGAAAGTTTTATATGAGGTGAAGAAGGTCATCGTCGGGCAGGATCATTTGCTCGAGCGGATGATCGTCGCATTACTGGCGCGTGGACATATCCTCGTCGAGGGTGTGCCGGGGCTGGCAAAGACGATGGCGATCAAGACTCTTGCGGAGGCAATTGGCGGCGAGTTCAAGCGCATCCAATTCACGCCCGATCTCGTCCCTGCCGATCTGGTCGGCACGCGCATCTACAATCAGAAGACGGGAAAGTTCGAAACGTCGCTGGGTCCCGTGTTCACGAATCTTTTGCTGGCAGATGAGATCAACCGCGCGCCCGCGAAAGTGCAGAGCGCGTTGCTTGAAGTGATGCAGGAGCGCCAAGTGACCATCGGGCGCGAAACGCATGGCGTGCCGAATCCGTTTTTGGTGCTGGCGACTCAGAATCCCATCGAAACGGAGGGGACGTACGCGCTGCCCGAAGCACAAGTGGACCGCTTCATGCTCAAAGTGTTAGTTGGTTACCCCTCTTCGACGGAGGAGTTCGTCATCGTCGAGCGGATGACCGCCGCGCTGCAAGCCGTGAGAAAAGTGTTGACCACCGATCAATTGGTGGCGTTGCAAAAAGAAGTGGACAAAGTGTACGTTGACCCCGCGTTGATGGAATACGCCGTCCGCATGGTGAGCGCGACTCGTAAGCCCTCTGAGGTTGGTTTGAAAGAGTTGGAACGATTCATCATGTTTGGAGCAAGTCCGCGCGCTTCGATCAACTTGATTCTCACCGGTCGCGCGCTTGCCTTCGTGCGCGGACGCAACTATGCCCTCCCGCAAGATGTGTTGGACATGGCGCTGGATGTGATGCGCCATCGCATCGTGTTGTCTTACGAAGCCCTCTCCGAAAATGTGACGGGCGATATTTTGTTGAATAAAATTCTTGACCGCATTCCCATCCCTGTGGCGCCTTTGCATGAACATGTCAACGTCAACAGCAACGCCTGAACAGGTGTTGCTGCGCCTCGATTGGAATGTCATCCGCCGTCTGGATGGTTTGTTGCAGGGCGATTATCGCACGCTGTTCTATGGCTTTGGCGTGGACTTTGCCGACCTGCGCGAGTATCAGCCCGGCGACGATATCCGCTATATTGATTGGAACGTCACCGCGCGGATGGATACGCCGTACATTCGACAATATAATGAAGACCGCGAGATCACCGCATGGTTCCTGCTTGATTTGAGTCCGTCGGTGGATTTTGGCACGACCCAAACCCTGCGCGAAAAGCGGACGACGCTCACCGATTTTGTGACTGTCCTTGCAAGGTTGCTGACGCGGCATGGGAATCGCGTGGGGGCGATGATGTTCGGGAGCGGAATCCAGCACACGGTCCCGGCGCGAGGCGGGAAAATTCAAGTGTTGCGTCTGGTCAACGATATGATGAAACAGCCGCGTCTCGCGCGCGCGTCGTTTACGAGTCTCAAATCCTTTTTAGACGGCGCGTTGAATTCCATCAAGCGGCGTTCGCTGGTGTTCGTCATCTCCGATTTCATCAGTGAGCCGGGCTGGGAGCGTTCGCTGAGTTTGCTGGCTCAGCGGCATGAGGTGATCGCGGTGCGGCTGTATGATCCGCGCGAGGAGGAATTGCCCGATGTCGGCATGGTGGTGATGGAAGATGCCGAGACGGGCGCGCAGATGTTCGTGGATACGCGCGATGCGAAATTCCGTAAACGGTTCTTCGCCGCCGCGCAACAACGCGAGAAAAATTTGAACGAGGCGTTCCATCGCGCAGGCGTGGATGTGTTATCGCTTTCCACGGAAGACGATCTCGTCCGTTCGATCGTGCGGTTTGCAAAGCAGAGGCAACAGGTTAGAAGAAATTAGATAAATAGAGAGTAGATGACTAGTCACTACTTATCTACTCTCTACTTGTCAACCTTACGGACATCATGGAACGAACCGAACCTTACTAACCGAATAACCTTGAGGACATCGTGGAATCCTTGGCATGGAGATTGAAAAGTTCGTGCAACCAGTGGGTTGCGGGCTTTTGAAACGCTTCCGACAAAG
>CASGHD010000179.1 GCA_949319575.1 uncultured Anaerolineales bacterium | reverse complement strand
TTTAAACGCGAATGCCGCGAATGAGCGAATTGCGCGAATTTTTTATCGGTTTTATTCGCGTCATTCGCCGATTGGCGTAATTCGCGTTAAATTTACGCCACGGAATCGCAACCTTCTCAACGGACTTTGCTACAGCCATACCCTCTGCGTTTTATGTTGTCTTCGTCACTTTATGGATCGTACGCGGCTTTTCAGTATCGTAGCCCTTTGCCAACGTGAGATGATAAGCAAATAACTGAGCAGGCAAAATACTCACCAACGGCGAAAGCCACTCGGGCACATCGGCGGGAATAGGCAGGGGGATTTGAGCAAGAGACAACGCCCGTTTTTCGTTTGAGATCACAACCAGCTCAGCAGAAATTTCATTCTTCAATCGCTGGAGCATTTGTAGCATCGAATTGAACACCTTGCCCTTCGGCGCGACGGCAAAGACAGGGTAGCCGCTTTCCACGAGCGCGATCGGTCCGTGCGCAAAGTCGGCGGAGGAATATGGCTCGGCGATGATGTACGACAACTCTTTCAACTTCAACGCCCATTCGAACGCGGTCGCGTAATTGAATCCGCGCCCCAGCACGACGGCTTGGTCAATGTAGCGATAGCGTTGCACAGCCTGAGAAATAAAATCGTGATGCTTCAAAACAGATTTCATCCAACCCGCAACTTGCTTCAACTCGCTCCACTGTTTTTTATTTCCACTCAGCGCGGCGGATAACATGGCAATCGTCATCAACTCAGTCGTGTAGGTTTTCGTCGCGGCGACTGCTTTCTCGTTGCCCGCTTGAATATCCAACACAAAATCGGAGGCTTGCGCCAGCGGTGAATTCGATTCATTTGTGATCGAAAGCGTTGGGCATCCCTGCCTCTTCCCCTCTTCCAACACCGCCACAATATCAGGCGATGCGCCCGACTGCGAAACGCCAACCACCAGCGCGTTCTTCAATTTCGGCGGACGGTTGTAATACGTGAACAACGACGGCGTCGCCAGCGCGAGCGGCAGTCCGTTCATTGCGCCGAGCAAATAATTCGCGTACCTGCCCGCGTTATCCGATGTGCCGCGCGCGGCGAGAAATACATACTCGATCTTTCGTTTGTTAATCTCAGCCGCGATCTTCCCAACATTCTTCTGTTGGGCGGCTAACAAAGCCGCAACGCGCTCAGGTTGTTCGTTGATTTCAGAAAAAAGTGTCATTGGTTGTAACGTCCTATCTCCTCGGCAAGCGGGGCGAAAAGTTCGATCTTCCACGGCTCCACGCGCGGCGCGATCGAACATGCCGAACTCAAAATATACCCGCCGCCCGGCTTGCCAATATTAATGCGTTCAGTCGCTTCGGCAATCACTTCTTCCTTTGTCGTGTATTCCAGAAGCGACACCGAATTCATATTGCCCTTCAAAAACATCCGCTGACCCACGCCGTGCTTCGCATCTGCCAACTCCACATTACCAAGCGGATGCGGGTCGAGCGTATCAATCCCCATTGTGTGAGTCTGTTCCATTAAATTGAGACGGTCGCCGATTTTGCCGCAGGTGTGCGTGTACACCGGCACGCCACACGCGCGAACAGCATCCGCCAGCCTCTGTTCATACGGCAGGATATATTCCGTATACATCTTCGGGGACAAGAATCCGCCGCCCGCAAAAGCGGATGAGATAAGAACCGCGTCAACCCCATGTCGGGCTTGAGCAACCGCCCAGGCAACCGTCGCGTCTGTGAGTCTGTCCAACAACGCTTTGACCTTTTCCTTGTTCTTCACCAATCCGATAATGGCATTCATATAACCGAACAATTCGAGATAATGCGTGAACGGCGAGAACACCTCGCCATGCACAGAAATTTCACCTTTTGTTTTCTCACGGACGAGGTCAATCGTGTCGAAAAAATAATCGGGAATTTCGTTTAGCAAACCCGCATCCGTCTTGCCTTCGATCCACGGCACATGGTAGGTATTCCAGAGATAGCCGGGGAATTGGTCAATGTTTTCCAGATGGTCGGGGTCAAGCGTCCCCAAGTCGGCGCGAGGCGTGAGGTCTGGGCGGGCGGGATAAACGTATTGGGCGTTGTCATCCCAGGGGATAATGGTCACGTGTCCATTTTTCCACGTAACAAGCTCGCCCTTCTTCGTCTTCTCGATACTTTTGATCTGGTTCAAAAATCCGCGCGGACGCCCCGGCAGGTTTATCAATATCCCATCGAATTGATAACGCCTTTGCATCGTGACAAGGGCTTCGGCAAAGCCTTCACTACTAAACCAGATTTCATGCGGGGCAAGACCGGCGTTCAAAAAATAATGTCCCAGCGCCAACTGACACATGACCGGGACGCGGTCGGCTTCCTCGTGGCGCATGGCAAGCGCCATACGTTCCCTTCCGTTCATCTTTAGCCTTTCACTGCCCCAGCAGTGAGTCCTTTAATGAATTCGCGCGCCAGCAACATGTAGAGGATCAACATCGGTAACGCGGCCAACGAGAGGACGGCAAGCGCGCGTGTCCAGTCCGTGCGGTATTGACCAAAGAGTAACGAAACGCCCAGCGCCACCGTGCGCGATTCCTCCGCGCGGATGAACACCAGCGGAAACCAAAAGTCGTTCCAGATCTTTATCATGTTGAAGATCGCCACCGTCGCCAACGCGGGTCGCATCAACGGCAGGACGATGCGGGAATAAATCTGCCATTCGGACGCGCCGTCTATTTTTGCCGCTTCGAACATTTCGCCGGGCAATTCCTTGATAAAGGCGGTCAACACGAAAGTGGCAATCGGCATTCCCATTGCAACATACACAGGGATGAGACTCCAGTAGGTATCTTGCAAATTGAGGGCTTTGATCAACCGCACTAAATCGAGCGTGCCGAGGCGGATGGGAATCATCAAGCCTGCAATGAAGAAAATATACAGGAAGTTGGAGACCGGCGATTTCCACTTTGCGAGCGCATACGCCGCCATCGAACCGATGAACAGGATCAGCCCGAGTGCGATCGCGGTCACGATAAGGGTATTGACGAAATACAGGTCGAACCGCCCGTTGTTCCATGCCGCGCGGTAGCCGTCCAGCGTAAAAGTATCCGGCAAGCCGAACGGATCCTTGAAAATCTGCTTCTGCGGCTTGAAGGAGTTAACGACGAGAGTCCAGATCGGGAACAGGACGATAACCGACCAGACACTGAGAACGATATACGTAAAAAGAAGTTGAGGTTTTTTCAAACGCATGAAACGCTCCCTATTCCGTCGCCTGCTTGCGAGAGATATACAACCAGAACAGAACGCCCGTCATCAGAATAGCAAACGTCATCGTGGCGATTGCCGCGCCCATACCCATGTTGGGAATCCCAACCGGGTGTTCGCCTGCAATTCCGGTGCGGTAGAAAAGCGTCGCAAGCAGATCAGTCGAGTACGCTGGCTCTCCCTTCGCGCCTGCCATGGCGTAAATGACATCGAAAGCGTTGAAGTTGTCCACGAAGGTCAAAATGGAGACAACGCCGATGACCGGCTTGAGTAGCGGAAATTTAATCTTCCAGAAAATATTCCACTCCGAAGCGCCGTCGATGCGCGCGGCTTCGAGCAATTCGTCCGAGATGCCCATCAGCCCGGCGAGGAACATCACGGTGGGCATTCCTACCCACTGCCAGACCGAGGTCAGGGAAATGACCGGGAGGGCGAGGTTTTCGCGCCCCAGCCAGGGGAGCGCGAATTCTCTTAATCCCATTGCGATGAGCGTCTTGTTCACCGCGCCCCAATTCGGGTTGAGGATCAACGTCCATAAAAAGCCCGTCACCAGCACGGATAAAGTTGCGGGGGCGAAGATCACCGTGCGAAAGAAATTCCTGCCTCTAAATTCTGATGAGAGCAGGTTTGCAAATAACAATCCAAGCGTGTTTTGCACAAGCATATGAATGGCAAAAAAAATGCAGGTGTTGGCAAATGCGTTGAAAAATTTCTCGCGCCACAACGGGTTGGTGAATAGATCTCTGTAATTCTGCAAGCCGACAAATGTCGTTGGGTTATAGCCTTCCCCCTGATACAGACTCAACCGCAGTGAGTCGAATAATGGTCCCGCCATGAATACAAGATACATCGCCACGGCGGGCAATAGGAATAAGATCCATGTGATTGTTTGGCGGTTCTTGACGCTGAACATTTCTTGCGCGCGAGTCATGGTCTCTCCTTTTTATGGTTTAGGGGTAGGCCGTTGAGCCTGTTTCGTCGAAGTTGAACTGCGACGGTACAATTGTCCGCCAACTGCGCGCGCCCTAATGAGTATAAAATCGGCAGGGATGGGAAACCCATCCCTGCCTTTTATTGTAAGCCTAAACGACTGATTACTTACAGCCGGCGGCAGGTTCGTACCAAGCCGACACGTCGGCATTGAAAGCGTCGGCGGCTTCCTTCGGGGTCTTCTCGCCCTTCAACACTGCGATCACGTTGTTGTTGAGGGAGGTGTAGGCGTCCACGCTGCCGGAGGGGGCGGCGAGGAGTTTCTCCCACACGAAGCGGATATCCACGCCTTTGGCGGCTTTATTGAACGCCATGAAGTCGGCGCTGATCGGGTCGCTGAGGGTGGGTACTTCCTTGGTGAGCGGGAAGAAGCCGGGCAGGTTGTCGCCAAGCAAACCGGCGAATTCCGTTGATTCGAGGAATTCAAGGAAGAGCATGGCCGATTCGAGGTTCGGGGAGGCGGCGTTCGCGCCAACGGCGGCGTCGGTGTGGAACGAAACGTAGGTGTCTTTGCCGGCGAGCGCGGGCGGATAGAACACGCCCCATTCAAAGTCGGTGGCGTCTTTCTTGATGGGACCGATGCTCCAGGAGCCGTCGAACAACATGGCGGCTTGACCCTGAGCGAAGAGCTGGCTGGCATCGTAGTAGCTGACCGCTTCAAAGCCGGTCGGCAGGTAGGGCTTCAGGTCGGCAATCTGCTGGAAGGCGGCGACCATTTCGTCGCTGTTGAAACAGCGTTCGCCGTTCAGGTATGCCATGCGCCCTTCGTAACCACCAATGTCGCTAGGGATGAGTTGCATCATCACAACTTCGTTGATGTCCCAGGCGTCTTTGGTGCCATTCGCAAACGGAATTACGCCAGCGTCTTGCAACTTCTGGGCGGCGGCCATCAGGTCTTCCCACGTGGCGGGAATTTCAATGCCATTGGCGGCGAAGACATCTTTGTTGTAGTAAATGCCATGAGACACAGCGATGATCGGCACCGCGTAAGGCTCACCCGAATCGGTTGCCCACGGAGCGCGGGAGGCTTCGGTGAAGCTATCGTTGATACCAGGCAGGTCTTTCAAAGAGGCGATATAGCCGGCGTCGAACAGTTCGCGCCCGGTCGCAAAGGAGCGGACGAAGAACAGGTCGGGACCCGTGCCAGTTTCAAGTTGGGTGCGAAGCGTGGCGTTGTAGTCGGGTGGGTTGGTCGGGTCGAACTTGACGGTGATGTTGGGATATTTCTCATGGAACGCGGCATTGATCACTTCCCATGCGGCAACATCATCCACGCGCCAGGAGCCGAGGGTGAGGGTCACTTCAGCGGCGGGCGCTTCGGTGGCAGGAGCCTCGGTAGGCGCTTCTGTAGCAGGAGCCGCAGTGGCAGGCGCTTGTGTGGCGGGAGCCTCAGTAGGCGCGGGAGCGCCGCAAGCCGAAAGCACAAGGCTCGCCAAAATCAAAGCGGACAACAAAACGAACAGTTTCTTTTGCATTTCTTCTCCTATATATTTTGAACGCAGTGCATACAGACCTTCGATTATTTTTAACTCAATGGTTTCCTTACGCTCTCCTTCCAGGTTGTTGTATGAAACGGCAGTGACCAAACGACGCCAGCCACTTGCTCGCAACCTTCCTGTGTAAAATGACGCATGCGTTGCGTAACACGGTTCGCAAGAATGCGAACCGGACAGGACATTCACCATTCACCTTCGATCATTTCAGAGAATATGCTTTGACGCGACTCTGCGCGTCAACCTGAGCCAGGAATCGATACCGGCAACCGACCGGTCATCTCGCAGTGACCAAATAAGGCTTTCGCCACCGCCCGCATGGGCGGCTCCAGGATGCTATACGAGCAAACGAACGTTGACGCTTGCGGGAAGGATGCCAGGTCGTACGGCAGCCGCATGGCGATCACGATGACGGGCTTGCCGAGGTTCAAGAGATTTCGCACAAATTGCGCCTGCTTCTCTTCAGCATACGCATTGATCGTGCCCACGACGATCACATCATATTCACGGACGCGCTCCAGCGCCGAAGCCGATTCTTGTTCGCTTGGCGAATAGGGAATGACAAACTCATCCGCGCGGGCGTGATACTCGCGAATCGATTCTGCCAATTTAGGATGAATATACGACGAGGTGTCCGCTGGCGTTAAATCTTGAGGCTGGGGGACGACGACTGCGATACGTTGATCCGATTCGAGTTTGAGAGGCAAATAATTATTCTCGTCACGCACCAGCGTGATGGATTTCTCGGCAATTTCATCGGCAATCTTCAAATGTTCGGCAGATCGAATCACGGATAGATCGTGTGAAATCGAATGTTCGGTAATCCATTGTTTCAATCGCGAGATATGTTCAACAGATGTTTGCAATTCATCCATGGTGAGTTGACCGTCTTTTACCCCTTGCAGTAGTCCTTCGAAGGCGCGGGTCTGATCTTGCGGGTCGCTGGTGTTGAGCAGTAGATCTGCGCCCGCCTTTGCCGCGCGCAGGGATTCTTCCCGAAGCGCTTCACCTTGACGAATCGCCCGCATATCCATGGCGTCGGTGATGACGACGCCATCGAAGCCGAGGTCGCGGCGCAGGAGTCCGTTGATGATGTTAGCGGACAAGGTTGCGGGAGCCGCGTCGCTTCCATCAATTGAAGTGATACCAAGATGCGCGGTCATGACCAGCTTGACATCTGCTTTTAAGGCGGCGTCGAAAGGCGGCAATTCCACAGCGCGGAGTCGTTCGAGGGTGTGCGGAACAGTTCCAAGCGAATGGTGCGAGTCGCTGGCGGTGTCTCCGTGACCGGGGAAATGCTTCACTGTCGCGGCGACGCCTTGTGATTGCATCCCCTCGATCATCGCGGCGGTCAGTTCCGCGACGAGATGAGGGTCTTCGCCAAACGAACGCACGCCGACGACGGGATTTTGCGGGTTGATGTTCACGTCTGCGCACGGCGCGTAATTGACATTAAACCCAAGCGCGGACATTTCGCGCCCGAGGACTTCACCGGCTTTGCGCGCGAGTTCCGCGGAGCGCGTCGCGCCGAGCGCCATGTTGCCAGGCAGTGGCGTGCCGTCGCCAATTGCCATTAACTGCCCTCCTTCCTGGTCGGTAGCGATGAAGAGGAGAGGCAGGTCGAGGTCGCGCGCGAGGCGTTGCAGGGAGTCGTTCAACTCCCGCACTTGGGCGAGAGTCCCGATGTTTAGGCTGCGGAAGAGGGAAATCCCGCTGGGGTGGTATTTTTGAAACGCTTCGATAATTTCGGGTGAAAGCGTTTCTTTCCCGTGAAATGCAAATAATAGTTTTTGCCCGAGGAGATGTTCGAGGTCCACGTTAACCTTTCAGCCCCGAGACGACGACGCTTTCGAGTATGTAGCGTTGGGCGAGGAAAAAGACAATAATGAGCGGGACGGTTGTCAGCACCGCGGAGGTCATGATCGTGGGCCAGGGTTGCGTCGTCAGGTTGATGTTGTACAGGGTCGAAACGTACACAGGCAGTGTGTACAGGTCAATGGTTTGCAGATAGATGAGCGGGGTTAATAGGCTGTTCCATAAGCCGACAAAGAGGAAGGTTGCCACGGTGGCAAGCGGCGCTTTGACCAGCGGTAAAATAATCTCCCACCAGATCTGAATGTGGTTTGCGCCGTCTACGAACGCGGATTCGTCCAGTTCTTTGGGGATTTGCGCCATTGCCTGACGTAGTAAAAATATCATTGCCGCGCCGCCCGCAAAGTAGCCGGGAATGATGAGTGGGTTAAATGTGCCGATCCAATCCAGTTTGTTGAAGAACACATATTGAGGCACGATGAGCGCCTGAGGTGGGATCATCATTGTGGAGAGCATGAGGAAGAAAACGACGTTTCGCCCGGGCCATTCCACACGGCTGAACGCGTATGCCACAGCGGCGATCGAAATTAACGTGCCGACCAAGGACAGCGTGACGTAAAATACGGAATTGAAATACGAGCGCAGGAAGTTCTCGTTCTGAAAGATGCCGGTGTAGGCGGCGAGAGTCGGCTGATCGGGAATCCAGACGATCCCCGGGGAGTTCGTTTCCTCGACCGTTTTGAGGGATGACGAGATCATCCAAAACAGCGGGAAGCTCATTAAGATGGTCGCGCCGGTGAGCAATGCGTACAGGAGAATGCTTTTGAGTATGGGAGCGTATCTTTTCATTTTGCCTGCCTAGTACACATCGTAGGTCACCCAGCGGTCTTGAAGCCTGAACTGGAGGAGGGTAAAGATAAGAATGATGACGAGGATCACCCACGAGATGGCGGAGCCGTACCCGATCTCGAAATGACTGAAACTCGTCTCCCATAGATAATAGACCATCGAGATCGTGGAAGAGACGATTGGTTCGTTGTCACGGTATAGGACAAAGATCGGCTCGAAGATCTGCAGGGAGCCGATCAGTCCGACCACAAGGTTGTAAAAAATATACGGGGTAAGCAGGGGGAAGGAAATTTTCCAGAACTTCTGCCAGCCGGTCGCGCCGTCCACCTCGGCGGCTTCGTGCAATTCTTTAGGAATATTGTTCAAGCCAGCGAGGAAGATCAGCATCATTGTGCCGCATCCCCAGACCATGAGCAGGATCACGGACATTTTCGTCCACAACGGGCTTTGTACCCAGAGTGGGACGCGGTTGTCGGCGGGGAAACCCGCTTCAAGCACCTTCGTCAGCAGGTTGTACTTGCCGGTGTTCATCCCAAGGAAGAATGCGGTGACGACTTCCTGAACGAGGATCAACGCGCGGCTGAGTACCCCAAACGGCGGAACGGATGCCGAGATCGCGCGAATGATCTGGTTGACGATGCCCGTGCCGGTATTCAACATCAAGCGCCAGCACAACAGCACAGCCGTGTTAAAACCGAGGATCACCGGCAAATAAAACGCCATGCGGAAAAGACGCTCGCCTTTCATCTTTTGGTTCAACAGCACGGCAAGAAATAATGCCACCCCCATCTGCAACGGCAAGCCAATCACGGTGAGATATAACGTGTTAACAAGCGAGGCGCGGAATCCAAGATCGTGGAAGATGATTTCACGATAGTTTTCAATCCCTTTCCAGGCGGCTGGCTCTCCGGAGGCAATGCGATAATCAGTGAAACTCCAGTACAAAGAAAAAGACAGGGGGACAATGACAAAAATGACGAATCCAACGATCCATGGCGCGGCGAAGAAATAGCCCGCAAAGGCGCTCTCTTGTTGTTTAGGAGTCGCGCCGCGCGCCCGGGTGATTGCGCGGGCAAGGAAACCCAGCCCATAACTGGTGGAAATGATGAACACAACGGTCAACACCGCCACGATCAACACATTGATGTATGGGTTATTCAGCATGGCATACTCCTCGAGAAACGCGAATTGAGTTGGGCAGGAATCTCTCCCTGCCCAACTCAATATAAACTTTTCTTATTCGGCGAGCGCCGCGGCGTACTGTTCCTGAATGGTTTGATTGACTTCTTCAGGCGTGAGTTCTTCGGTCACCAATTTGCCCAGCGCGTCTTGCATGATGGTGGACAACTTGGCGGCTTCCTTGATGCCAGCGAAGCCGACGCCATACTCAGCCGCCAGTTCCGCTTCGCGCTGAAGTTGCGGAGATTCGGTCACGTAGCCAAATTGCGAGTCGTTGCGGGCAGGGATGAGACCCATGGTCTCGTTCCACTTGTTGTTGCCTTCCTTGCTAAACGCAAGTTTCAACCAATCGGCCGCAAGTTCCTTGTTCGGGCTGTAGTCTGCAACCGCAAGCCAGTCATTGAACGCAAGCACAACCGGTTTGCTATTCGGGAAGTTGGCAGGGTCGCCGTAGAACGGTTCAATGGAGACATTCTCCCAAACGGGGCGATCAAACGCAGGAGCCGCCCAGCCGGAGTGGGCGAGGCAGACTACCCCGTTATCCTTACCCGTGGCGTCATCCACATCAATGACGGAGCCTTGACCAGCGGGAAGAGCGCCCACCGCGTCTGAAGCAGGACCGTATGTAGCCTGTCGCATATCGAGCAGGAACTGGGTTGTCGCCAGCGCTTCCGGTGAATCGAAGTTGGGCGAGCCGTCTGCTTTGTAGAGTTCGCCGCCGAGGGAATAGAAAACCAACAACCACCACTGCCAGTCAGCCATGGTAGCCGCATCCACTGGGTGGAGCGCTTGCTGGGTCAACGAGTTCGTCGCGGGGTCGATCACGGTATTGGCTTTCGCGAACGCAATCCAATCGGCGAAGTTTTTCGGGGGCAATGCGCCCTTCGCAAGATCGGAACGGCAGAACACGTAGCGAGGAGCAGTGAAGATCGGCAAGCCGCGCAATTTACCTTCGAACTTGGCATTTTCGAGCGCGGGACCAAAGTTGCTGATCTCGCTCCACGCGCCAGCGCCCAGGTACGGATCCATATCGGCAAGATTTTTGCCGTAGAGGGTGTTCATTTCTGAGCCAAGGTTGATGATGTCGGGACCTTCGCCAGCGGCGAAGAAACCGGCAAACGTTGTATCCCAACCAGACCACGAACCCTCGGTAATCTCGACCGTCACACCCGGGTGAGCCTTTTCAAACGCGGGGTTGATGTCGCTCTTCAGCCACGCAATGGTGTCGGGGGTGTAATCAAGCAGGTAGATCTTCAACGTTTTGGGTTGAGCCGAACCGCATGCCGTCAACATCATGCTGACCAGCACCAAAACTGAAAGTAACGCAAGCAGTTTCTTATTCATTTTGTTCTTCTCCTTGTAATTTTTTCGATCAAAACGCGTCGGTTGAAATGAGTTTCTTTCGCTGGTTCAATCTCCTTTCTGCTGGATAAGTGAAGCAATATTCGCGGATCGTTAGTTCATCCGTCGAATCCGAAGTTCAACATCCTGCGCAAAGCGTTGGATATACTCCCGAGCAAAATCAGCAGGCTCCAATTTCAAGTCCGTGATCAAAGGAGTCATATCCATCGCGTACGACAGCCCGGTCGTGAGATCCACCCCATGCGATTCGAAATAGGTTGCGTTGGCGCGGCGGCGTCCCATTGAAGCGAGGTCGTAGCGCTTCCCGCCGATAATCTGGGAATCGAAGACGCCCAACAAAGCAAATTGAAGATTTTCATGATCGGATGTGTTCATCAACACCTTGTCGGTATCGACCATCCAATCGAGCGAGCGCCAGACTTCGCACCCCACGAGTCGTTCGGGACGTTCAGCCTGCTCCAGCCTGCGGATGGCTTCCACCACCCTTGAGGCGACCGCCACATGCGTATCATGCTTATCCGCAAAGTTGTGGGTGTAAACGGATTGCGGCTTTGTTGCGCGCAACAATTTCACAAGATCATCCACAGGGTCCGGTCTGGACGCGTCCTTGATGATCGCGCTGGGAATATCCAACATCACCTGCGCCGAGAACTCGCCCACGTAAGCCGCCTTGCGCTGTTCGTGAAAACGCACCGCGCGCATCTCATCGTCTGTGTACTCTTTATACAAACTATCGCGCGGCGAGCCTCGCCCGTCCGTCACAACAACGCCCGTAAACCATGCGTTCGCTTGTTGAAAACATTCCACGATCGGTTGCGCCGCCATGATCTCGATATCGTCCTGATGAGCGGCAATGCATAAATGCGTCGTGCGCCCCAACGCCTGCTCTTCGGGGGCGCCATCCGGGATAAATACTTCAGCCGTATTCAAAGAAAATTTCATGCCTGCACCTGTTCGATCACCGGCAAACTCGCCGCCGCAATGGATTGACCCACGCGACGCAATTTCTCGCTGGGTAGATGGATTTCGATTGTCTTCAACAATTCCGGGAATTCCGCCTCAAACACGCTCGTCACGCCTTCCAATAGTAAATTTCCGCCGTTTCCTGAAGTGCAACGACCTAGGATCAACACATGCTTAATGTCATAAAACTCGGCGTAATGAGCAATACCATATCCTAGATAAATTCCCATGCTTTGCCATATTTTCGCGGCTCCGCCATACCCCGAGTCCAGAACGCTCTGAACAAATTTCAGCTTTTCAGCATCGGTCAGGCTGGAGGGAATATCGATCCCCGCTTTCGGCGCGAGCCTGAAAACGCACTGCTGTGAGAAATAGGATGCGCCGCAACCCCGGTCGCCTGACCATTCATCAATGGGCGCGTTCGGGTTGTAGTCTACAGGAGCGAACGCCAACTCGTTCAGCCAGCCTGTAATTTGACCCTTCATGTTCACATACCCTGCTGCTTCGCTTGAGCCCAGGGCGATGCCTAAAATACCGTTATCTTCAATGGACATCGAGCCAGCCAGCGCGGTGACATCGCCATCATTGATCACCTCCAACGGCACGCCCATTTCGTTTTTGATTCGCAAGAACATATTCTTGATTTCGTCAAACTGCTCGAAGGGGATTCCCCGGAACAACGAAGCCACCATTGGGCGGTTATCGACGTAAATACCCGCGGAACTTCCGCCGATCGCGTCTACGCGCGGGAGTTTGCTCGCCGCAGTCTTCAACGACTGAACGACCTCGTTGTAATGATAGCCGGGATCGGAATGTTTGCGCGGCTCCCAGATCACTTCCTCGCTATAAATCGGAGTTCCATCAACGACCGCGCTGACTTTTCTGTCGGAGGCGCCCAAGTCAAAGCCAATGCGGTTGCCCTGCAAATTGCGACCGAGCAGTTTCCCCGCCTCGAAAGAAGCGGGCACTTCATCCACAGCGCATGAGACCACTTCAAATTCATGCTCATAGACTTGCTGCCCCATAAAGTGATGATCGAATTTCCGCGCGCCATCGGCGGCGTAACACTTGCGGATATGTTCGCCTATCCTTTGTGAGCCGCCAATATAGATTTTGTATCCGCCCCGCTGCCAAAGGAGGAATTTTACCGCGCGTTCAACATATTGAAGATTTGCGCTAAAGTTCGGGTGACCTTCAGGAAAAACTTTTAATTCGATGCGGGAAAATTCCCCATTATTTCTTTCAAGCCCGATCGCCAGGTTTTTGCCATCAGACGCAACAGAGCGGTGAAACGCGCGGCGCGCCAAAACAGCAGGCCGAAATTCCTCGTCTAATGGAGGCGCAACACGCGGGGAAATTAACGGCAATGTCATTAATTCGCTCCGCCAAACAAAGGCGAGTAACCATCCAACAACAGGAACGCCGATGCGCCCAGGATGCAAGCTCGGTAATCCAATGTGCCTAATTCGAGTTGAGTGCCTTCAGACATGCGAGTCAATGCCGCGTTTCGCATCGAGCTGTTTACTGTTTCGAGCCACGATGTTCCGAAGCGCGTCATATCGCCTGTGAGAACGATCTTCTGAATATTCAGCGTGCCGATCAAGTTTGCGAGTGAGATGCCTAAATAACGCGCTGCTCGCTCGATCGACTCTTTCGCCTTTGTGCCGCCAGCCTCAAACGCGGAATGAACCGCGTCAAGCGAATCCACTTTCAGGTGTTGCATCACCGCGCGGGCGCTGGAGATCGTTTCCAGACAGCCGTGTTTGCCGCACCGACACAATTCGCCGTTCTCTTGAACCACAACATGACCGATCTCGCCTGCGCCTCCCCCGTCGCCTTGAAACAATTGCCCGTTGACCAATATCCCCGCGCCGATACCGTATTTCACATTTACCACGATCAGGTTCTCATCCGGCTTATGCTTATTGCCGTACACATATTCTCCAATCGCGGTTGCCTGGCTGTCATTGAGCACGAGAACGGGAATCTTGTACTTTTTTTGAAGCAAACTGCCAAGCGGAAGGTTTTCCCATTCGAGGTTTACCGCGCTCAGCACAATGCCCTCGCGCGTGTTGATCAGGCCGGGAGTGCCGACGCCAATTCCAACAAGCGGCTTGTGCTTCTTTCGTATCAATTGGTCGAGGATTTGGTAAACAAGTTGGAGCGCTTTTTCGCCGTTATCGTCGTGCACTTCCACTTCAACGGTCTCTTTGATCTCCCCCCTCAAATTGACAACCGCGCCGATGAATCGATCTTGCGCGAGGTTCAGCCCAATCAAGTACCGCGAATCTGCAATTACGCTCAGTAATATAGGAGATTTTCCTCCTATTGATTCCCCGCGCCCCACTTCATCAACCAAGCCCTCAATGATTAATCCAGACACCACATCAGAAACGGTGGTGCGAGTTAGATGCGTAACCCGCGCGATCTCCGCGCGGCTGATCGGATCATTGGCAAAGATCGTCCTGAGAACCAAATCTCGATTGTGTTGCTTTGTTTGTTGATGCGTAGCTTTTTTCATCAAGTTTCCTGCAACAAGAATTTGGATTGCCACTACACGAAGAACAATTTGTCGGACAACTTTGTAAATTCACTGGACTAACAAACGCATTGTACAGACTCCCCCACAAAAAGTCAACCCTGTATTTTGGTATGTTAGGGCAAAGTAGAAATGTCCCTTTTGAGCAAAGTTAAAATGTCCCCTTCGGAGGACAGGCAACTTGGAGACATTACTAGAAATGAGCGCGAAAGAAATCAATCGGTTGGAAGTGCTGCAACGGCTGGACAAGAAA
>CASGHD010000178.1 GCA_949319575.1 uncultured Anaerolineales bacterium | reverse complement strand
GTCGCCGTTTTCCGCGGTTTTCTGAATGGCGGGTCCGCCGGGGAAGGGAAGCCCCAAGAGGCGACCCACTTTGTCGAAAGCCTCGCCAGCCGCATCGTCGAGAGTGGAACCGAGGCGTTTGTACGTCAAATGATCGGTCATTAGATTCAGTTCGGTGTGTCCGCCAGAGACGAGTAGCGCCATCAGCGGGAATTGCGGTTCGGGAGGAATCGATTCGCCAGCGGGATGAATCCACGCAGAGTAAACATGCCCCTCAAGATGATTGACGCCGATCAGCGGAAGACCGAGCGCGAGGGCAAGTCCCTTCGCCATGTTCATGCCAACGACGAGCGAGCCAGCCAACCCAGGTCCGCGCGTGACGGCGATGGCATCCATATCGTTGAGCGAGAGATTCGATTTAGCAAGCGCTTGCTGAACAACGGGGATGATGCTCAACACGTGCTGACGAGACGCGACTTCGGGAAACACGCCGCCGTAACGCGCGTGGATGTCCATTTGCGAGGCGACGGTGGAGGCGAGAAGCGCGCGTCCGTTTTCGAGGACGGCGCAGGCAGTTTCATCACAGGATGATTCGATGGCGAGGATGCGGGCGGGAGGGAGGGAAGACATGGTTGGTAGTGATAGAGATGGTGGACGATAGACCTTTGACGATGGACGATAATGACTGGATACGAGTTACAAGTTACTTCGACGGTCTATGGTCGGTCGTCTATCGTCGGTTTTATAAATGCCGCAAAAACGAATCGGGGTTGTTCAAAAAATCTTTTGTGAGTTGAACATGCTCGAGTTCTTTATATTTTACTTCGCGAATCGCGCCGTTGGCAAATTGCAGAATTTGAGCATCGGGGAACGCGAGCAGGATCGGCGAATGAGTTGCGATGATGAATTGCGAATTTTCCAACACCATTTGTTTGAGAGCGGCGATGAACGTTAACTGGCGCATGGGTGAGAGCGCGGCTTCGGGTTCGTCGAGCAGGTATAAACCATCGGGTACGAAGCGGGATTGAAAAAGAGTGAGAAATGATTCACCGTGCGAACGCGAATCGAGCCCATCACCATATCTGCGTTGCATATCCGCCAGTTGACCTTGATACGGCATGCTCGCCAATGCTTCGGCATATTTGGATCGTCCCTTGTATTCCACTTTGACGTTTTGTAATTCTTCTTGAAACTCTTCCTTCGTCTGCCGCATGGATTTGGCGTATCCGAAGAAATCCTCCGCGCGCAAGAAGAAGCCTTTGCGCGCGCGCTTCGTCCAAGCGAGGCGAAAGTATTGGGCGAGTTTGCGAAGGGGCGCCAGCGATTTATCCGTTCGCACGCTTTCGCTCCCCACTGTAATTGATTCGGCGGCGCAGGCAATCGTTTCAAGGATTGTTGATTTGCCCGACCCATTTTCGCCAACAAAGAAGGTGACAGGCGAATCAAACTGAATCTCACGCAGAGATTTGACGATTTCCAGATCAAATGGAAACGAGTCTTTATCCTGCGAATTGAACTCGCGCACAGATATTGATTTTAGATGCGGCATACGTCAGGCAGATCGTCACTCATCCAAATTTTGAATTTGGGCATCCAGCTTTTCAGCCTCTGTCGCGATTGAAATCGACACCGGGAGTTCTTCGACATACTGAAGAAATAACATCACGGTGATCTTATCGCGCTCAAATACAAGGATTTCAGTCCGCGTATGGAGATTCGGATAACCCACATCTTCATTGGACCAGGCAAAGGTTTTCCCGGAATAGACATCGCCTATCGGTTTATTAAATACCAGGTCCTCGACGTCTACATCGCGGGCGAATACAAAACCTTTGACCATCGAGCGGGTAATCAGTTCAATCTGCTGGCGAATGCGATCCATGCCATCCGAAGGGTCTCTTTGCAAGTAAGGATACACCGTGGTCATCCCAATGATCTTTTCCAAATTACCCGCATCGGAATGAAATGAAAACGCGCTTTGGATATCCAGCAGGTTTTCCTCCCCGATCATCCTGTTACTTTCCGAGTCCAGGTTTACGAAGTGATCGGGCATGTCTTCCAACGTCAACCTGATCTGCGCCGCCTTGCTTTCCAGAATATCAGAAACAAGGTTCGAGTCCGGAGTCGGGGTTCTCGACGCGGTGCAAGATGCCAGAAACAAGACAGGCATAACAAACAGCCAAACTCTTTTCATATTCATTTGGGTTATCGCTGCCTCCACATCTTCATCGGTAAAACAAAGTCATATGGATACTCTGCCAACTTCTCGATCTGCCCATCGGGGCGGACCCAAAGCGTATCCTCGATGCGGACGCCCATTCCTTTCTCGGGGTAGTACAGCCCCGGCTCGGAAGTAATTACCACGCCGGGCGCAAGCCGTTCGTCGTCGCCAGAGGTCAACCCGCTGAAAGGACGCTCATGGATATTCAGCCCCACGCCGTGCCCAAGGCTGTGAACATATCCTTCGATCGGGGATTTTGTGTTGAGCGGGGTTTTATGTCCCTTCGATTGGTAATATTCACACGTCATTCGGTGATAGTCCTTGAACGGGGAGTACAGGTCGAAGTTGTCCATCAGCTTATTGAATATCTCGAGTACCTGATCGTAGAGTTCCTGCGCTTCGAGAGTGGCATAGCCGAGACTCCACGTGCGCGTGAAATCATAATAGTATCCGCCGCCTCTTTCTGCCGGGTAGATATCGAAAACGATCGTCTGCCCCAGGCGCATCAAATCCTCCGGGGTCCCGCCGGAGTGCGGCACGCCCGCGTCGCGCCCGATGGCGAAGATAAACCCGGATGGCAATTCGCCGCCTTTTTCCGCCACCCACAAGCGAATCTTCGCGTGCACATCGCCAACCGTAAGCGGCGATCCGTCCTCTTTCAACAATACCTCATCGGCTCGAACCTCGCAGGATGTGAGGTAGTCGCGCGTCTGCGCCACAACTTCAGTGGTCAACTTCCCCATCGCGCGGATGCGCTCCACTTCAACTTCATCCTTGGTTTCCATGGCGCGGACGATGAGGGAGGCGCCGGGCGCTTCGCCCACAATTTCAATGTTCGGTAGTAATTTTTGCAGGTAGGCCAAGACCCCAAACGACCAGCCCAGATCATACGTCCCGTATACGCCGACGCGCCCAGCGGATACGCCCAATTCGCGAAGCATTAACTCACAGCGCATGGCGGTCGCCAACAAGGTGTCTTTCCCAGCCTTCTCGAACAAAGCGTCATAGTCATACTTGCTGAACGGAATGCATTTCAATCCGCTTTTGGCGGCTTCATCGCGCTCCATATCGCCGTGGAACAGAACAGGCGCATCGCCGCGCCTTTTGATCAGCGTAGCATGCATGATGTGCCCGCCGCCGGTGAAATAGTACATCGGCGGGTTGTGCTCGCCATGCCCGAAGATGATGAAGGCGTCGAGGTTGCGGGCTTGCATGAGGGTGTCTATGTCTAATTTCATTCGTTCTCCATTTTATGTATATCGGTGGTCGAGTAGGGCAAAGCCCGTACCGAGACCACCACGACGTAAAACAATTTTTGTTACAAAAGATCTCTTGCTAACCTTTGGTCTCGGTACGGCAGCGGAGGCAAGACGCCTTGCACAGACTCATTACCTTCCGCCGCCTACTCGACCAACGGATTTATCTGATTACCTTACACAATGGTTTTGGGACGCAGATAAACGCTGATTTCGCTGATTCAAAAAGAAAAAATCTGCGTTTTCAGCGTGAATCAGCGTCCTGATTTTGAAAGTGTAAGGTAATCAACGGATTTATTTAGTTTCTGAAATTCTTTTCCAATCTCATCATTCTCAAACGTCACTTTC
>CASGHD010000177.1 GCA_949319575.1 uncultured Anaerolineales bacterium | reverse complement strand
TTTGTTCATGGGTATTATCCTTTCGGCGGATTATAGCGCATTGGTTTTATAATGGTTGAATGAAACCCGACCTTCTAATTCTGCCTTTTGCAAATAAAAAGAAATGGACTGAGTGGCTCGCCAAACAACACAGCAAGTCTGCGGGAGTTTGGTTGAAGCTGGCGAAAAAGGATTCTGGCATCGCATCCGTGACGTATGACGAGGCAGTCGAATCTGCCTTATGCTATGGTTGGATTGACGGGCAGAAGAAAGGCTTCGATGACAAATATTGGTTGCAAAAATTCACACCCCGTCGGGCAAAGAGCATCTGGTCGAAGATCAACACAGAGAAGGCAGTGAGATTAATCAAAAACGGCGCGATGAAGCCTGCTGGACTCAAGGCGATTGAAGCCGCTAAAATAGATGGACGTTGGGCAAATGCCTATGAATCGCCGAAAAATATTTCAATCCCTCAGGATTTCCAATCTGCGTTGGACAAGAACAAGAAAGCCAAAGATTGGTTTGACATGCTCAACCGCACAAATCGTTATGTAATCCTGTCTCGAATCCTCACTGCTAAAAAGGCAGAAACACGAGCGAAACGCATCAGACAATTTATAGAAATGCTTGAAAAGAATGAGAAGATTTATTTATTCAAACCTTCACCTTGACGCATCCCCTCATCACGAAGATAATCAATCCGATGAACGACTCAGAAATCCGACAAATCGTGCAGAACGTAGTTAGGAATATGACAGGCTCGCCTCAAACCGACCCTCAGCCTGCCTCGCCCGTAGGGAAGCGAATCGTCGCCCTCGGCGCGGATCACGGCGGATTCGAGTTGAAGGGAATCCTCAAGCCTGAAATCGAATCACTCGGCTTCGTCGTCATGGACGTTGGCACGAACAGCAAAGAGCCAGTGGATTATCCCGACTTCGCCCACTCCGTGGCGCAGATGGTGGGGACGGGACGAGCATGGCGTGGAATTATGATTGACGGCGCGGGCATCGGCAGTTGCATCGTGGCGAACAAAGTGCCAAACGTCCGCGCGGGCATGGCGTATGACGTTTCGTCCGCGTCAAACAGCCGCGAGCATAACGACACGAATGTGCTGACCCTCGGCGCGGGCTTGATCGGCGTCAACTTGGCGAAGCAGATCGTCAAAGTTTGGCTCACCACCGATTTCGGCGGCGACCGTCACACAAAGCGCGTGGATAAGATAAAATCGGTGGAGAAGATGTATTTGAAATAACATCCTATTCTCGGCGGCGGAATCAAATGATTTTGAGTTCGGCGTTTTAGAGCATCGTTGTACTGATATGAATGAAAGGCAGGTTGCCGTGAATGTTACGTTGACCGTCCCTCCTGAGATGGAGCGCAAATTAAAACAAGCCGCCAATCAACTTGGTCTGAGTCCAGATTCTTACATTGTGCAGGTGTTGCAACAGGAGCTAGAATCGCGCCTAACGCCCGCGCGATTATCCACTGAGCAAACAGAACTTTTACAGCGAATCAATGAAAGTCTTTCCACAGCGGAGTGGGAACGGTATCGTTTCTTGCTGGCTCAGCGCGACGCGGAGAACTTGAACGACCGTGAACAGGCAGAATTAATTTCCCTTTCTGACAAACTCGAAGAGGCTAACGTTCGCCGCATGGAGGCGGTCGCTCAGTTGGCGCTCCTTCGCAGGGTGACCGTCCCTGAATTGATGTCAACATTGGGATTGATTCCCGCTCATGCCTGAATCGCGGATTTCATCGGCGCAACGCGCTCGCGTCTTTGAACGAGCAAAGGGATGTTGTGAGTACTGTCTTTCGCAGGAACGATTCTCGCCCGATTCGTTCGCAGTTGAGCATATCGTTCCACTGTCCAAAAAGGGCGCAAATGCGTTAGATAATCTAGCCCTGGCATGTCAGGGATGCAACAACCGTAAGTACACGAATACCGAAGCCGTGGATCCAGTCTCGCAGGTGGTTGTGCCATTATTCGATCCGCGTCGAAACCGCTGGAGCGACCATTTCGCATGGAGCGACGATACTACGCTGATTTTGGGAATGACTCCCATAGGTCGCGCCGCCGTCGAAAAACTGCAACTCAACCGCGCAGGACTCGTCAACTTGCGCCGTATTTTGGTTGGAGCGGGAGAACATCCGCCCGTGGTGTAGCGCGATCCATCATGTTTCTTCTCATATCCCATCGCGGCGACCGTCACACAAAGCGCGTGGATAAGATAAAATCGGTGGAGAAAATGTATTTGAAATGATGTTTACGTAGGGGCGGGGTCTCCCCGCCCAATATTTTGAATCAAACAAATAGGGCGAGACGACCTCGCCCCTACAAAACCAACAATGACCAAACCCGACCCAAAACTCGTTGAACAACTCGTAGAAATTATCACCCATGAAGTGCTTGCCGCGATGATGGAAGATGAAACGCGCGCCAGCAATCCTGAAGCGCATCACTGCAAGTTCGATTGCGCGGATGGTCTCTGTGTCCGCATGTGTTTCGACGAAGTGGGCAATGTCGTCAAAGCAGGCGCAGAGCGGATATCGTCCACGCTTGGAGTGATTCCGCAAGGACCAGAACTCGCGGGGCTGATTGATCATACATTGCTCAAGCCCGATGCTACACAACAAGAAATCGCCCAGCTCTGCTACGAAGCGCGCAAATATAGTTTCGCGTCTGTATGTGTGAACCCCACGTGGGTGAGTCTGTGCGCGGAATTGCTCAAGGGGTCGGATGTTAAAGTTTGCACAGTGATCGGCTTTCCACTTGGGGCGACATCTTCCGAAGCGAAAGCATTTGAAACCGAAACAGCCATCAAACAAGGCGCGACGGAAATTGACATGGTGATCAACGTTGGCGCGTTGAAAGCGCGCGACATTGAAACAGTTGCGCGGGATATTCGCGGCGTGGTCAAAGCGGCGCACGCGCGCGGCATCATCGTCAAAGTCATTATCGAAACTGTGTTGTTGACCGATGAAGAGAAAACCATCGCAAGTCTCACGTCTAAAGAAGCAGGCGCGGACTTTGTCAAAACGTCTACGGGATTCGCGGGCGGCGGCGCGACGGCTCACGATGTGGAGTTGATGCGCAAGGCGGTCGGTCCACATTTGGGCGTCAAGGCGTCGGGCGGAGTCCGCACGTTTGAGGACGCGCAGAATATGATCCAGGCAGGCGCGACTCGCATCGGCGCGTCGGCAGGGGTGAAGATCATTCAGGGTCCGAGCGATCAGGCGTCCCCGAAGAATGAAGCGAGTTCTTCATCCAAATATTAATCATCCTTGCGAAGGTTTTAAACCTTCGCAAGGATTTGGAGTCAAAAATGTTCATCGCAAAAGTGATCGGCACAACAGTAGCCACCATCAAAGACGAAAAATTGCACGGGCGCAAATTGCTCATCCTGCGGCAGACCGACGAAACGGGCGCGGTGTCGGGCAAGCCGTATGTCGCCGTTGACACCGTGGACGCGGGCGTCGGCGATTTGGTGCTGACCGCGTCGGGTTCATCGGCGCGGCAAACGAACATCACAAAAGACACGCCCGTAGACGCGGTCATCATGGCGATCATTGACACGCTCGAAGCCGATGGCAAGACCACATTTCGGAAATCATGAGTAAAAAGTTTTTCACCGATCAAGATATCGAAGAGCTTTATCACAACGGCGTCAAGTCTTTGCAAATAAATGACGACGTTGTGTTGACCGATCTCGCCTTTGAAAAAGCGCGGACGTTGGGATTGCTCGCGGATGATTCTCCACCCGCCGCGCCTGTGCGACCTTATTTGTCGGATGTGAAGCCGCGTCTTTCAACGGGGAGGGTTGATTCAGTTTCTTCGGCGTTATCTCAAAGTGGACAACCCCTCATCCCCAGCCCTTCTCCCCAAAGGGAGAAGGGAGCGCAGTTGGAGAAACGTATCCGCGAAAAAGTTTTTGCGAAACTTGGGAATCAAGTGGACGCGGGATTGCTCGACGCGATCATCAAGCGCGCGCTCAAAGCAACAGGGATGAAATGACGTTGTTGTTTTTCGTACCGCGACATTTATGTCGCATCTCGCTGGCTTGCGACATAAATGTCGCGCCACACGTTCGCTTGAATCGAAGGGGAGGATAAAATGTTATTCGGACGCGTCAAAGGCAACGCGATTTGCACGATCAAATATCCCAACATCGAAGGCGTGAAGTTGCTCGTCGTCCAACCGTTGAACAAGAGACTCGAACCCATCGGCGTCCTACAAGTCGCGGCGGATGTTGTCCACGCAGGAGTGGGCGATTTATGCGTGATGGTGCGTTCCCGCGAAGCCGCGCTTGCAATGAGAGATGAAAAATTTGTGCCAATTGATCTGGCGTTAATCGGGATCGTGGATGAATTAGAAGTGAAGCCTGACGGTGAGTTTGAGTATGCGTTGAAGGCTGGTCAAAATAGATATACTTAATCAGTAAACATCGGTGGTCGAGTAGGGGCGGGGTTTTCCCGCCCCGTATCGAGACCACCACGTCGTAAAGCAATTTTTGTTACAGTAATATTCTTGAAAACTGGTGGTCTCGATACGTCCCGCGGCGAGCATTGCGGGACTACTCGACCACCGTGTTGGAATGAAACTATGATCCTTGGAAAAGTAATCGGAACAATCGTCACCACCATCAGCCACGCGCACTACAAGAATCGTAGACTGCTCGTCGTCCAACCTCTCTTAATTGACGGCGAAAGGCCCGACGATGATTTCATCGCGCTGGATAATTCACAAGCGGGAATCGGCGACACCGTGCTGGTCAACCGCGAAGGCAACGGCGCGAGGCAAGTATTGGGAATCCCTGACGGGTGCGTGATCTCGGTCATTGTGGGGATTGTGGATAGCGCGAGTCTCGAAGGGTAGTAAGAGTATAATAACGGGCGAGGTGTAAGATGGTATTACGTTCCATTGAAGTGACTGTCGAAAAAGATGGGACAGTTCGTTTGCCCACAAGTGTAAAACTGTCTGCGCGTCGCCGCGCTATCTTGACGATTTTAGATGAGCCGATGACTGTCGCGGAGACAGTCCTGCTGAGTGAAGCCGCGCTGGCAGAGGATTGGGACCGCCCTGAAGAGGAGGAAGCGTGGGCGTACCTTCAGTCGGGCAAGTAGTCCTCGTCCCATTTCCATTTTCCGATTTATCGCGCACCAAAATGCGTCCCGCTGTTGTTCTTGCTGATGCGGGGCGCGATGATTGGATTCTCTGCCAAGTCACAAGTAACCCATACGGTGACGAGAAAGCCATCGTTCTTTCTGAAAAAGATTTCCAGAGCGGTGCTTTGCGCGTTACCAGTTATGCAAGACCAGGCAAGTTATTCACCGCAAACGCGAGTTTGATCGTCGAGTCTGTTGGGGAATTGAAGAAGTCAACTATAAAGAAGATGGTGGAAAGCGTTGTCACGATATTGAACGCGGGGATTTAACTGTAAAAATGAGTCCAGAGCAAACCCTCCTCAAAGAACCCGAAAGCGAAGTCGTCGCCCGCTTTCAAGATTGCGACCCGTTTGGGCATCTCAACAACGCCCGCTACATGGACTACTTCATCAACGCCCGTGAAGATCATCTGATCCAGTTTTACAATCTCAACATTTACGAACATGCCGAACAAGCAAAAGCAGCTTGGGTAATCTCAAAGACGCAGATCGCCTACCTGCGACCCGTGCTGGTGATGGAAAAAGTCCGCATCCGCACGCGTGTGATGCACTACTCGGAAAATGGGATCGTCGTCGAAGGCTTGATGCTGGACAGCGAAGGCACGCGACTCAAGTCCATGCTGTGGGTGGAGTTTGCCTACGTCAGCCTCGCCTCAGGCAGACCGATGAAGCACACGCCCGAGTTGATGGATTTGTTACGCAATGTTGTGTTCAGCGATTCGTTTAACCCCGATGGATTCAACCAGCGCGTGGACGTGGTCCGCGCGGAGATAAATAGAAATAAAAGTCTTTAGCTAGCCATTTTATTTTCTGACATCTTAGCCAACCACTCAAAGTCATCCCATACTTCTGGCGAGTTCCATTCCAAACGATACTTCTGTATTAATGGTTCCAGAATTCTCCAACTGCGTTGTATGGAATGTCCCCAACTATCAACAATGATTTTTCTTTTGAGCAAATTATTCCGCACCATTTGCCCTACCGAATCATACGTGTGACATACCGTCTCTGCGGATTTTATTTCGGACTTACTCCATTGTTTTATCTTCTTGCCCTTCGATCCCAATTCAAAGATCGTCTTTCTAGCCTGCCGCACTTCTTCTGACTGCAAAATCTCACGAGCTACGCCGTATGATTGTGCTAATGTAGTACGACGCATTTCTGCCAACTGGAAAATAAGAAATGGGACAGATATGACGATAGCAATATTTGCAAGCGTTGAAAATATATCTATAAGGTTCGTGCAATTCATAATAATTTCTAAGGACTAATTCTGTGATTGGATTGGGCGTCTAAATGTGACGACATTGTAATGTCTCATTGATTCCACTTGGGAGCCTAGTAATTTTGCCAGACATCCCGCAGGAACAGCAACGCCAACTGAATCTATACGATAAAATTCCCATCCTTGTGTGCCGTATTGCTTTGCAAGCCCCTCCAAATATAAAGCCACCTCCTTTCCTGTATCTTGCTTAAACCAAAAGGTTTGAGGTAATTGCACCATTTTATATTCGTATCTTGGTATTGTTGGAATGTAATTTTGCGACGACATTTCATTCCTCCGCGAGTGTCTGAGTGTCTATTGTTATGCCTTCGTCAAATGCAGTATAGCATGTTTTTTTTCACCTCTTTTAATCAAACGCTTGCTCGTGCATAACAATTTCTAATAATGCTTCTCGATCCCGCCGAACCCGAACATCTTATTCTTCTCCGTCATCTCGATAAAATGTCGCAGGCGTTTCTTGAACTCCTCAGGACGATGACGCGCCCCATGAATGAACGCGATGCGAATCCGTTTATAAGAATCTGAAAACTTCTGGAAATTCTTCCACGCTTCCTTGTTGGCTTTGATTGCGCTCAAAATATCAGGCGGGATGACGAACTCCTCGTTCAGAATATCACCCAACGAATCAACGACTTCTTTCACAACTTTCTTCTTCGCCACCAGACTTCGCAATCGTTCGATGTTGGCTTGCGAATAACTCGCCTTTGGCTTTCTCGGCGAAAAGCGTTGAACTGTTGAATACTCGTCCAACTTCTTGACGATGCTGTCAATCCAGCCGAAGCACAAGGCTTCCTCCACCGCGTCGTTGTACTCGATGCGCGACTTGCCTGTCGCTTTCTTGTAGTAGACCAACCAGATCTCTTTTTCGGTCTTGTAGTTTGTCTTTAGCCAGTCCCGCCAGTCTTTTCGGTTTGTGACGTGAAGGGTTTGAGTAATATCCATGTTTGTTTTCTGTTCCTGAAATCATTATATAATATTTGCAAGTTGCCGTACCGCCGATCATTAAGGAGGGGCGCGCTAAAAGTATATAGATGGGTTTCACCACAGGCAGGAAACCCTAACCACGGAGTCACGGAAACACGGAGAAAAGCAATTAAAAAAAACTTCGTGACTCGGTGTCTCCGTGGTTAGTCTGTTGGGCTATCTACAACCTTTGAGCGCTCCCATTAAGGAGTGACCCCATGAAAGAATTTCGAAATCCGCAAAATGTCCATCAGCCGCTTGGCGCGTATTCCCATCAAGTTGAAATTTCGGGGAATGAGCGCATTTTGATCCTTTCTGGTCAGGTAGGTATGAGGGAAGATGGCGCTGTGCCAGACGACCCAATTGAGCAAATAGACGTTGCTCTTGAGAATATCTTCCGCAACCTTCAAGCCGCGAATATGGGCGTGGAAAATATTATCAAGCTGACCTATTATCTCGTAGGTGAAATTGATACCGCGAAGAGGCGCGAGTTGGTCGCATCCAAACTGAACGGACACAAACCTTGCAGTACCCTGTTATATGTCGCCGCTTTGGCGAGCCCTGTTTATAAAGTCGAGATTGAAGCATGGGCAAGCGCGGACAAGAACGGTTGAAGACAATTGCGGATAAAGAGTCTAAACAAAGAGAATCGTTTTGATGCTGAAGAAAATAATTTTTACCTCGCTCTTGTTGCTTGCTCTTGTCCCCTTTAATTTTGCCCGCGCGCAAGACTCAACGCCGACTCCCGCCGAACTTATCAACGCGGTCAACGCGTTGCGGCTCGCCAACGGATTGAACGCTCTCGCCGTTCATCCCGCCTTGATGCAGATCGCGCAAGAGCAAGCGAACGGAATCGCGTCGGGCATGCCTGGTCACTGGCGACCCAACGATCTAACGCTCGGTCAATGGATGATGACATTGGGCTATCCGCTTTCGGGCGATCTTTCACAAGATGGCTATCGCTCTGAAAATTGGACACCAGCCCAAAGCGCGGATGACGCGGTGCAGTCATGGCTTGGTGATGAGCCGCACACGAACACCATGCTCTCGCCATATCGCAGTGACATCGGCGCGGGCATCGTCGCAACCGAAGATGGTTATATCTTCGTCATCGAAACCGCGCTCCAAACCACCAGCGGGCAAATGCAATCGAACGCGAGCGCCATCCTCACGGGCATCCCTCTCACGCAACAGGCGTATAACGCGGGCGCAACCCTCGCCGCAGAAAACGGAACACTCCCGCAATATTCGCTTCCCATCGCCATCGCAACCGCAAACCTCGGCGGCGACGTAATTCACGAAGTGCAATACGGGCAAACGCTGTGGAGCATCGCCATCACATACGGCACAACGATCAAAGAGATTCAGCGACTCAATAATTGGAATACGGACGATGTGTACGTCGGTCAACAACTTCTTGTGATGAAAGGCGCCACGCCTCCTCCGCAGGTGACGTCTGCTTCAGTCACCTCGACATTTTCCCCGCTTCAACCAACCTCCACCGCGTTCATTACATCCCCATCGCCAACGACTCAGCCAGCGATTGCGTTCACAACGAAGAGTCCGCAAGAGACGACTCTCAGCGTCACGGCAATCGCCCTCGCCGCCCTCGTGCTGGGAATTATCATCGCACTTCCGCGCAAGAAAGAAAGCGATTAAATGATGCAGTGGTCCGTAACGCGACATTCATGTCGCCATTCCCCAATAACAGACTGAATTGCGCCACGCTTCACACTCGCGCTGAATTTGCTTGACACAGGTGATTGTTCTTACTTCTTGATCGCAGAAGACATTTCCCTTGCAATGAACTTCAAATACGTGTGCGTGATCCGCAAACACGACCAAAGCGCAAGCAGGGAAATTATGGTTCCCCCAACAGCAAGTAAAACGATAATTTGGTTATCGAGATTGAAGACCGCGATAATTCCCGTTGTGATGATCGAATTGGCAAGCAACAGATAATAAGGAGTGGAAGCGATATGCGTTTGCCTTTTTGTTTGTTGAAGCTGTAAGTCTCTTGCTTCTCGGTCGCGCGAAAGCTGGTGTGTCTTTAATTTCGTTTGATTCTTACCGCCCAACGAATCCTCGTCGGATGTTCTTGATTCAAGCCAGATCATTACAATGAAGAGGATCATGTTCAACGCGACGGGAAGATACATCCACCATGCGGCGCACGCGGATTGAGCGGAGGCGCAATTTCTTGTGACGCCCGCATAAATAGCCAATCCCATCACGGCGGGCAAGCCCAACACTGCCAGTTCGCGGCTGGTGCGGATGCGGCTTTTGAGGGAATTCATCCATTCGAGCCGACCATCTTTTGCTTTTCTCAGGCTGAATTCAAGATCGTTTTGCGGGAAGGGGTCTTTCCCTTTGAAGTTTTTATGATCGTCAAGAAATTTTGCTCCCTGTTTGATTCGCAAGTAATGCTCTGCGGGAGTCAGTATCGTATCAGCGAGTTTATCGAAAACAACGCCAAGCAAATAGGCGAGACCGAGAAACCCGATCAACGCCTCGCTCTGCAAAAGTTGAGGGCTAATGGACTCTCCCTTCCAGAAGGGGAGAACAAAAGCGCACAACGCAAGGATACCCGCCAAAAT
>CASGHD010000176.1 GCA_949319575.1 uncultured Anaerolineales bacterium | reverse complement strand
GCGTACCCTATTCTACAAATTGCTATCCACAGGACTGCCCCGCATGTGAGCATTGTGAATATCCTGATCAGTCTGTGCCAGATAGCGCCGCAGGATCTGCAGGTCGGAATGTCCCATCAGTTTTTGGAGGGCAAAGATATCCACGCCATTGCGCAGCATGACCAGGGCAAAGGCGCGGCGGAAATCGTGTGGGGTGGGAATCTCTTTCATACCCACCAATTCTGCACGCCGGCGCAGGAGGCATCGTAATGCTGCATAAGTCATCCGCTCCCCGCGAGTGGACATCCAAAGAGCAGGGTGGTTACCTGTTCGATATCGAAGATACCCACGGATGGCTCGAATGGTCTTTCGCCCGAGGAACACCATGCGTGGCTTGCGCCCTTTGCCTTGGCGGATCATCACAGCCCCGGTTGCCAGGTCCACATCTTCCAGGTTGATGGTTAGGAATTCTTTGGCGCGGGCGCCGGTATCCAACAATCCCAGCATCATCGCCTTGTCACGGACGCCAGAGTAATTGCTTTGGCAGGTTTTCAGCAGTTGCTGGATTTCTTCGATCTGGATCGGTTCGATAGGATCGGTCGGCAACTTGGGCGCTTTGACCCTGCGGATTGGATTCTTCCACTCCGGCGGCATGATCTCTTCCTCCTCGATCCAATACAACATGGTGCGCAGTGGGCGAAAGCAGGCATGTACACCACCTGGGTTGTGAGTTTCAGAGACCTCAAGAATGTATCTACGAATGAAATCCGATGTAAGTTGAGAGACTTGTGTTAGTGCGAACCCTTCACAATATTGTTGGAAATATTTTAGTTTCTTGGTATAGAACTCAATGGTTCCTGGGGAAAGCCCTTGTGATCTGCGGTCGATCAGAAAAGACTCGATCAGGATGGGCAGATAATCTTGTTGCGGGAGTACGATAATCCCCTGGTCTTGCGTATTTAAAGCACACATGGTGATCTCCTTTGTGTAGAGACCACCATATATAAGAAGAGTGTTTCACTATGAAACGGTGTGCCGAGGGGGAGATTTGAACTCCCGACCAAGGGCTTATGAGTCCCCTGCTCTACCACTGAGCTACCTCGGCGTAAGGAGAGCGGCGCAAATATTACTATGGGAGATAGGGTTTGTCAACACAAGCAGAATCTTGCATGGAGTGGGATATAATTAATTCGAAATAGGAGCCGCATGAAGATTCTCGTCATCAACAACGATCTTATGGAGCGAACGGTCATCCAACAGGTGTTACAGGTGAACGGTCATGAGATCGTTCTTGCGGATAATAGCGACGCCGCCTGGAAACTCCTGCACAGCGAGGAGATCCGCTTTGTCATTGCCGATCGCATCGGAACGGATATCGATGAACAGGGTTTCATCCGACGCGTGCGCGACGCGCGCCCTCCGTATTACATCTATATCCTGCTCATCACGCAAAAGGTGCAGGAATCGGATGTGACCACCCCGCGCACCGGCGCAGACGACTACTTGCGCAAGCCCATCGTCCCTGTGGAATTGAAATCGCGCGTTAACATCGGCGAACGCATTCTCAGTTTGGGCGACCGTCTCGTGCAGGCAAAAGACACGCTCGACCACACTGCCATGCTCGATAACCTGACCGGCGCCTTGAACCAGAATGCGTTCGTTAACCTGGCGCGCGGCGAATTGGAACGCGCCCGCCGCAACCAGTCTTCGCTCAGCCTGATCGCCTTCCATGCCGATAATTTCAAAGCCATCGTCGACCAGCATGGCAGAAGCGTCGGTAACGATGTGTTGACGCTCATCGCGCAGGGCATTCGTGAAAAGAGCAGGCCCTACGACGGGCTTGGGCGTTATGAAGGCGACACCTTCATCCTCATCCTGCCGGGCGTGGTTGGCGCGGAGGCGGAAAACGTGGCGGGGCGCATCCTCAAAGGCATTGCTCATACAAAAATAACATTGCTGGACGACACCGAGTTAAAAGTCGACTTAAGTGTGGGAATCGTTTCTTCGGGGCGCATCACCGCATCCACGGAGATCGAAGCGTTGATGAATAACACACGCGAAGCGCTCGCTCTTGCCAAACGCGCCGGGGACAATCAGATCTATACGATCTACGTGTAAATCTACCGCAAAACGACTTGTAAGACGAACAATGCCACCATCCCTGCCAGGATGGTAACCAGTGTATTTCGGCTTACCCCTGCGACGATCACCGCGAATAACCCAGCCAGCAGGCGATGGTTATCCAGCGAAATCTCGAAACTACCGGATCTGATAAACAACTCCGGGAATACAATGGCAGACAGCGCCGCTGGGGGAACATAGTGCAACGCCTTTCGCATCGTTTCCGGGATGTGGAGCCTGCCGAACGCGTAGATGAGCGAGAACCGTATCCCGAACGTGATTAACCCACCCACCAGCATCACAAGCCAGATAGTCATTGATTCTCCCGGAGGTTATTCATCGACAGAGTTACGCAGGTTGGCTTGAATCGGCAGTTTCTCGTCGGAGGTCGATTTCATCCGCTTCTCCAAAAACGTTCCAACAGCGATGCCGACCAACGCCGCGACGATCAATCCCAATTTGTACGGAAGCGAATACGCGGCAAGCGCCACACATCCCGCCGATAACGCCGCCGTAACCGCCGGTCGGTTCTTCAACACCGGCACGACCATCGCGATAAATGTCAATGGAAGCGCGAAATCCAGCGACCATGAATCGGGAATCGCCGCGCCGAGGAAGATTCCCAGCGCGGTGCTGATCTGCCAGTTGATCCACAACGCGGCTCCCGCGCCGAACAGGAACCAATGACTGAACGGTTTGATTCCTTCATTTTCATAATGGTTGATGCTGGGCGCATACGCCTCGTCGGTGAGCAGATAGCTCACCAGCATTTTCCAGCGCGTCGAAACGGAAGCAAGATAGGGGGCGAGCGAAGCGGAATACAGCATGTGCCGCAAATTCACAACGGCAATCGTCAGCACGATCACAAAACCCGGCGTTGAATCCTTTGCAAGCTGCGCCGTGATGAATTGCGCCGACCCCGCAAACACCATTGAAGACATCATCTGCGCCGCGGCGGCGGACAGCCCGGCGTCTAACGCCAGCGCGCCGTAGATCATGCCGAACGGGAAGACACCGATCAACAGCGGAATTTCGGCGCGGATGCCCTCCCAAAAATATTTTCTTTGTTCATTCATAGCTGTGAAGTATAGCCGAGAACTTTCCCCACACCATCACAAGACCGGGTTCCACCTCAGCGAAAGGAATATCGCAACAAGGATCAACAGCGCGCCGAGCGCGTTGAAGAAGGCGCTGATCTCCGTCGTTTCACGCGTGACGACAAGATACGTTGGCAGGTTGCGGAATACATTTTGCAATTCGCGCGCGCTGGTTGCCGCGTAATACGCGCCCCCCGTCATCTCGGCGACCTGCTTCAACGTGACCTCGTCCAGTTCCCGGCGGAAACCTCCGCCACCGCCGCCGCCAAAACCCAGCCCGAAGCCGGGTCCGCCAAATTGATCGCTCTCTGAAAATGCATCGCCGCAGTTCATTGGGGACGTGTTGTTGACCGTTCCGAACCCGATCGTGTACACGCGAATTCCGCGCGCAGCCGCCTCGTTTGCGGCATTGAACGGCGTGGGTCCCGCGTTATTCGAGCCATCGGTGAGCAGGACGATGATGTGTGGCGCGAATTCTCCCTCGGGTGGAGGTTGCGGATCCGCGTTCAATTGCGTCGGTGGGATGCGGCTGTCAATTTCCGCAATGGCGTCAATGGAACGGAGGATGGCGCTTCCGATCGCCGTGCGACGCGCGGGAAAAAGATTCTCAATCGCGTTGACGAGCAAATCCCTGTTTTTTGTGGGCGGTTGGATAAGTTCGGCAAAACCAGCAAACGCCACGATGCCGATCTGGGCGTCTTCATTGCGACTCTGAACAAACTCAATCGCGGCTTCTTGCGCGGCGATCAAGCGATTCGGGGGAATATCCGTCGAACACATGCTTCGAGAAATATCGAGCGCGAGGATGATCGTGGCGCGGTTGGATGGGACAACGATCTCAGCAGTGGGTCGGGTCAATGCGAGGATCAAACTTGTCAGCGCGAACAGGAATAGGATGAAAGGCGCGTGCCTCCGCCATTGTGATTGATGCGCCGCCGCTTCCCTCACCAGTGACAGGCTCGAATAGCGGATGACGAACGGCTTGCGCCGGCGCAAAATCCATACATAGGCAATTGCGAGGAGCGGGATGAGGAACAACAAATAGAGCGAGGATGCCCACAACATGTTCATGGGATGCGTCCAAACCAGAGGAGCGAGAGCGCGCCGCCGAGGATAAAGAGCAGAATCCCCAGCCCCGCGAGAATCGAGGTGATTTCCATTTCTTCTTTTTTGATGGCAAGTTTGGGTTGAAGGTCGTCGTAGATCCGTTGCAAGTCTTGCTCGTTGCCCGCGTTGTAATAGACTCCGCCAGTTGTCGTCGAAATATCTTGCAGGATCGGCTCATTGAGTTGCGAATGGGCGGTGATTCCATCCACGGTGATGGTTGCTCCCGCCACTGTGCCGATGCCAACCGTGTAAATGCGGACTCCAAAATCTGCGGCAATATCCGCCGCGGCGACCGGGTCGGGGTCCTGGTTGTTTTCGCCGTCGGTGAACAGGACAATCGCCGAGTACGGATACCATCCTTCAGGAAGCGCATCGGTCTGAGGCGCGGCATCCGCTTGCGGCTGGGATATGTCGGGGATATTATTCGCGCTCAAGAACGGCGGGTCGCCAGCATCTACAACAATCGTGTTAAGCGCCACGAGAATTCCATTTCCAACCGAGGTGCCGCGTCGAGGCACGAGGCGCTCGATGGTGTCGACGATCTCGCCGCGTTCGCCGGTTGGGTTTTGCACCGTGATGCCGCCATCGCTGAACGCCACCACGCCGATCTTCACGCTTGTGGGTTGCTTCTTTACGAATTCGAGCGCGGCCGCTTTTGCGGCTTCCATGCGGGTCGGTTTCAAATCATCCGCCGACATGCTTCCCGAAACGTCAAACGTGAGGATGACTGTGCCTTCGATCCTAGGCAAACTGACTGCAGCTTGCGGGCGCGCGAGAGAAAGAATCAGAATCGTAATGCCGAAGAGAAAAAGGATTGCGGGGAATTGACGCCGCGTGAATGCGCTGCCAGACGAATCATGCAACGCGCCGAAACTCCCGTAACGCGCGGCGGCTTCACGTTTCCGTTTTTGGATTCGTTGATATACCCAAACCAACAACGGAACGAGTAATAAAAGATAGAGGAGGGATGACCAGATGAAGGACATAAAATTCAGAGAGTAGAGAGTAGAGAGTAGAGAGTTGTGTCCTTGCGCATGGCAATGCGTTGACTTCCAGCCCCGCCTCCTGCGGGGTAATACTTGTTTACCTGCGTCGCCGTGGCGCCGTGGCGACACGTGCCTGTATCCGTGACTACGACCTCATAATGTCCGCCGACAAAAAACGTTGTCGTCGAGCCGACTGAAGTCGACACAACCGATTTTACCCTTCTTCCGTCGCCGTCTCT